>CANOBT010000148.1 GCA_947564305.1 uncultured Lachnospiraceae bacterium | reverse complement strand
GGAAACTGTATGCTGTCATCCTGGTAGGCTGCGGCGTGATGTTCCACATGCTGGCAGGAATCCTCAGAAGCCGCGAGTAGAAAGCATGCCGGCCGGAATCCTTGGGAACCGGGGCAGGAAGTTCCATATGCCGACTGGGATCCTTGGAAAACGCGGGAACGAAAAGGATAGAAATAATCAAAACGCAGTTGGCCGATACAGGTCGACTGCGAAACCGGGATAGAGGAACACTGCATGGAGAGATCACAGTGGTATATCGGAGCACAGAACGGAATAGTTTTATGTATTGACCAGGTGGAGGACGGGCAGACCAGCGGGCGTTTCTACCATAAATATAAAGAAGATGCTACAGCGTTTGCCACTACGGATCAAATGCTTTTTCAGTTTGAGCACTTTTTTGACATGATGGACTTTCCACATCCGGGAAACATAGAGCGGTCCTTCCGAAGGGCGGGAATGCAGCGAAAACGGGAGCTGAAGAAGGCCGAGAAGATGAGCGACAAAGAAATGCTGCAGAAGCACGGCAAGCTGGGAACCTTTATTGTGCGCGTCCAGCACCGCCAGAACAGCAGCTGGCAGGGACGCATCACATGGATGGAAAGGAACAGCACACTTTATTTCCGGTCTGTCTGGGAGATGGTCAAGCTGATAGCCGGTGTAGTGGAGGGCGGACAGGAGTGCGACGGGGGATGGGAAGAACAGGAAGTGGCCTGGTTCGGAGTGCTGGAGGGCCGGGCGTAGGAAGTGTATAGTGTTCTAATACTTAAATGCCGGACGGGTATATCCCGTGCCCGGCATTTGTTAACTATTATTAAGATATTAATTTCTCAGGAAGTTCTTGTATCTGCCAGGAGATTGTGCTACACTAAATTATAGCGCACCGCATCCGGTGCAGGATATCATTTTCTGATTTGCAAGGGGCTGTCTGACATTCTTGATATATCCATCAGAAATTACTGTATTTGAAGGTAGTTTGTAGTATGTTTTTTGAAAAAAGGATTTTAATTTCCTTTGTTTTATGTTACAATTTTACAAGAAACCAGGGCTGAAGGCTTTGCAGGCCTGTAAAGAGGACAAGGGGGAATCATTTTGGACAAGGTGTACTTTGTATCGAACAGCAGGGAAAAGTTTGACGAAATTAAGCGTATAGCTGATGAACAGGGGGGAGGTTGGGAGATAGCCTGGAAGAAAACATCCTTAGCGGAGGTGCAGGAGGATGAAGAGAATGTCCTGATCCGGATAAAGGCTTTGGAGGCATTCCGGCAGCTCAGGAGGCCTGTACTGGTGGAGCATACAGCTCTCAAAATTGATGCTTTTAATGAGCTGCCGGGACTCCACACAAACTATTTTTATTCCGGGATGGGCTGTGAGAAAATTGTCAGGTTTTGCAGGGCGGAAGGGAATTTTAAGGCTTCCGTGATGTCTGTTTTCTGTCTCTGTGACGGACGGAAATATTATATCGGGACAGGGACGGAAGAAGGAAAAATCGTAAATTTCGAGGGTGAAATAGACCAGAAGAACGGCTTTGGCTGGGATGTTATTTTTATTCCAAAGGAGAATAATCCGGAGCAGAAACCGTATGCCTGTCTGGAGACTGTAAAAGAGGGTCATCTCATGAGAAAGCGCGCCTGGGAGAGTATGGCGGATGCGTATAAGAAGGAGAGTTCCCCCATGTCTCATTCCAGGGTTGGGACAGAAGAGCGTCTGGATGATCTGGCCCGGTTCATTGCGGAAAAGCAGGCCATCCTGTTTGTGGGGGCGGGGATATCGGCTTCTCTTAAGTTCCCTTCCTGGAAGGAGCTTATAGATAAACTGGGAGGCAATCTCGGGTATGAAGCCGATCTGTTCGAAGCCTATGGCGAGTACATGATGCTGGCAGAGTATGCCAAACTGAAAGATGAGAAAAAGGTTACCATTGAGCTGCTGAATACTTTCCAGATAACGGGGGACATCAAAGAGAAACTCTATTCTTCCAGAATCTATGAAATTTTGAAGGAACTGGATTTTCCGGTTATCTATACGACGAATTATGATTCGCTTTTGGAGGAATATTATAGTCATAGCGGCAGGGAATTTACCGTTGTCAGAAATAGCAGCGATATGCGGAAAATCAGGAGCGGAAAACCCCGTATTATGAAATTTCACGGGGATCTCGGGGAGGAAGACAGAGATTCCATTGTTCTGACTGAAAGCCAGTATTTTGCGCGGATGGATTTCCTTCATTTCATGGATATACAGCTGCAGGCGGATATGCTCCAGTATCCGGTTCTGTTTTTAGGCTACAGCCTGTCTGATATTAATGTGAAGCTGCTGATGTACCTGGCAAGAAAGCGAGTCAATGAACATAAACATGCCGTAAGCTCATATATTTATACTGCAACCCCTAATTATGTGCGGGAGGAAGTTTTCTTGAAAAATAACATCATAACCTTTACCGGAAACGAGGAGGATAAGGAAAAAGGGACACAGGAATTTTTGGAAAACCTTTTAAAGAAGGTAATGAAATACAGAGAAAGCCGTGCTTCCGGAAGCTCATGCGGGCAAAGAGAGGATACAGGCATATGAAGGTATATATATCGTACAGCCCCGGGTCATCCATAGCATACTGCTTTTGGAAGTATTTCTTCAGGGCCTGCGGGGTGTGGGTTACCACCAGAAAAATTGACCAGGACTGGCAGTTGGATAAGGCGGAACAGCCCCACCTGGTAATTCTGGATAAAAAGACCAGGACAAAATACGAGAGTCCAAGCTCCAATATTGTATACTGCGTAAAAGGCATTGACGGGCCTGGCCAGACGAGAAGCGACCTTGTAAAGATAAGCCAATGGTCCGGCATGAGGCACAGCGTAATCCGGCGCCTTTTTGCGAGAAATGAGAATCTGTCCGTATTTATGGAACTCATGGACATATTCGGCGGAGACTATGATTCTTATGGGGAATTGAAGGCAGAGGGTTTGTGGAGTGCGGTCTGGCTTTTCCATGAAATAGGCCAGCGGGCCGAAAAGGAGGAGTGGGACAGGGAAATATACGAAAAGGCGGAAACGGCCCTTGACTTACTGCGGCAGAGCAGGCGGACCTGTTGGCACAAAGAATATATGAAGCTGTACTGCAGATACCTGCAGTGCGGTGTGAGCAGAAGTTCCCTGGAGACGATGTACCAGTGTAAGGAACTTTTGGAACAATGTGCGGACTTGTCAGACAGAGGAGAAGACCCGGCGCTGGATTTCCTGATAGGAAAAATTAGACTACTATCAGCCACAGAGAATAAATATGCGGTGCACTATTTTAAGGAGCTGAATGACTATGAACCCCAGCCGGACCTGCTTTATGAGATAGGGCATGTATATGAAACCGCATATGGGAAGAATTCCCTGGCGCTGAGTTATTACCAGAAGGCCTATCGGCTGGATCCGACTTATTACCGGGCCTTGTATAAGTTTGCCGTGAAGTTGGAGGATTCAGGGGAATGGATAAAGGCTGTCAGTGTGTATAATAGAGTCAGACAGATTGTTCATAAAGGGAAGCTGAAGAACGATATCAGTGTACGGGATTTCGAATATGAATTTAAGACATGCAGAAGAATGCTGAGGCTGTGCAGGAAATATATGGATGACGATGAGATAGAGGATGGATTTCGGGCTTATATAGAGGATATGAGGGACCACCAGGAAAAATATGTGAGCTTTACAAAACTGTTCCAGAAGATGTTTTTGCCACAGAACCAACAGGAAAAAGAGCAGGAAATGAGGGAGGTGTTAAACTGGAAACTGGAAGTTGACTGCATATATTAGTTACATTATAAAAGGATAAAAGGGAAATGAAAAGGGGAGTTCAGATGAGAGAAAAAACAAGAGAAAAAGAAGAGAAGATACCTGTACTGCGGGTAAACGGAATATCGGATATTCATTACGAAAAACATGTTGATTTTGAAACTTCAATTCACCGCAAGGCATATAAAAAAGCCTGCAGCATAACAGAAGAGATTATTGGGGAGACAAAGAATTCAGAATATGTGTACAGTCCCCGGGAGGATCACGGGCGGTCTGATTTTAGGGGATCTGATTTTAGAAACCGGGAGCAGGTCTGTAATATTCTGTTCTTTACCGGCGAGAAGGGAACCGGCAAGACCTCCACAATGCTTTCTTTTATGGAGTATTTAAAGGACTACCACAGAATCATTAGGAGGGACCGGGGGATGTGGGAAACGTTTTCCCTGGGGGCAAGGCAGTCTTCACAGCCGTTCTTGCAGCACAATCCGCCCCAGCCTTATATGTTTACCGGAATTGAATATATCGATGCCTCCGCGCTGACTGACAAGGAAGATGATATTCTGGGAAATGTGCTGTCCAAGATGGTCAGCAAGTGGAAGTATGAGGACGAGAGGGGAAAATATCAGAATTCCGGTATCGTCAAAGGAATTGACTATGATTACAAAAAGCATCAGATGTATCTGCAGTGCGCGGAACTTTTTGACCGGTTAAAAGCGGTTAAGAGTAAAGAAAATGTCATGGAAAATGACAGCGACATGTTTATCGAGTCCATGGAAAGCCTGTCATTTTCCTGGAATTTAAAGAATTCATTTCAAAAACTGGTTCAGAGTTACCTGGATATCATGGTATATCCGGACAGCGGCGATGAAATCAACCGGGAGAATCATTATCTTGTCATTTCCATCGACGACATAGATATGAATGTTCAGTATGGCTTCATGCTTCTGGAACAAATCAGAAAATATCTTATGGTACCCAATGTTCTGGTACTGATGTCTGCCAATTACGAGCAGTTGGAGAAGATCTGCTACAATCATTATCTGAAAGAGTTTGAGGAAATTACCAAGTTTGATAAAAATATGGGCAAAGGGGACAATATTTCATATCTGCGTAAGATTTCCAGGGAATATTTGGAAAAAATGGTACCTGTGCAGCGTCGGATCGAACTGACATCAAACAGGGTGTGGGAATTTTTTTCCGAGAGAAAACTTCAGATCAGATACGGGGAGGATGCAGAAGGTTCAAATGGATTAAATGAAAAGGGGACACTCAGTGAGATCGTGTCAGGGCGGATGTATCGATGTTTCGGGTTGCGGTTTGCGCCGGATAAAAAATGTATCGGTTATCTGGCGCCGGATACTGTACGGGAGATCTGCAGTTGGGTCTGTCAGATAAGGCAGCGGAACTGCTTTGCAGATGGCAGGTGCAATGATTTTTCCGCGTTTGAGGATAACCTGTACTGGTTTTTTAACATCGAATTTCCCAGGTTGTGCAGGAAGTATCTGGATGCTGAGAGCTGCAGAAATATAAGAATGTTGGATATTCTGGAGCCGGGAGGGCAGATAGAGTTGGTCCGGGAGATCTTGAACAGGATGTTGGGACGGGACAATGAGAAATCCCTGCTGAAACTGTTTGCTGCTGCAAAAAAAGGGTATGAAGACGCGCAGGATTTTGGTTCTCTGTGTCTTATCTATTTTGGAATGAAACTACAGAGGCTGGCAGTGAGGATGAATCTGGATCCCCAGGGCAGTTCCGCGGAAGCAGGGCTGTTGATGAAATATTATTCTGTGGGCGGATGGGGTGTCTTTGGGACCTGGGAGAAAAATATGTTGGCGCCTATGGCAAAGTGGGATAGGGACAAAGAGACTAAGAACCAGACCCTTTTTGGTTTCTACAGAATTGCCAGAAGTAGTTTCAAGAAGGACAACGGATGCCTGACATTGGATTCGGAGGGTACATTTACCGGGGGAGATAAAGAGAGCATAATCGAATACATACAGAAAAACAAAGAGAGGCTGAGGAATTATCAGTATCTCCTGCTGTTCTATAAATTACAGGAGACAGATGCGGAGCAGACAAGTTGGGAACGCGCAAATAACGGCAGGTTCACGCTGAAGCAGTCACGGACTGGAATTTTCAGTTTGTCAGGATTTGTATTGAATTTAATTGACCATACTTCACTGTTAAAGAAGTTTCAGGACTGGTTTTGGACAGAAGTAACAAAATTTACAATATTTTTTCCAGATGAAGAGGCATCTATGCGGAGCGATATTTTTATTACACCTGATAGTGAATTACTGCTGCCTCTTCAGGATGTGGACTTTATCGTACACCTGGGCACAGAACTTCAGAAAAAACTTGGGGGTGCAGGTCCCGTTTTCCGGGCAGAGTCTGTAAAACTTCAGGTAAAGCGTTATTTTGAGGTAATTGGAAAATGTCTCGAGGAATACGGAGGGAATTACCATGATAGATTCTGCGGGTATGAGCTGGTAAAAAAGATTCTTGATTCAGATAGAAACTTTATGACCCTTTTGGCAAAAGCAATAGAAGTACATACGGACGCGGAAGATCTGCCATGGACGGATGACGAGTGGGGAGGGGAGGATTCAAATGGATAATCTGCGGTCTGTGCTGAGCATTGTCTTAAGCAAGATTCCCCCAGGTGAGATATTAAGCCATAAGATTCAGTACGATAACATCACAAAGGAGAAGTTTGTCCGGCTTGCGGGATATTATGTGAAAAATTATTCCAATGATGAACTGGAAAATCTCTTCAGCTACATGCAGAATGAGTATGAGGAGAGGGCGGATTATGTTAAGGGATTCGGGAAGGTACATACCAATACGGACAGCTTCAACATTTTTGACGCCATCCTGCTCTTTGCGGTGAGAACGCTCCAGGAAAGCGACGGGGAACCTGTATGCCAATATGAGCATATGCTGCGTTGGCGGATGACTTCCCATGAGTTGGACGAGGATGTTTTTACGACAGCATTCCTGGCCTATAAAGATGTATGGTACGAGAAGCCGGACAGAAGTTTTTCCTGGCGTCCCGTTATAAGACATAACAATACTTATCTGAATAAGATCCTGGCACAGGGAATGGCGGATAATCATTTTCATTTGAAAGGATCAGCGCCGCAGTTTCCGCTTTCCTGGGTCAGCATGATGAATAATGTGACCAACAGCAAATTTCGCGAGCAGCTCGAGATATATGGTAAGAAGCGGCTGTCGGTGATCTATAGCAATGAAGAGGAGGGGCATCTTTATATTGATTATCTGAAGGCAGCGCTGATCAGGTGTTATCTGTTCTCCAGATTGACCCGTCAGCCTGTCATTTTCAGGAGGGGAACGGATTACGGGGAAGGGGATCTGGGAAAGGGGATGGAGAATGCGGGGGAAGAGAGTCGGGGAAGGGAGCTGTGCAGCACAGGGGAAAGCGAAGATGAAAGGATAGTCAGGCTGCTTCTGAATGCTCCAAGGGAAATTCTCTTTTACAGAAAGGATATCCAGCAGAACATAAGAATTTTTAAAACCCATAATTTCGGAATCAAGACAAAGCTTGATTATGCCATGTGTAATTCCTCGGAAGAGCAGAAGAACGTGAATGACATCCTGGCAGGTGAAAGATGGTTCATGTACCATATGTTCCGGCTGGTTTTTTCCAGAAACCAGGAATACCGAAAATACTATAATATGTTTTATGCCTATCTGGTGATCAAGGAAACCATACGCTCTGAACTGGTACAGACGAATTCAAACATCGGGTTTGACAACTTTGAGCAGTACCAGGACCGGAAGGAAGACTTTATCGAAAACACCCCTTTTGAGGCGCCTTATGTGGAGATGGCCCTGAAAGGCACCCTGGAAAACCAGAACATTTTGGCGTTGGAAGCCAGGATAACGCCCAAGAATACTGCGGCTGCCAATAGGGACTATATCCGTAAGGTGGACGGAATCCTGTGTAATGATGCCGAGCTGAAAAAACGGTATTTTTATGTATTACATTTTATCAAGGAAAGGGACTATACCCAGGGACTGGGAAATGACATTTACTGCAGACATTATGAAAAGAGAAAGAAATTAAGGCGGCAGGCCCTGGCAGTGGCACGGTTTCGGGTACAGTATCCAAAGGAAGCCCGGAGAGTGCGGGGGATTGACGCCTGCTCAAAGGAAATCGGCTGCCGCCCGGAGGTATTTTCCCAGACTTACCGTTTTCTGCGTAACCACATAGTCTATCCTGCCGGGAATGAGGCTCTGAAACCGGTGCATCAGCTGGCATTGACTTATCATGTGGGTGAGGATTATGTGGATATCATTGACGGGCTGAGGGCGGTGGACGAGGCAGTCTGCTTCCTGCAGCTGGACTGTGGATCCCGGCTTGGGCATGGTCTGGCGCTTGGGGTGGACGTGGATGAATATTACAGCATCAAGAATAATCGTATTCTGATAAAGCAGCAGGACTATCTGGATAATCTTGTGTGGCTGTATTACCGGATCAAGAGATTTGGATTACGGGATTACGATGATCTGCTGCTTTTTATCGAACAGGAGTACAGCAAATATTTCCGGCAGATCTATGGGAATTTTGTGTGTGACGATTTTTTCAACAGGGTGATGCTGGAAGCCAGGGAACACTTCCGCCAGATGAACAGGGTGGTCTGGGATGTTGTGGAGGGGTACTGTAACACACATTTCTATTTCCGGATATCCGAGTATTATGCTGCATGGAAACTTCGGGGAGACGATCCTGAGTGCTACAAACACGGTTATTTTCAGGAGCCGGATGATTTCTCGGAATGGAACCGGTATGCCGTAAACAGAAATTATCCTGGAGATTACAAGATACGTTACAATCCGGAATGCGCATACCTCTATTATCTGTATCATTACTGCAGCCGGGCAAAGGAAGAGGGGGAGAGGGTTATTGAGGCAAAGGCCACGCCACGCATGGTTGCCTGCGTGAAAGAAATCCAGAGGGAGATGAAGAAGTGGATTGCGAAGATCGGCATCGGGATAGAAGCAAATCCTTCCTCAAACTATCTGATTGGTTCTTTTAAACGCTATGATAAACATCCCATTTTTGATTTTTACAATATAGGACTTACAACTTCCCAGGAGGAGCTGTACCAGTGTCCTCAGCTGTTGGTATGTATCAACACTGACGATCAGGGAATATTTTCGACTTACCTGGAAAATGAATATGCCCTTCTGGCCCTGGCGTTGGAAAAGGCAAAGGATGAAATGGGGCAGAATAAATACAATCGTACTATGATATACCAATGGATTGATAATGTCAGGAAACAGGGATTGAACCTGAGTTTTTCTGATAATCCTGATATACTTTATCACAGAGGGCAGAGGGGCGGCAGGGAGAGTTTATAATGGCGCTGCCGGGCAGAGCACAGGAAGTGTACAGTGTGGTTTGACTGAAATATCGGGCATGTATATCCCGTGCCGGGATTTGCTATGTATTCTCCTGGTAAACGTCATTTCGCCCTGCCTGCCCGGGCCGTCCCGCATGAATGAATGTTTCGAGTGAAACTCCTTCCATTCCGCCCTGCCCGCCCGGGAATAACCGGACTGTGCGGGCAGGCATATGCAAAATGACAATTGACAACACATTCGTGTATGCAGTGCAGCGTTATTACATATTTAATAGATTCCCACAAAGGACAGGGTGGGACATACCCTGGAGTCACAGATACGGATACGCAGTTGCGTCACTTCCGTTACCGGGAACTTTGCGATCTTCTTGTATCCCACCGTGGTGCCTTCATACAGAAGGGAACCAGTCCCTGTCCTGATTTCAAATTTCTCAATACGCTGGCTCAGCTGCACGTTTTCCTTCAGCACTACATGGGAGACTCTGGCGGGTGCGGGAAAACATATGGTGATTTCTGCTGTCCGGATTCCATCCCTGGTTTTGTAAAAGGTATCATAACTGTCTTCCCGTATCCCCTCTATGCCGTACCCTTCCTCACAGCTGTCCGCTTCCAGAGCTGCATCCGGAAGCAGATTTGTGGAGAAGGTTTTTTCCAGGTAAGTTCCGATTTCCTTCAGCCTCGCCACATCGTTCGGGTGGAATCTGCCGTCCTTTGCAGGCGGGATGTTTAACAGAAACATGGCATTTCCGCCTACGGAATTGTAATAAATATGCAGCAGTTCGTCCAGGGATCTGACTTTTCCGTCCTCACTTTCGTGGTAGAACCAGCCGGGGCGGATGGAGGTATTCACTTCGGCCGGATACCAGATCAGGTTTTCCTCATGGGCAAGAACCGCCCTGCTTCCCAAATCAAGGTCCTGGGATTTGATTTCCCTCTGCCGGAAAGCTGCATCGTCGGCGTGCTGGCTTTCCGCGGCCACTTTTTCCGTATCCCGCAGCCTGGCAGGCACCACGCTCCACTCTGAGGGCCTGGTATGCCCTGCCTCATTGCCGCACCAACGGATGTCCGGCCCGCAGACCGAAATACAGGCCTCCGGCTGCAGGCGGCGGATCAGCTCATAGTAGCGGGGCCAGTCGTAGTCCTGCTTTTTCCCGTTTTTCCCCTCTCCGCAGGCTCCGTCGAACCATACGGAGAAGATATCGCCGTATCCGGTCAATAGTTCCGTCAGCTGATTTACAAAGAAATCATTGTATGCTTCCCCGTGCCCATAGTTTTCATTGTTCCGGTCCCAGGGGGAGAGGTAGATGCCGAAACGGATGCCGCCCTTCCGGCAGGCCTCGGATACCTCCCGCACAATATCACCTTTTCCGCCGCGGAAGGGGGAATGCGCCACCGTGTGCTCCGTGTATTTGCTGGGCCACAGACAGAACCCGTCGTGATGCTTGCAGGTGAGGATCAGCCCCTTCATACCGGCGGCCCTGACGGCATCAACCCACTGGTCCGCATCAAATTTGTCCGGAAAAAAGATGCTTTCCGGTTCTGTCCCGTCGCCCCATTCCTTATCCGTATAAGTATTGACGCAGAAATGTACAAAAGCATAGAACTCAGTCTGTTGGAAACTGAGCTGCCGCCGGCTCGGGACGACCTGCACCAACCGGCTGTCAAGTCCGTTAACCGCTTCCGGTGACGGAAGCAAAGGTATTTCTTCTGACATGATTTTACTCCTTTGAATCAGTTTTTTAATTAATTTGTGTTATTATATACAATTCGGAAGGGTTATTCAATAGGGGAAGGGAAAGTGGGGGGAAATTTAGAAATGGATGTATTTGCGTAGTGATTTTGACTTTTTATGGTTTTTGCTCCTGTATCTATTCACTAAATTATTAAATTATCGTACCCCTTATTTTTTGTACCTCAATGTATACTCAAATATTGACTACAAAGGTTGTCAATTAGAAAGCAATATTTTAAAATTTCCAATACGTTCTTCCATTTTAACAAATGCGAAAGAATTCGATATTGTGGAAGGGTGGAATGGTTTTAAATTCGAATTTACTGCGGACAGGATTTTTGCTGGAGATATAAATCTTACCATTAGGAAAAACGGAAAACCGCTTACAAAATATAAAATTTCCGATGTCAAGATAATTGAAAAACGTGTCCTAAATCTATCATATGCTAAGCAGGAAAAAGCATTGGTCGATGTTTTTAATTATGTTAAGGAATCAGGAAAAGAAAGGAAAATCCCATCTGTTAAATCAAATACATCAGGAACTGGAAAGCTGTTTTGATATTCTTCATGTAAAATTTGATTATAACAATACATACAATGCAGATTATTTATGCCGTTTTTTGTTATACTTAAATTTAGGGAAAATTTGGGAATTTGATCTGGAATTGGCTTCTAAAGAATTGAAAAATAATGTTAATCCAATGCAAGGGTTATTATATGGGGATTTAATATCAGGTTTACAGGGAAAAGCAGAAGAAATAATAGAATATGTATATAAACAAACAAAATCCCAGGATTTTAACCTTTTGTTTCCAACTAATACGTCTATTAGAAAAGTGGTTATTTTGGATGATGTCCATAAATTATCAGCAAAGCATATGACAGTGATCCAATATGTATTACGTCAATATATGCAATATAATTGTTCTCAGACACTTATATTTGCATCAAGAGAACATATCCTGAAAAACGAAAATGAATTTTCAGACAAATTGTATAGTATCGATTTATATGGTTTATCAAAGGATGATAAGGATGCAACTTTAAGTTGTTATTTAGAAGATGATTTTGACATAACATATAACCGCGCTACAGATGATGTATTAATATTCTCCAATATTATTTGGTCGTTATTAGAGAACGGAACAGATACGGAAGCAATCTCCAAAAATGTGAGAGTTGCTAAAGAAATGATCAACCCTAAAATCACGAATTTGAATATATATAAAACCATATTAAATGAATATAAGAAATATAATCCATTAATAGAGTTAGTATACTATCTAAATTCAGGAATAGAATTTGAAATATTGTGTTCTTGCTTTGAGGAAGAAAAAATCCATTTTCTTATTAAAGAAAGACTATTTAAGAAGATTAGAGGGCTTATATACCCATTTCATGATTTGTTGGTTCAGGCATACTTTGAGATGCATAAAGTTTCAAAAAGTACTGTTAAAAATATTAAAATGCTGATAAATGAAAATAGTACTTCAAATAGAATATACTATTTATCATCGATATTAAATTCCGATTATGGAAGCAGTTATCTTACAGATGCAAGAAAGCTCCGGGATGAATACTATCATAAAGGAGAATTATTCCCGGCTTATCAAATATCTCAAGGTTTGATAAGCAACATAGACTTTGATGAGGAGCTTACTGAAGAAGAAATTGCAGATCTTTTTGTCTTTGCAGAAACATCCATGTATGAAAATGACCACAGTACGATACAAAATATATATGATAAAATTATCAAATATAGTAAGAAATATCTTAAAAAGAATGAGTTTCTGACAGGACTGCTACTTCGGTCATCAATAGAAAAAATTAATATGCAGTTTTGGGATTTTCAAACAGATAAAATATTCGATAATATAAAACAGATACAGACTACCCTATCCGATATACCGTTCCGGTCTAAGGATGTGGATTTTACATATGTTCATTGTTTTAATAGAAGTATGGTTACACAATTACTGTTAAATCAAAATGAAAGTGCAGAGAAATCTTTTCAGTTATGTATCTCTGCAGCAGAAAAACTTGTTTATCCCGCACATGTTGGATTTGCATATATGGATTTTGGAAGAGGAACATATTCTATAGATATGAAACACTCTATTTTATACTTAGAAAAGTGATTTGAGTCGATTTTTAGGAGGTGTAGATGAAAGCTCTTTATAAAAAT
>CANOBT010000147.1 GCA_947564305.1 uncultured Lachnospiraceae bacterium | reverse complement strand
TCTGTATGATATTGACTGTAATATTGTGGTCAATGAATCCAAGAATATCAAGGTCCATAAAATCAATCGGGCACTCAATCTTTATGATATCTTTTTTTCCCATTTTGCTGCTTTTTGCGTTTTTGATGATGGCAACGCAGCAGTCCAGCTTGTCCAAATGCAGATATTTATAAATATCCATGCTTTTGCCTGCTTCAATATGATCTAACACAAATCCTTCGGAGAGTTTTCCAACATTTAACATATTCTTTACCATATGCAGCCTCTTTCTTTATTTCAATTATTATATTATTTAGTTGCATTTCCGGAATCAGTCTACATGAATATCCAGAAGAGTCAGAATCAGTGCCATCCGTACATAGACACCATACTGAACTTGCTTAAAATATGCGGCGCGTGGGTCATCATCTACCTCCACTGCAATTTCGTTTACTCTTGGAAGGGGATGAAGTACCTGCATATCCTTTGGAGCTAATTTCATTTTCTTGCGGTCAAGGATGTAGAAGTCCTTCATACGCACGTAATCTTCTTCGTTGAAGAAACGTTCTTTCTGTACGCGGGTCATATAAAGAATATCCAGTTCCGGTAAAGCGTCTTCTAAGCGGACAACTTCTTTATAAGGAATCTCTTTTTTGTCTAGTACGTCCTGGCGCATATAATCCGGAAGCTTTAATTCCTCCGGTGAAATCAGGACAAATTTGACGCCGCTGTAGCGGACTAACGCATGGATGAGTGAATGTACGGTGCGGCCAAATTTCAAATCTCCGCAAAGTCCAATCGTAATATTGTCAAGACGGCCCTTTAGACTTTTTATGGTCAGAAGGTCAGTCAATGTCTGGGTCGGATGCTGATGTCCGCCATCTCCGGCATTGATAACAGGAATACGGGAATGCTGACAGGCAACCATTGGCGCACCTTCCTTTGGGTGTCTCATGGCACAGATATCTGCATAGCAGGATACGGTGCGTATTGTATCGGAAACGCTTTCCCCTTTTGTTGCAGAACTGGAATCTGCAGTGGAGAATCCCATTACACTTCCGCCAAGATTCAGCATGGCAGCCTCATGACTAAGCCTCGTACGTGTGCTCGGCTCATAAAATAATGTGGCCAGTTTTTTTCCTGCACAGGCATGCGCATATTTGTCAGGATGCGCCTCAATATCCTGTGCCAGCGATAAAAGAGTGTCCAGTTCCTCGACGGAAAAATCTAAGGGGCTCATCAAGTGTCTCATAAAAAGTACCTCCTTTATGGTTGTATAAAAATTGATTGTTGCTATCCAAGATACATAGATTCATGCATAAATGGTCCACTGCCCCGTGGAAATAAAAAAATATTCAATTTCAATAGATGGGGTAAATTGGGAATGATATGCCCAGGATAAGAAATAGGAAATAAAGAAACAATAAAAACAATGATAAAATGAAAGCGTGACCTTGGCTTATGTCTTCGGATATTCTCCTGGATTCCATTGTATATTGCTCTCATTGCCTGCCTCCTGGGTGTTGATTCTTTTACCTACAATATCTTATAATTTTACCTTTGTCAACAAAAAATTGAATCGTTGTAGTTTTTTGTGGATTTTCCACTAAAAATATATTATACTAGGGAGAATGGAGATTAGACGAGGAGAAAAGAATATGGCGACGTTGGAAGAATTAAGAGTACAATTGGATGATATTGACGAGCAGATTGTGAAGCTTTATGAAGAAAGAATGCAGGTCTGCAAGGAAGTAGGAGAATATAAAGTAAATTCATGGGGAAAAGTGCTGGACCGGCAGCGGGAGCGCAATAAGCTGGCAGATGTGGCGGCGAAGGCAACCAATGAATTTAATAAAAAGGGAATTCAGGAATTGTATGAGCAGATGATGTCTATGAGCCGGAAGCTGCAGTATCAGCAGATGGTGGAGGCAGGGGCGTTGGGCAGACTTCCCTTTATACAGATTGACTCTCTGGAGAAAGAAACGGCAAGAGTTGTATTCCAGGGGGTGGAGGGTGCCTACAGTCAGGCTGCCATGCTCGGATTTTTTGGAGAGAATTGCAATAGTTTTCACGTGCATACCTTCCGTGATGCGATGGAGGCGATTGAGGATGGGGCAGCCGATTACGCGGTACTGCCTATAGATAATTCTTCGGCAGGTGCAGTGGCGGAGGTCTACGACCTTCTGGTAGAATTTGAAAACTACATTGTAGGAGAGACAATCCTTCCGGTAAAACATACACTGGCCGGACTGCCGGGAACAAATCTGGATGAGGTTAAACGGGTATATTCTAAGGCTGAGGCATTGATGCAGACTACTCACTTTTTGGATGAGCATGCAGACTGGCAGCAGATCAGTGTGGTGAATACAGCGGTTGCGGCAAAAAAAATTGTGAAAGATCAGGATTCCACTCAAGTTGCAGTGTGCAGCGCATATGCAGCTCAGGCTCATGGACTCTCAGTGTTGGTGGATGATATCAATGATAATGATAATAACTCGACCAGGTTTATTGTGGTTACAAACCAGAAAGTCTTTTTAAAGGATGCTTCGAAAATCAGTATTTGCTTTGAAGTGCCTCATAAGAGCGGTTCCTTGTATCGATTGCTGTCACATTTTATCTATAATGATTTGAATATGTCTAAGATTGAATCACGCCCGGTGGAGGGCAAGAACTGGGAATACCGATTTTTCGTAGACTTTGACGGCAATATGGGGGAAGCAGCCGTAAAAAATACGATTCGCGGGTTACGTGAAGAGGCAATTAATTTAAAAATTTTAGGAAATTATTAATGAGGAAGAGAATTATGCGTACAAATGAATTGATGCTCTATAAAAACATGGAATACGGGGATATCCTTCTGGATATGACCTTTTTGATGGAAAATTACGATAATGAGTATTACAATGAAGAGGATTTGAGAAGCCTTTTATTTGAAAGTATCAATGAATTGTTGGAAATTTCTGTCAGTCATGGATTTGAAGGAAATCTATGGCATACCTACCTGACATTTCTTCTGGCCAGTGATGAAAATGCATATAGTACATCCTGTGAGATTGTTGGGGAAGTGAAGGGGAGCATAAATCAGATTGCACTGCATGATTTTGAAGTAATGAAGGAATTGTTTGATTATGATTTCCGTCCAATGGAGGAAGTGCTGCATGCAGACTGTTTTTCTGTGCTGTTAGACTATCAGAATGTGAATACCAGCAGTAAGATGTTTAACAAACGAATCCGTGACCGCATCTGTATGCTCAGCGAATCCTTGGGCAAGGCAGATAGCGTGCAGGAATTCAAGGCATGCCTGACCCGATTTTATCAAGAATTTGGCGTGGGTAAGTTGGGACTCCACAAGGCATTTCGTGTGGTACATCCCGAAGGGGAGAGCGCGCAGATTGTGCCAATCACGAATATCGCTCATGTTCACTTGGATGACTTGGTAGGATATGAGATTGCCAAGAAAAAACTGATTGATAATACAAAAGCATTTGTGGAAGGACGGAAGGCCAATAACTGTCTGCTCTATGGAGATGCGGGCACCGGGAAATCTTCTTCCATCAAAGCAATTTTGAATATGTATTATGGACAGGGCCTTCGTATGATAGAGGTGTATAAGCATCAATTCCGCGATTTGAATGATGTGATTGCACAGATTAAAAATCGGAATTACAAGTTTATCATTTATATGGATGACCTGTCATTTGAGGAGTTTGAGACAGAGTATAAATATCTCAAGGCAGTCATTGAGGGCGGTTTGGAGAAAAAGCCGGATAATGTGCTGATTTATGCGACTTCTAACCGGCGGCATCTGATACGGGAGACGTTTAAGGACAAGGCAGACCGTGACGAAGAGCTGCATACGAATGATACGGTTCAGGAAAAGCTGTCTCTTGTGGCGAGATTTGGTGTGACTATTTATTTCGGTTCTCCGGATAAAAAAGAGTTTCAGCATATTGTGAAGACATTGGCACAGGTGAATGGGATAGATATGCCGGAGGAGACACTGCTTTTGGAGGCAAATAAGTGGGAGTTGAACCATGGCGGCTTGTCTGGGAGGACGGCGCAGCAGTTTATTGATTATTTGTTGGGAACCTGTTTGTAAAAATATGCGAAAGGACACAAAAGAAAATGGCTCAGAAATGGAAAAACGCATGGAAAAATATCAGATGTTTTGGGATGTTGATACTGTGTATGTGTATCTTTACGGCATGCAGTGGGAAACTGACGCCAAAGAAGCTGATTACAACAGTATCAGAAAATATGTCTGATGTTACCTCCTTTGCCAATTCGGTGAGACTGGATATTGAGCTGGAAGACGTATTGTATACCACCGCAGTCTCGATGGACATTGACATGGAAAGCACGATGAGCCCAAAGGCGGGGCATGCTGTGGGGACGGCACATTTGAAAATGCGTGGGGCAGAGTTGGACAGCATGTTGGAAATCTACCAGTTGATTGAGTCAGGGCGGCGTGTGACCTACAGCAGCTTAGATGGGAATTGGAGCAAAGAGGTCTTAGAAAATACGAAAGGTTCAAGCCTTACGTTTGATAATAGTTTATTTGCAGAGATGGCAGATACAGTGGCGGATTTCCGAATCGCGGAGGAAACTGTTGAGGTTGACGGACAGGAATGCTACCAAATGTACGGGGATGTAACAGGAGAAAACTTGAAAGGTCTGTTAGGCAGTGAGATGTTAAATGCGTACGGACTGGTGAGTATTCCGGATGAGGATGCGATTTCGGAGATGATGATTCCGATTACATTCAATGTATACAAAGAAGAATTGCTTCCTGCCCGGATTGTGGTAGATATGTCAAATGTAATGAACAGTCTGTATGACGAGTTTGACAAAACAACGAATGTCAATTCTTATAGTATTAAATTGGACTTTGGTAAATATGGAGAGGTCGAACCAATTACAGTGCCGGAGGAAGTCAAAGCGGCAGTCGGACCGATGATGCCATCAGCAGAAACAGAGGATACTGCGGGGCAGGTCAATTAATCAGAAAACTGCATTGTGTAAATGGGGATAAAGATTTTATCGGAACATACACAATGCAGTTTTTTGGTCTAAAGTAGCTGTTGTATTTCACTGATATCGCTGTCAATGACCAGGGAATAATTCGTATAATATACGACAAAGCCGGGTTTTCCTCCTTTGGGCTTCTTCACATGCTTCTTTTCTACATAGTCAATTTCCACCTTTTCGACTCCCCGCATACTGGAATAGTATGCCGCCAGCCGGCCGGCTTCCTCAAAGGTGCGATCGGGAAGTTCTTCTCCATTTGTCTTGACAATGACGTGAGAGCCCGGTGCCTGCTTTACATGGAACCACCAGTCATTTCCAGTGGCAAATGCGAATGTAAGCTGGTCATTCTGAAAATTATTTTTTCCTACATACATGTGATACCCTTCACTGGAGATATAGTGCAGGGGTTCATTTTTAATTTTGACTTTTTTCTTCGAAAACTTACGGCGCATATAGCCGGATGTAATGAGTTCTTCCTTAATTTCTGCAAGATCATCTTCGCTCATAGCAATATCCAATGAAGTTCGGATGGATTCCAGATAGGTAATTTCCTCCTGGGTTTCCTGGATAAAATGAGAGAGGGCTTCAAAAGTCCGCTTCTGCTTATTGTATTTTTCAAAGTAGCGCTGTGCATTCTCCTGGGGAGTTTTCGTCGCATCCAGAGGAATGGAGACCATTTCGTTGGTGTAATAATTCAGGGCTTCCAGTTTCTTAGAGCCTTCCTCCAGATTATATCCATAGGTATTGATTAACTCACCATAGATTTTGAATTTTTCCCGATTTTCCGTATCTTTTAGCTGTCTGAGCTGTAAATCGTATTTTTTACGATTTCGTTCCAGGGCAGTCTGGAGGATATGCCGCAGGTCTGTAGATTTTTGCCGGATACGGGTCAACGTATTTTTCAAGGCATAATAAGTCTCTAGCACCTGGGAAATAGATGGAAATTCGGTACAGTGATATCCCTTTGTTCCTCCTGCAGCCTTGCCAAATAGATGGGTCAGCGGCAGGGAAGAGAATTCTTTTGGTTCTTTTCCGTCATAGTAGATGGCGGGAGTAAACCTTTTTTCTCTTACATCAGAAAAGTAAATGTCAAATTGATTATAAATGTGCCGCATAATATCCTCGGAAAATGCTTTTGGCGGCAGCGAAGAATCTACGCCGGAAATCGAGCAGATTTCTTCTGCAGTAACCGGACTGACTCCTGTAAAACTGGTGTAGACAGCCTTGGCTAGAGGCATTGGTTTTTCGATAAGTGTTTGAAAGAATACCTCAAAGCTGACAGACAGGGGGTCTTGTTTATCCATAGTATCCGGGATGAAATATTCTCGTCCGGGAAGAACCTCGCGGACAGAACTCATCTGGGCAGAAACATGCTTGATGCTGTCGATAATAGAGCCTTCTTCTGTACAAAAAATAATGTTGCTGTGCTTGCCCATGATTTCTACTATCAAATCCTTACGGCATAAATCACCCATCTCATCGAGATGTTCAATGGTAAAGTGAATGATTCGCTCCAGTTTTGGCTGATAAATGTCCACAATCCGCCCATTTGCAATATGCTTGCGCAGAAGCATACAGAAGTTAGGGGCGGTCATGGGACTGGGTTTATTGGTTTCGGTCAGATAAACCAGCGGAAGTGACGCACTTGCCGAAAGGTAGAGCCTTTTTTGCCCGGAAGGGGTTTTCACTGTGAGCAGAAGTTCATCCGCCTCCGGCTGCGCGATTTTTGCGATTCTTCCATTAATAAGTTCTTCTCGTAATTCGTGGACCAGATTCGCCACGACAATTCCATCAAAAGCCATATTGTATTCCTCACTTTCTTTAAAGTGTAGTGTTATCAGTGTAAAGGATGTTTTTTGTCATTCTGACTTATTATAATATGTATCCTGCGGTTTTTCATCAGTTTTTTTAGAAAAGTAGAAAATAAAATGTAAACTGAAAAATAAAAGCGGTTGACAATGTGATGCTTAAACTTTATACTTGAATAGGCGTTAATATATTTTGTGAATGAGGGACGCCAAAAAGAGGAGGTTTGAACGATGCAAAATTCAAAAATTTCAACAAAGGAAATATGTAGTATTGCGATTATGACAGCGATTACGGCAGTGTTGGCGCAAATTTCCATTCCAATGCCGATGGGGGTGCCCATGACCATGCAGACTTTTGCAGTGACACTAGCAGGGATTATCCTGGGGGCAAAGAGCGGAGCAATCTCTATGGTTGTGTATTTGCTGCTGGGAGCAGTGGGAGCGCCGGTGTTTGCAGGATTCGGCGGCGGAGTTCAGAATCTGATCGGGCCAACGGGAGGCTTTTTATTGTCTTTCCCTCTGATGGCATTTTTGATTGGAATTGGAGTGAAGTTGAAGAAACAAAAAGGAATGTTTCTTTTATTCCTGGTTTTGGGTACTGTTTCTAATTATGTGGTAGGTGTGTTGATGTTTTGTATTGTTATGAAAGCCTCCGTATGGACGGGGATTTCAGCTTGTGTGCTGCCGTTTATTCCTACGGCAGTGATTAAAGCAGCGGTGGCATCCATACTTGGATTGAGGATTCAGACCAGATTGGGAGCGGCTTTACAATGGACCTAAGGCTGCATTTTGCGGAAAAGTAGAAAAGTTAAGGTTTAAGAGTTGACCGAAATGGAGTTTGGGGGGTATAATAGGTTAGCTACGTGGAAATATAGCTTTGAAATATTATAGACTAATAGAGGGCAAAGATCATGATAAAGAGCATGACGGGTTTTGGTAGATGCGAGTACCAGCAGGGCTCCCAGAAATTTACGGTGGAATTGAAAAGCGTCAATCACAGGTATCTGGATGTCAATATTCGGATGCCGAAGAAGCTGAATTTTTTTGACAGCGCAATCCGGACACTGTTGAGGCAGTATGCAAGCCGCGGGAAGATAGATATTTTCATCACATATGAAAATATATCAGAAGAGCAAGGCACATTAAAGTATAATGCGGCACTGGCCGGGGAGTATGTGAAGTATTTAAGGCAGATGGCTGAGGAATTTGGCATCCAGGGTGATGTGAGCCTGTCTACGCTGGCACGCTGTCCGGAGATTCTGACTATGGAAGAACAAAGCGAGGATGAAGAAGAATTGTGGAAGGGCCTGAAAAGCGGGCTGGAAGGCGCATTTGAGCAATTTGTTTCAGCCAGAGTGACAGAAGGGGAACATCTGAAAAAAGATATTCTTGCAAAGCTCTCCGGGATTGAGGAATTGACTGCCAAGGTAGAAGAGCATTCTCCGGAGATTGCGGCGAAGTATCGGGAACGACTGGAGGAAAAGGTTCAGGAGCTTTTAGGAGATGCGCAGTTAGAGGAGAGTCGGGTTGCGGCGGAAGTCATTTTGTTTGCGGACAAGATTTGTACAGATGAAGAGGTGGTCCGTCTGAAAAGCCATATTTCCCATATGCGGGATACTCTGGAGGAAGCCGAAGGGATTGGAAGAAAACTGGATTTCATCGCGCAGGAGATGAACAGGGAGGCCAACACCATATTGTCCAAAGCCAATGATTTGGAGATTTCCAACTATGCAATCGGCTTAAAAACGGAGATTGAAAAAATTCGTGAACAGATTCAAAACATAGAATAAAGAACTGGGAGAACACAGCTTTACAATCTGTAATGTGTTTTTACAGCTTCTAAGCAGGTATTATAAAAAGGAACTAAGTGCATAGACGTGAGAATGTGAGGTACAGGATGGAGACAAAAGGTGTTTTGACTGTAGTGTCCGGATTTTCCGGGGCTGGCAAGGGTACATTAATGCATGCGCTTTTACAGCGTTATCCTGAACGGTATGCGTTGTCGATATCTGCAACAACAAGACAGCCGCGTGACGGAGAAGTAGACGGTAGAGAATATTTTTTCAAAACCAAAGAGGAATTTGAAAAAATGATTGCGAAAGACGAACTGATAGAGTATGCTAGATACGTGGAGAATTATTATGGAACACCCCGCGCCTATGTGGAAGAAATGTTAGCGGCAGGGAAGGACGTTATTTTAGAAATTGAAGTCCAAGGTGCCATGAAAGTCAAGAAGGCATTTCCGGATACTCTGTTTCTCTTCGTTATGCCGCCTACGGCAAAAGAACTGGAAAACCGGCTGAAAGGCAGGGGGACGGAGACCGCGGAGGTGATTGCCTCCAGGCTTCGGCGTGCTGCTGAGGAGGCGGAAGGGATGGAGCAGTATGACTACCTGATTGTCAACGACAAGTTGGATGCATGTGTAGAAGAGATGCATGGCATTATTCAGGGAGAACACTGCCGCAATTTCCGGAATATACAATTTATGGAAAAAATAAAACAAGATCTTCAAGAATTGAAAGGAGAATAAGAAGCATGTTGCATCCATCTTATACAGATTTGATGAAAGTGGTGAATAAAGACGTAGAAGAAGGTGAGACTAAGATTGTCAACAGCCGGTATTCTATTGTTCTTGCTACATCGAAGAGAGCCAGACAGATTATTGACGGCGAGATGCCGATGGTGAGTATCAAAGGTGAGGCAAAGCCTCTTTCTCTGGCGATTCAGGAGTTGAATGAAGGAAAATTAAAAATCATCGCTGAGAGTGCAAGTGTCGAGGAATGAACAATCAGGCTATCCCCTATCTGGCGTAGGTGATAGCCCTATTTCTTTGTGAACTCTGTGATAGTATGTGAGCAGCAACTCGGTTACAGTATAGAGACAGTGTAAAGTATCGTATGAAAAAAGATACGGGATTTAATGGAGAGAGAATATGAAAATTTTATTTATATCTCTTGGATGTGATAAGAACCTTGTAGATACGGAAGAGATGCTGGGACTTTTGACATCCCGTGGGTTTGAGATGACAGATGATGAAGAGCAGGCGGATGTGATCATTATCAATACATGCTGTTTTATTCATGATGCCAAGGAGGAAAGTATTCAGAATATTCTGGAGATGGCGGAATATAAAAAGAAAGGGCATTTGAAAGCCTTGATCGTGGCCGGCTGCCTGGCACAGCGGTATCGTCAGGAGATATTGGATGAGATTCCTGAGGTCGATGTGGTGCTCGGAACGACGGCGTATGATCAGATATTGGATGCATTGGATACCGCTCTTGCGGGGCATACAGAGGTGCGGATTGCGGACTTGAAAGTCCTTCCGAAAGTAGAGACAAAGCGCCAGGTGACCACAGGCGGACATTATGCATATCTAAAAATTGCAGAAGGGTGTGATAAGCACTGTACCTATTGTATCATTCCTAAGATTCGGGGACCTTTTCGGAGTATTCCGATGGAGAGACTGTTAAAGTCGGCAGAAGAGCTGGCGCAGCAGGGAGTCAAGGAACTGATTCTGGTGGCGCAGGAAACTACTTTATATGGAAAAGACATTTATGGCGAAAAAAGACTTCCGCAGCTTTTGCATGAACTGTGTAAAATCAAAGGAATCCGTTGGATACGTATTCTTTACTGCTATCCGGAGGAGATTACGGATGAATTGATACAGACCATAAAACAAGAACCTAAGATATGCCATTATCTGGATATCCCAATCCAACATGCCAATGATGAAATCCTGAAAAGGATGGGACGAAGGACAACAAAGCAAGAGATTATGGACACGATAGGTAAACTTCGCAGGGAAATCCCGGATATCTGTCTGCGGACCACCTTAATCACAGGATTTCCAGGAGAGACAGAGGCGCAGCATGAAGAACTGATGGCATTTGTGGATGAGATGGAATTTGACCGCTTGGGAGTGTTCACTTATTCTCCGGAGGAAGATACTCCGGCGGCAGAGATGCCGGAGCAGGTATCCGACGAGATAAAACAGGAACGGCAGGCAGATATTATGGAACTACAGCAGGAGATTGCATTCGCCAATGCAGAGGACATGGTTGGCCAGGAGATGCTGGTCATGATTGAGGGTAAAGTGGTGGATGAAAATGCCTATGTGGGCCGTACTTTCCGGGATGCTCCCGGCGTGGATGGATTAATTTTTGTAGATGCCGATGAGGAACTTCTGTCCGGAGATTTTGCGAAAGTGAAAATAACCGGCGCATTGGAATATGATTTAATAGGAGGACTTGTGTAATGAATTTACCTAATAAGTTGACTGTGATAAGAATAATTATGGTGCCGTTTTTTGTCTTTTTTATGCTGACGGATGTGGGAGGGGCTGCAAATAAATGGATAGCCTTACTCCTGTTCTGTGTAGCAAGCCTGACGGACCTTCTGGACGGTAAGATTGCACGGAAATATAATTTAGTGACGAATTTCGGAAAATTTATGGACCCATTAGCTGACAAACTGCTTGTTTGTTCCGCTATGATCTGTATGATTGATTCCGGGCAGCTTACGGCCTGGTTTGTCATTATTATCATTGCCCGCGAGTTCATCATCAGCGGTTTCCGCCTGGTGGCTTCAGATAATGGAATTGTAATCGCTGCCAGCTATTGGGGAAAATTCAAGACCGTATCCCAGATGGCAATGGTGATTCTGCTGATTGCAGATTTCGGCGGTGTGTTTGATCTGATTGGAGAAATTTTAATCTGGGTATCTCTGGCGCTGACGATTATTTCTCTGATAGATTATGTGATGAAGAATAAACAGGTTCTTACACAGGGAGGAATGTAAGATGCAGGAAGAGATACAGCAGGAGGCGATAGAAGAAACGGTGGTTCGGCTTTTGCAGGAAAAAAAACTTTCTGTGACTACGGCGGAATCTTGTACCGGCGGTTTGATTTCAGGAACTTTGGTAAATGTGGCAGGTGCATCGGATGTACTTGGTGAGGCATATGTGACTTATTCGAATGAAGCAAAGCAGCGTCTCGTTGGTGTGCATGCCCGGACGTTGGAGCAGTTCGGGGCGGTCAGTGAGCAGACTGCCGGTGAGATGGCGGCAGGCGCGGCGAAGGCGGCAGGCGCTGATGTGGGAATCAGTTCCACAGGAATTGCGGGTCCCGGAGGTGGTACAGAGGAAAAACCGGTAGGTCTGGTATATATTGGCTGCTTTGTGAAGGGAGAAGTGCAGGTGAGAGAATATCATTTTCAGGGAAATCGTATGGAAAACAGACTTCGTACAGTGGAAGAGGCCCTGAGGTTGGCCGCCGAAATGTTAAAATTACTCTAGTGTTTTTGAAAGTTGATAAAAATAATCAATCATGGAAAAAGGCAGGCATAAAAACCTGCTTTTTTTATTCCCTACTGTCCTTAATAGCCAGAAATTAAGAGTAATCTTATACAAAGTGACGATTGACGAATGAAACATTTTGTGCGAAAATAACAGTAGTGTGATGTGGGTATGCGACATTATACAAGAGAAAAATCATACATATTTGAAAGGAGTATTAACATGATTTATTCACATGAAGTAGAAATGATGTGTCCGGTAGCCCAGGGTGCGAATCACGGACCAGCTCCAATCCCGGAAGAAGCAAAATGGGTAAAAGCAAAAGAAGTGAAAGATATTTCCGGATTTACACATGGCGTTGGCTGGTGTGCTCCGCAGCAGGGTGCATGCAAGCTGACACTCAACGTGAAGGACGGTATTATTCAGGAGGCACTTGTTGAGACACTTGGATGTTCAGGAATGACACATTCCGCAGCAATGGCATCAGAGATCCTTCCTGGAAAGACCATCTTGGAGGCATTGAATACTGACCTTGTATGTGATGCGATTAACACTGCTATGAGAGAATTATTCCTTCAGATTGTTTACGGAAGAACACAGAGCGCATTTTCAGAAGACGGACTTGCAATCGGCGCAGGCTTGGAAGACCTTGGAAAAGGACTTCGCTCTCAGGTTGGTACCATGTATGGAACTCTTGCAAAGGGTCCACGTTATCTGGAGATGGCAGAAGGCTATGTAACTGGGATTGCATTGGATCAGAATGATGAGATTATTGGATATCAGTTTGTAAACCTTGGTAAGTTTACAGATTTCATCAAAGCTGGTGACCAGCCGAATGATGCATGGGAGAAGGCAAAAGGACAGTATGGCCGTGTTGCTGATGCAGCGAAGATCATTGACCCACGTAAAGAATAGCCAACAGCTTATTGCGTGTTTCTAAAATAAATCAGGAGGATAATTAAATGGCTTTATTTGAATCATATGAGAGAAGAATTGATAAAATCAATGAAGTGT
>CANOBT010000146.1 GCA_947564305.1 uncultured Lachnospiraceae bacterium | reverse complement strand
ATTCAAAATGGCTAAAGCTAAATTTGAAAGAACAAAACCACATGCTAATATTGGTACCATCGGCCACGTTGACCATGGTAAGACAACTCTGACAGCAGCGATCACAAAGGTTCTTGCTAAGAGAGTAGAAGGTAACGCAGAGGTGGCTTTCGATAACATCGATAAGGCTCCGGAAGAGAGAGAGCGTGGAATCACAATCTCTACCGCTCACGTTGAGTATGAGACAGACAACCGTCACTATGCACACGTTGACTGCCCGGGACATGCTGACTACGTTAAGAACATGATCACCGGTGCTGCTCAGATGGACGGCGCGATCCTGGTTGTAGCTGCTACAGACGGAGTTATGGCTCAGACAAGAGAGCATATCCTTCTGTCCCGTCAGGTAAACGTACCATATATCGTAGTATTCATGAATAAGTGCGATATGGTAGATGATGAAGAGCTGCTTGAACTGGTAGAGATGGAAATCCGTGAACTTCTGGATGAATATGAATTCCCAGGAGATGACACACCGGTTATCCAGGGTTCCGCTCTGAAAGCTCTGGAAGATCCAGACAGCGAATGGGGCGACAAAGTTATGGAACTGATGGCTGCTGTTGACGAGTGGATTCCGACACCAGAGCGTGACACAGATAAGCCATTCCTGATGCCGGTAGAGGACGTATTCTCTATCACAGGTCGTGGAACTGTTGCTACAGGCCGTGTAGAGCGTGGTACACTTCATGTATCTGACGAAGTTGAGATTATTGGTATTCATGAAGACATTCGTAAGACTGTTGTAACTGGTATCGAGATGTTCCGTAAGCTGCTTGACGAGGCTCGTGCAGGTGATAACATCGGCGCTCTTCTTCGTGGTGTACAGAGAACAGAGATCGAAAGAGGTCAGGTTTTGATTAAACCAGGTACTGTAAAGTGCCATACAAAGTTCACATGTCAGGTATACGTACTGACAAAAGATGAAGGTGGCCGTCATACACCATTCTTCAATAACTACAGACCACAGTTCTATTTCAGAACAACAGACGTAACAGGTGTTTGCGACCTTCCAGAAGGCGTAGAGATGTGTATGCCTGGAGATAACGTAGAGATGACAGTAGAGTTGATTCATCCTGTAGCTATGGAGGAAGGTCTCCGGTTTGCTATCCGTGAAGGTGGCCGTACAGTAGGATCTGGTACAGTAGCTAAGATCATTGAGTAATTTATGATAGGCCAATAGGCAGGTATGCAATACCGCAACCTTTGTATACTACAGAGGTTGCGGTTATTTTATTCCCGTAAAGCAACGAGGCAAGTGTACATGCAAGAATGTGCATTTGACTTTATAGATAACTTAGTCGGTTACATACCGAGGAGGATGAAAGATATATGAAGATAGGAATAGGAAATGATCATTCTGCATTGGAACTGAAGGCTGAGATTATTGAGTTTTTGGAAAATATGGGACATCAGGTTATAGACTATGGCACAAACTCATCTGAAAGCTGTGACTATCCGATATATGGAGAAAAAGTGGCACATGCAGTGGCAGACAAAGAGGTACACTGTGGCATTTTAATTTGTGGGACAGGCCTGGGGATTTCCCTGGCTGCCAATAAGGTAAAGGGAATCCGTGCAGCGGTATGCAGCGAACCATTTACCGCAAAGATGGCAAAACAGCATAACAATTGTAATATCTTAGCTTTTGGGGCCAGAGTCGTAGGGGCGGAACTGGCGAAGATGATAGTGGATGCATGGCTGAATACGGAATTCCAGGGCGGTCGCCATCAGCACAGAGTAGATTTGATTATGGATATAGAAAACAAGGAAAATCAGTAGATTATATAAGATAAAAATTGCATTCGCAGCTTAAATCAGCGTAGTCAATCACAGAAAATTCGTTGATGATACCATGTGCCCAAATGGAATCTTGCTGCATACAATAAGGATATAATGTGTGAAATGGAAGTGGGATTATGGAGGGAAAACTGCCATATTACATGGTATATCCGATGCCGTTTATGTATGACAATGAACGCATGGAGCAGAGAGATTATGAGTATATGTTAAGCTTGTATCCGGATGCGGCAAAACGTGTGTTACCGTATGTGGAAGAGGAGTGCGACCGGTGTGAGGGACCTTTCAGCATGATATATGACGAATACCCTGATCGATTGCAGCTTCGACTAATGGGAAACCGGATTTATAACAAGGTCAGGGATAACGAGAGAATATCCTACGAAGAAGTGGAAGACGGAGACGACAAGGGTGTGCAGGAACAACAGTTTCATCAGAGATGCTCGAATTGGCTGCGGGATTTGATTGATGTGATGCTGTATCAGGAATTATACAAGCGTCGAAGTGAGAACCGACGGATGCGGCAAAAATTTTATTGAGAATATTATTGATAAGATTGGAAGACATATGAAAAGAAAAAACATTATTTTTATCGGGATGCCTGCTGTCGGGAAAAGTACGATTGGGGTTGTGGTGGCGAAAAGGCTGGGGATGCGTTTTCTTGATACGGACCTTTTGATTCAAGAGCAGGAAGGAAAGTTGCTGCGCGATATTATTGAACAGGCCGGCGAGGATGGATTTCTGAAAATCGAGAATCAGGTAAACCGGGATGTCAATGTGGAGAATACAGTGATTTCCCCGGGGGGAAGTGTGGTTTATTGTAGAGAGGCTATGGAGCACTTCAAAAAAAATGGAACGGTCGTATATTTGAAGGTGACTTATGAGACAATAGAGAAAAGAATCAGAAATCCAAAAAAACGCGGTGTCGTATTGAGGGAAGGGCAGAGTTTGAGGGACCTTTACGAGGAGAGAGCGGACCTTTTTGAAACCTATGCGGATATTATAATCAATGAGGACGGACTTTCTATAGAGAAGACAATCGAAGCGGTTTTGAGCCATTTTAATGCTGATATTCAGGAATAAATAGTAAAAAATGTAAATAAAGCAGTGCAAATAGGAGAAAAGGATTTTACAAATCACAAATTTGTGGTATACTATACTAGATTTTTTAAAATCATGTAACAATATCGGATAATCGAGGTGCGATATGGAGCAATATGTAATCAAGGGTGGAAATCCACTAGTAGGGGAAGTTGAGATTAGTGGAGCCAAGAATGCTGCGTTGGCAATTCTCGCCGCAGCAATTATGACAGATGAAACGGTATTGATAGAAAACCTTCCGGATGTCAATGATATCAATGTAATGTTGGAGGCAATCGCAGGAATTGGTGCAACAGTCCAGCGGGTTGACCGGCACAGGGTGAAAATTAATGGAGGTACGATAACAGATTTTAATATTGAGTATGATTTTATAAAGAAAATTCGGGCGTCCTATTATCTTTTAGGCGCGCTGCTTGGAAAGTACGGCAGAGCAGAAGTAGCGCTTCCGGGAGGGTGCAATATTGGAAGCAGACCAATCGACCAGCATTTAAAGGGCTTTCGTGCTCTGGGGGCGGATGTGGATATTGAACATGGGAAGATTGTTGCTGAATCAGACCATCTTCGGGGAACACATTTGTACTTTGATGTGGTCAGTGTAGGGGCTACAATTAATGTGATGATGGCAGCGGCTATGGCCGATGGTCTTACGATTATGGAGAATGTGGCCAAGGAGCCGCATGTAGTAGATGTTGCCAACTTCCTGAACAGCATCGGAGCGAACATCCGTGGTGCGGGAACAGATGTAATTAAAATCCGCGGGGTAAATTCGTTGCACAAGTCAGAATATTCTATTATTCCGGACCAGATTGAGGCAGGGACCTTTATGTTTGCCGCGGCAGTCACAAAAGGGGATGTGACGGTACTCAACGTGATTCCGAAGCATTTGGATGCTACGATTTCCAAGCTGACGGATATTGGCTGTGAGATTGAGGAATTTGATGATGCCGTGCGTGTGGTAGCAAAAGGCAGGCTTCGTTCTACACAGGTGAAGACATTGCCATATCCGGGTTATCCGACAGATATGCAGCCACAGATTGGTGTTGCGTTGGCATTGGCAAAGGGCACCAGTACAATTACAGAAAGTATTTTTGAGAACAGGTTTAAGTATCTGGACGAACTGGCAAGGATGGGAGCCGTGATTAAAGTAGAGGGCAATTCCGCTACAATCGAGGGCGTGGAAAAGTTTTCAGGCGCAAGAATCAGTGCACCAGACTTACGGGCAGGAGCGGCACTTTGTATTGCCGGACTTGCAACAGACGGAGTTACGATTATCGATGATATACAATATATCCAAAGGGGATATGAAAAGTTCGAGGAAAAGCTGAGAAGCCTTGGCGGAGTGATTGAGAAGACTTCCAGTGAAAAGGAGATTCAGAAGTTCATTTTGAAGGTAGGTTGATGATGGCGGTTGCCATTCACAACATTTGGCAGTCATTTTTTACATCTATGTATTGACAACCGGGGCAATACGGTGTAAAGTCTTATTGAGCCTAATTAAAGATGCCAAGCATACAAGCAAGGCAGGGCAATACAATCAAATATCATAGACTTTCTCTTATTCAGAGCAGTGGAGATACAAAGGATCTGTGAAGCTGCGGCAACCCTGTGAGAACGGAAGGTGCCAACCTGAGCGAGCAATCGAACAATAAGAGGATTGTTAAAATATAAAACAGTCCGCTTTTTGTAGACTGTTTTTTCTTTTGCAAGGAAAGCAAAGCAATCATAGGCTACAAAAGAGAGAGAAAGTTCCAAAAGAAGGAGAGGATTGACATGGAAAGACACTTATTTACCTCAGAATCAGTAACAGAAGGGCATCCGGACAAAATGTGCGATCAGATTTCTGACGCCATCTTAGATGCACTCATGGAACAGGACCCAATGAGCCGTGTGGCATGTGAGACCTGCACTACGACGGGAATTGTCATGGTTATGGGAGAAATCTCCACAAATGCTTATGTAGACATGCAGAAGATCGTGCGTGATACAGTACGAGAGATTGGCTATACTAATGCAGAGTATGGATTTGACGCAGAGACTTGTGGGGTCATGACTGTCATTGATGAGCAGTCAGCAGATATCGCGCTTGGTGTAGATAAGGCTCTGGAAGCAAAGGCTGCATCCCCGTCTGAGGAAGAGATTGATGCAATCGGAGCAGGCGATCAGGGAATGATGTTTGGATATGCATCGGATGAGACAGAGGAATATATGCCATATCCAATCGCATTGGCACACAAACTGGCATTGCAGCTTACCAAGGTTCGAAAAGATGGAACTCTGACCTATCTTCGTCCGGATGGAAAGACACAGGTAACCGTAGAGTATGATGATGCAGGAGAGCCACAGCGTTTGGATGCAGTCGTACTTTCTACACAGCATGATGCGGATGTGACGCAGGAGCAGATTTTTGCTGATATCAAGAAATACGTATTTGATGAGATTATTCCGGCAGACATGGTGGATGAAAAGACGAAGTTCTTCGTAAATCCGACAGGACGTTTTGTAATTGGCGGACCTCATGGTGACAGTGGTTTGACAGGAAGAAAGATTATTGTAGATACATATGGTGGAATGGCACGTCATGGCGGCGGTGCATTTTCCGGAAAGGACTGCACGAAGGTAGACCGTTCCGCAGCGTATGCGGCTCGTTATGCAGCAAAGAATATTGTTGCGGCAGGATTGGCAAAGAAATGTGAGATTCAGTTGTCATATGCAATCGGTGTGGCACAGCCCACCTCTATCATGATTGACACCTTTGGCACAGGCAAGGTATCAAATGAACGTCTGGTAGAAATCGTGCGTGAAAACTTTGATTTCCGTCCGGCAGGCATTATCAAGATGTTGGATCTGCGCCGTCCGATTTACAAACAGACAGCGGCTTACGGACACTTTGGACGTAACGATTTGGATTTGTCATGGGAAAAGCTGGATAAAGTAGATGCGCTGAAAGCATATCTGTAACAATTAAAATTCAATAAAACAACGGGCTGAAACCTTGCGGGGACAGCCCGTTTTGTGTTACTGTAAGGGATAGGAAAATGGGTAGAAAGGAATGGCAAAACTATGAAGCTGAAAACAAAGCTGATCATTGCATTCATGGCAATCATGATCCTGCCTGTGTTATTCCTCATTGTGGCAAGGCGCATGTTTGAACCGAAGGAGATTGGAGAGATTCAGCAGATGTTCCTGGTTATTGTGTTTTTCACTGCTGCATTACTGATCTATTGGGTCTACCGTACCGTTTCAGTTCCGTTGGCGAAGCTGCAGGAGGCGGCACAGAATATTAAGGACGGAAACCTGGATTTTGAGATTACTGCGGAGGCAGACGATGAATTCGGGGAACTTTGCCAGGACTTTGAGGAGATGAGGCTCCGCTTGAAAGCGAATGCGGAGGAGAAGATTGAATACGACAGGGAAAACAAAGAATTGATCAGCAACATTTCCCATGATTTAAAGACGCCAATCACGGCCATTAAGGGATATGTGGAGGGCATCATGGATGGCGTGGCGGATACGCCGGAAAAGATGGACAAATACATCAAAACGATATACAATAAAGCGAATGAGATGGATTTGCTGATTAATGAACTGACGTTGTATTCCAAGATTGATACGAACAGGATTCCCTATAATTTTACAACCATATCAGCGAAGAATTATTTCCTTGATTGTGCGGAGGATTTGTATTTGGAGCTGGAATCGAAAGGGGTAGAATTTGAATATCACTGCTATCTGGAGGAGGATTCCAAGGTAATCCTAGACCCCGAACAGCTCCGTCGTGTGATCAATAATGTGATATCCAATTCCTTAAAATACATGGACAAGCCGAAAGGGAAAATCTCGATGAATCTCAGAGATGTGGGTGATTTTATCCAGGTGGAATTGGGGGATAATGGAAAAGGGATTTCAGCAAAAGACCTGCCCTATATCTTTGACAGGTTCTATCGGACAGATGCCTCCCGCAATTCCTCTAAGGGCGGAAGCGGAATAGGGCTTTCTATCGTAAAGAAGATTGTGGAGGAGCATGGGGGCAATATTTGGGCAACCAGTGTGGAAGGAAGCGGAACCATTATGTATTTTGTAATCAGAAAATATCAGGAGGTACCAATGGATGAGTAAGCGGATTTTGATAATTGAGGATGAAGAGAGTATTGCGGATCTGGAAAAAGATTATCTGGAGCTGAGTGATTTTGAGGTTGAGGTTGCCAATGACGGAGAAGTGGGACTAAAGCAGGCGATGGAAGCGGACTTTGATCTGATCATCCTGGATTTGATGCTGCCGGGAGTGGATGGATTTGAAATTTGCAGGAAGGTCCGTGACAGCAAAAACACTCCGATCATTATGGTGTCCGCCAAAAAAGATGATATCGACAAAATCAGGGGCTTAGGACTCGGCGCGGATGACTATATGACGAAGCCGTTCAGCCCAAGCGAACTGGTAGCGCGAGTAAAAGCTCATTTGGCAAGGTATGAACGTTTGATTGGAAGTAATATAGAGGAAAATGAGATTATTGAGATTCGTGGCCTCAAGATTGATACCACCGCAAGGCGTGTGTGGGTTAATGGAGAAGAACGCTCCTTTACGACCAAAGAATTTGATTTGCTGACATTCTTAGCAGGCCATCCGAACCATGTATATACGAAGGAAGAATTGTTCCGAGAAATCTGGGATATGGAATCCATCGGTGATATTGCGACTGTGACAGTGCACATTAAAAAAATCCGTGAAAAGATTGAGTATGATACATCTCATCCCCAGTATATTGAGACTATCTGGGGCGTCGGATACCGATTTAAGATGTAGATGTATGATTCATTATAAAAAAGATATGGAATTGCTGTAAGCGAAATGCATATGCAAGACTGTCCATTTGGCTCACGGCATCGCGAAAATAGAGGGGAGAACCTATGATTACCAGTATATCAAACCCCAGGATGAAGGAACTCGTACAGATGCAGAGAAGAAGCCGTGCGAGGAACCAGGTCGGCGTTTTTATTGTTGAGGGCATGCGTATGATTCGGGAAGTGCCTATAGAACGCCTGGTACAGCTCTATGTGACAGAGGAGTTTTACAACAAGCATAAGACAGAACCTATTTTCTCTGCAAAGAAAGAGTTCGTGTCAACTCAGGTATTTGAATACATCTCCGACACAAAAACTCCCCAGGGGATTTTAGCGGTGGTACGGCAATACACATATTCGGAAGATGAAGTCATCACACGGACAGAAGAAGTGATTGCGCAAGCAGGAACAGTTATTGTACAGAACAAAAATCAGGATGGATTGCCCAGGAGGCGTCCCGCCCATATTCTTGTCCTGGATAACCTGCAGGACCCAGGCAACCTTGGCACTATGTTTCGTACTGCAGAGGCCGCAGGCGCCACCGGGATCATATTGAGCCATGACTGCGTAGACATCTACAATCCAAAAGTCATACGCTCTACCATGGGTGCAATCTTTCGAATGCCTTTCGTATACGTGGAAGACTTGCCTGCCGCCATTGAAAACCTGAAATCAAAAGGAATCCATGTATATGCCGCCCATTTAGAAGGGGAACATACCTACGACCAGGAAAACTACCGCACAGGAACAGCCTTCCTGATAGGAAATGAAGGAAACGGCCTTCGTAAAGAAGTAGCAGAGTGTGCTGATATATGGATACGCATCCCTATGGAAGGTCAAACAGAGTCCCTAAACGCTGCCACCGCTGCCACTGTGCTTATGTTTGAAGCGAGCAGACAGCGGAGGTCATAGTTTTTCCGCGTTGCTCTATTGAATTTACACCCCCAATATGTTATTGTATTTCCCAGAGTAAAATCTAAAATTTACTATTACGATAGTATTTAATATGAGGAGGAGAGATGAACGCATGAACTTAAAAGGAAGAAATTTTCTAACTCTGAAAGATTTCACAAAAGAAGAAATCCTATATCTGCTGGACCTTTCGGCATCCTTGAAGGAGAAGAAGAAAAAAGGTATCCCGGTAGATCACTACAAGGGAAAAAATGTGGCGTTGATTTTTGAAAAAGACAGTACCCGTACACGCTGCGCTTTCGAGGTGGCGGCGCATGATATGGGGATGGGTTCCACTTATCTTGGTCCTACCGGTTCTCAGATGGGAAAAAAGGAAAGCATTGAGGATACGGCACGTGTACTTGGGAGAATGTATGATGGCATAGAATACCGTGGGTTTGGACAAGATATTGTGGAGGAGCTTGCAGAGTATGCAGGTGTTCCGGTATGGAACGGATTGACCAATGAATTTCATCCAACCCAGATGCTTGCAGATATGCTGACTATTCGTGAGAATTTTGGAAGGCTGGAGGGAATCAAACTCGTATACATGGGAGACGCACGGTACAACATGGGTAATTCCCTGATGGTTGCGTGCTCCAAGCTTGGAATGCATTTTGTGGCATGCACTACGAAGGATTATTTCCCAAGTGAGGAACTGGTAGAGCAGTGCAGAGGTTATGCCGCAGAATCAGGGGCGACGATTACACTCACAGAGGACGTGGATTTTGGCACAAAGGATGCAGATGTTATTTATACGGATGTGTGGGTATCTATGGGAGAACCGGATGATGTGTGGGAGAAAAGAATCCAGCAGTTGACTCCTTATAAAGTGACAAAGAAGGTTATGGATAATGCAGGGGAGCAGGCGATTTTCTTACACTGTTTGCCGGCATTTCACGATTTAAAGACGACTATCGGGAAGCAGATGGGCGATAGGTTCGGAATCGAAGATATGGAAGTGACAGACGAGGTATTTGAATCTGCACAGTCCAAGGTATTTGATGAGGCAGAGAACCGAATGCATACGATTAAGGCCGTGATGGTTGCTACGTTAGGCGAATTTGAGGAATGACAGGCAGGCACCAATAAAAAGTGCCTGTTCTTTTTACGGACCTATATGAAATTTTCCTAGAGTTCCTAATATAGAGGTGGAGAGTTTGAAGGCAGAAATTTTGAGGCTTCTTCGTGAGAGTGAAGATTATGTATCCGGACAGCGATTGTGTGAGGAGCTTGGAGTATCACGCACAGCCATATGGAAAGTCATTAATCAGTTAAAAGAGGAAGGATATCAGGTAGAGGCAGTACAGAACCGGGGATACCGGATTTTTGATATTCCGGATGTGATGTCAAAGGAAGAACTGGAAAGCCTGCTTGTAGGGAAAACCGAATGGGCCGGCCAGGAAATCCATTATTTTCCAGAAATAGACTCTACCAATATCCGTGCAAAACAGCTTGCGGAAAATGGGGTATCTACGGGCACGCTTGTAGTAGCGGACCGTCAGACGGCTGGCCGCGGAAGACGCGGCCGTGGCTGGGAGTCACCGTCTGGGTGCAGTATTTATATGTCCATCTTGTTAAGGCCGGAGTTTTTACCCGCAAAAGCTCCGATGCTGACCCTGGTGATGGCATACAGTGTGACAGAATCCCTGCGGGCCTGTACAGGGTTAGACTTGCGGATTAAGTGGCCAAATGACATTGTACTTAATGGAAAGAAGCTGGTAGGAATCCTGACAGAAATGAGTACGGAAATTGACTATATCAACCATGTCGTGATTGGGGTAGGGATTAATGTCAATATGGATTCTTTTTCAGAAGATATTGCAAAGACAGCCACTTCACTCAGGATTGAGACAGGGAAAACTCTGAAAAGAAGTACACTGATTGCAGAGATTATAAAGCGGTTTGAGCGGGATTACGAGGAATATGTGAAGACAGAAGATTTGTCTGTAATCCGGGAAGCCTATAATCATTTGATGGTAAACTGCGGGAAAGAGGTGCGTATCCTCGGTACACAGGAACCTTACCAGGCGGTTGCTCTGGGGATTAATGACAGCGGGGAACTGTTGGTCAGGAAAGAAGATGGAAGTGAGGAAGCCGTTTATGCCGGAGAAGTTTCAGTCCGGGGCGTATATGGATATGTATGACGAGATTGTGTTATGTGCTGCCAGCTCTTATGAGAAGAAATTTTATCTGAATCCAGAATTTGACGCATTGCCGCAAAGTATCCGGCAGGATTTACAGATTATGTGTGTCATGTATACGGAGGATGTGGGCGGCATTCTTATGGTGGTATTTGATGAAGAGGGGAACCTGGAGTTAAAGGTGGACCACGAAGAGGATGATTTTACATTTGATGAAATCGGTAGTGTCCTGAAGATTAAAGAAATGCAGCAGACACGGCGAGAGCTGTTTGAATCGCTGGAGTTGTTTTTTAAGGTGTTCTATCTTGGGGAAGAGATGGAGTTTTAGAAGTTTGTCAGAATGGTCGTAGCAGATCGCTATGGCGTCCAGTTCGGTGTAATTATGTAACGATGATTTTACCATACTTTCTGTAAAGGAGAAAATCGCGATGCTATTAACAATTGATGTGGGAAATACCAATATAACAATGGGGGTATTTGACGAAGATAAATTGCTGGGAACGTTTCGGATGACAACAAAACGTCCACGAACTTCCGATGAATACGGATTTACAATCTGCGGAATCCTGGAGCACAGAAAGATTCATGCCCAAGATATTGATGCCGTGATTATTGCGTCGGTCGTGCCCGATATCATGCATTCGTTGACTAGTGGGATTATCAAATACATGGATGTGCGCCCTCTGATTGTCTCGGCAGGGATTAAGACTGGTATCCGAATCGTGACGGAGAATCCGAAGGAAATTGGTCCGGACCGGATTGTGGATGCTGTGGCCGGCTATGAACTGTTTGGAGGCCCGGTAATCGTTGTGGACTTTGGAACTGCCACCACTTATGACTTGATTGGGAAAAACGGAACCTTTGAGGCAGGAATTACGGCGCCTGGCATTGAGACGGCAGGGCGTTCTCTCTGGGGCGGTGCAGCCATGCTTCCGGCCATAGAGATTCGCAAACCAGAGTCTATACTGGCTAAGGAGACTATTTCCAGTATGCAGGCCGGACTGGTTTACGGCGCAATCGGACAGACAGAATATATTATCCGGAAAATCAAAGAAGAGTCCGGTTATACAGATGCGAAGGTGGTTGCGACAGGCGGATTGGGGAAAATTATTGCCCAGGAAACGAATTGTATTGACGAATATGATCCGGAACTGACGCTGAATGGCCTGCGTCTGATTTATTACAAGAATAGAAAAAGGTAGAGTGCATTTGTCGGGAAAGCAGGACAATGAACTCGTTGGCTTAATTGTTTGAGATAATGGTATTAGGAAGATGAAACAGCTTAAAATAGGAAATGTAGTTCTTGAAAATACGTATATTCTAGGCCCTATGGCAGGTGTGACGGACCTGCCATTCCGTTTGCTCTGCAAGGAGCAGGGGGCAGGCCTGCTCTGTATGGAAATGGTCAGCGCCAAGGCGATTTTGTATAATAATAAAAATACGGAGAGCCTGCTTGAGATTCATCCAAAAGAAACACCCGTGTCCTTGCAATTATTTGGATCAGACCCGAAGATTATCAGTGAAATGGCAAAACGGATTGAAGAACGTCCTTTTTCCATCCTGGACATTAATATGGGTTGTCCGGTCCCGAAAGTCGTGCGTAACGGAGAGGGCTCTGCATTGATGAAGGAGCCAAAACTGGTGTATGATATTGTAAATGCGGTGGTACATGCGATTCAAAAACCAGTCACTGTGAAAATACGAAAAGGATTTGATGATGAGCATATCAATGCAGTAGAAATCGCTAAAATTGCAGAGGAAGCCGGTGCGGCGGCCATCGCGGTCCATGGAAGGACGAGGGAGCAATATTACTCAGGAAAAGCGGATTGGGAAATTATTCGGAAGGTGAAAGAGGCTGTCAAAATTCCGGTCATTGGCAACGGGGACGTCACCTCAGCCGAACGGGCAATTGCTATGCAGGAGCAGACAGGATGTGATGGGATTATGGTTGCACGGGGCGCACAGGGGAACCCGTGGATTTTCTCAGAGCTATTGTCCTATGAGGAAAACAAAAGTTTACCCTCCAGGCCGTCCGCAGATGAAATACGTCAAACCATGCTGCGCCATGCACGGCTGCAGATTGAATATAAAGGGGATTATTTGGGAATCCGGGAGATGCGTAAGCATGTGGCCTGGTATACGAAAGGACTGCATGGAGCGGCGCGTTTGAGGGAGAAGATAAATCAGACTGAGAGCTACGAAGAACTGGAAAAAATCTTGACAGTATTGTAGGTTTTGGTTATAATATTTGAAT
>CANOBT010000145.1 GCA_947564305.1 uncultured Lachnospiraceae bacterium | reverse complement strand
GGCAGTATCTGCCGACTCTCTAAAATCAGTGTCCGTTTTCTTGACATAGGACCAATCAGCCCGTGCCTGAAGGGTCCGGATGCCTGTTTTGATTATGTCCTCACCATGTATCTCCCATTGTATTGCGTCTCTCGGTCGTCCACGACACCAGAAACAAGGTTACGTCTATCATCCGCGGACGATAGAGCTATCTGCCTGATTATCTGCTTTATCTGCCTGAATCAGATCCGGGAAATTTTGCGCAGCCTCCTAAGCAACATCAGAAAACGCAAAAAAATAGGGTACAAACATTAAGGGTTTTCCTTAATATGTACCCTATCACCTTTACCCGGCATGACTCTCATTCAGATTCTAAAGCAGGCAGATTGCCTGAGTTTCTGATTGTGGAAACTGCTCCACATCCAGCCACCGAAACATGTGCCAGACAATGCAGACCCTTCATCAGATGTATAATTTGCCTGCCCACCTTTGCAAACTCTGCAGATAGTTCGAATATTGAAGACAACGCGCCAGGTCCTTCCGTCAAGGAAACTGGCGCGTTATTATATTTATCTCATAAAACTTGGCTTTTTAAGTTTCGTGACATTTACCTTGCCTGTTTGGGCAGGCATTTCAAGAGGCGATACATTATAATATGTACTTCTCTTATGAGCTGAAACACGAAAGCTATCAGGAAGCTTCGTATTCATGCTCCGCGAAATGTCATCTCTAATCACCTTATTAATTACCAACTCTTCAAAATTCATTGTTCATCTCCTGTGATTCTATAATAATTCATTAAAACATTCTCTGTATTTATCAAAATACAGCTGGTTTACATATGAAAACAACTCGCTGGTTTTCAATGGACTACTGTTATGCATAGCAGACCGAAGCAAAAAGAGACTGGATTTTGGAGGGACTTTGTGAAATGTTTTCTTCCACGCTTCCTGTTTCCTGCACTCCAACAAATATTGAAGAATTCGACCAAGATCTCCAACAAGAAACTTGTTTTCGATATTATACCAATCACTGATTTCCGTGTGAAGTGAATTGATTATCCTCATCTGCATCTCTGTGATATAACTGATATCATTTTTCCTGGAATCCTTCATGTGTGGCTCATTAGAAAGCAGAGAATCAAAATCTGATTGAGTATAGTCTCTGGGATCCACAATTCCGTTATCAAGTATCAGCAATATGATTGCTATTCTAATACGGCTGTTGATCGACATATCTCCGTTCTTTGGACTTTTGAACATTGCCAAAAGATACTCTTGAGGTGTCATCTTTAAAAGCTCTGCAGCAGATAGATCTGCATAGGCCTCTCTCATGATCTCCAATGTTCGAAGTGTTCGATGATGAGCCTGATCCAATAAATCTGTCAGATTTGAAAACGCGGAAGCGTATACAATTGCAAAAATCTCAACTGGTATTGCACGCTGGTCGGATGCCATCATCTCATGAATAAATACATAATCATTCAATAATGATTTATATAAGTTTTCCTCTGATTTCAGCCCAATACCTTTGATCTCAGCTTCCATTCTGCTCGCTGTAAGATCTGAATCCCCAATAGATTCAACTTTGTTTTTCCATCTTCCTTTTTCACTGAACGACCAATCATCAAAACTCTTCATTAACAAATCTTTCAGCCTGATAAAATCATCTTGTGTACGGTCTTTGGCTAATATATTTGCAAAGTCATCCAGAGAAAACTTTTCTCCCTCAAGAAAAGATACATAAAGATATGTTAAATTATCAAAATATGAATCAAGCAGGATTTTTGCCCGGGCTTTTCTTCTGCGGATTTTATCCCCGGCAAAATGGGAGATCTCGTGAGCCGCCGTGAACAAACCGTCACTCAATTTTAGTGTTGAACCGAAATTAACAGTATATATATACAACTCTCGTATGGTGTCATCAGATTGAAACGGTACTTTACAAATAGATGAATGATTGCTGATAGTCGGCGCAGAAAACACAAGGAATTCTTTACTCGGCTTGTCTTCCTTGCTGAGTGCTTCAATCATGGTTTCCGCCAATACACTACTGAATCCAATCAAGGTTGCTGGTGCAATCCCATCAAACTCCCAATGGCTGTCTTTTCTTCGAAGCATGGACTGTGCATTGCAAAGCAGTAAATCCTGGAACGCTTTCGATGTAATGTCTATATTCTGTATAAGATCCTGATAAGCCTCTTCATCATTTTTCTGAATTATTTGCTGTCTTATACTGTCAAAATCTGGTAACTTCCGCAATACAGATGACAGCAGCAAAGAAATTGGGTTTAACAATCTATTTTCTTCCTGTTGCCGTATGTACTGATATGCTGATTTGAAATAGGCATGATTCTTTGGCTCTACAGCATTATTACTCTCTACTCCTGATTTTCGAGAATTACCTACTCTATATGGCAGATTTCGATATATATCTTCACAAGCACTCCATGGGCTATATAACTTGACGTTAAACTGCTCAAATTGCTTAATCACTTTTTCAAAAACCGCAAAGAAGTTAGCTGCTCGTTTATTCGTAAAGGGAACAACAACATCTATCGCTCCTGCTGTACTGGATATCCTGGAGTCTCCCTGAACATTGAGCAGGCTACCACCTGATATCGTTGTCTCAAATCTGTTTTCAACAGAAAAGAAATCCCACATATCAGAGTTTTGCCTTGAAATATCAGACAGCTCATCTTTGTTTCTGATTTTGATTTTTAACTCGCCGGACAATAACTCATCTGACTGTAGTTTGTCGGTTCCCGGGTTGATCATAACTATGGTATACATGTTCGAAACAGAGACACCAAATCTGCGCAGGCGCTTGATTTCCGATAAATATCTCCTCCACGCTTTTTCGTATGTATCTCCTGCCTGAAACAGAACCAGATTGTAAGTATCAAGGCTTTGAAACCAGCAATTATTTCTCCTGGCCCTTCCATTTGTCAATTCTGAGACAGCCTTCGGTATGGATGGAATGCTATTCCCAACATTTTCCGAGATAATCACGAACCCAACGAGGAGATAGGGAGACTGATCAATCCGCTTCCAAAACTGCTCCGGATCTTTCTTTTTATAGAATACCAGTGAATTAGACTGTGCTGAATCATTTATATTTATATCAGGTAATTTATCATGAGCTTTCAGTAATTGCGGGAAGTGGTTGCGTGTCAATGACCTGAAAGAACCTAATACAGCGTCATTATTTGTCCCCCCATTCGGCTTCGCCAATACGAGTCGGTAAATCATACTAAGCCTCTTTCTAAGATGGCAATCAATTCAGATGGATAGCGACAAAAGAGTGTGGCATTGAATACTGCATTTCTGACCTGTTTGCCATACTCTTCTCCCTTCTTAGGAAACGTAATGCTGTTCCAGTCAACAAAGGACTTTGTGTTTAAGATATACCTGCAGGCATATTCATATACGTTCCGGATATGTTCAAAACTGGCAGCATCAGAATCTTTACTATCATAGAGTCCTGATTCCATATACCGCTGAACCGTTTGCTGCATCTCTTTATCTGGATATTCGAGTTCAGCCAAAATGATAGGAGTCTTTACATTTTTCAGATTTGCTTCATCAAATAATTGACTGACATACAAAGCCGTAAATCCATGTAAGGCCGCAATGTATGACCGGGCTACCTTTTCCCTCGAAGCTGTACCATCAGTAACAGTTTTCCCCAGCATGTCCAGATAACAGGTTAATAATGCTGATGCTTTTCCGGTACCATTTTTCTGTTCATGAAAAAACTGCAGCATAAGAAGAAAGAAAACCTGATCTGTAAATTTACGAGTAGATAGAGATTTGTCACAGGCCTTCAATTGCTCTGAGAACAGCCGTTTGAGAAAAATCTCTGATTCTCGTCTACCTCTTGGGGAGCATTCAAAACAGTTGAAAATAGTCGCCTCTGCCACATTATTCATCAATTCGATTGCAGAAGCCGGATCCTTCAACTTCTGCAATTCTCCATTCCAGTCAGTTTCTTCCGAGTTTTTTTGCAGATCTAACTCAATCTGTTTTAATACATAACTGAGAATAATCGCTTTGTACTCTAATTCTTCATCATTGGACTTTAGAAACCGTTTCAACACCGAATAATCTACAGATAGTTTTTGAGGACTTATCATTGAAACCAAATGGATTCTCTTCCTTGGTTCCACCTGTTGGTCAGCCGTTTCATTTTTTGTAATTTGCAGACCATTAGTCCTATTCTTTTTATTCCCACGCTGTCTATATGTGTCCGGATTCATAGTCTTTACAGTGATAATGATGACAATCAGCACAACGGCTATATCAAGCAAGAGATGTAATAACGGATACTGTTCCGATATCATTACAAATCCCGGAATACCAGGTGTTTCTTCGTAATTCGTCATAATGATATACGACCCAAGAAGACCAAGAAACACTCCGATAACCAACATTTGCATCCAGCTTCTGCGATTATAAATAGTATTTATGTGCTGAAAAACAGGAATACCCAGTATCTCGTCTTTCATGGCAATGATAATACCTATTAAAACGCCAAATACTATTTCCATAAAACTCCTTACTACATCTTCAAACGCAAAACCGTATAATATCTGTTTTATTGCGTTTTAGATTTTTGAAAATTGGGATTTCAGAAGCTCTGAAATCCCAAATCAGACATAAGAATTAAAAACCAATATACGAACTCAAGCTTCCTTCTTCCGCCTCCACAGCACCACCAGTGCCAGTACGCTCAGGGAAATCCCTGCCAGCATCAGGAACTGATCCTGCTGCAGCTCAGCCGCCGTCTTCGCCTTTGACGGTTTCGTCGGTTTCTTTCTGTACGAGTCCGTCTTGCCAAAGGAAGTCGCATCATAGCTGCCGGACTTATCCGGGATCGTTGCCAGATAGGAAGTCATGACATACCCGGCTTCCCCCAGCTCAGTCTGACGGACATAGTAGATCCCCAGGGGCAGATCGCTGAATGTCACCGTGTTGGATTCCCCGATGGTCCTCGTAGCATAGGGCTGCAGGCCTTCCTGATCGATGTAGTCACCCACAAACTCAATCAGAGGATGAGACTCATCCGCATCCCAGTAGTTCAGATCCTGCTCCGTAAAGTGGAACCGGATTCCTTCAAACCCCGGTGCATTCTGATACTCATATGGACCATCCTCTGATACCCCAATGGTCGCCACCTGCCAGATGGCATAGGATGATCCCTCCAGCGGGTATTTTCCATTGAATGAAATCGTCAGGGATCCTCGCTCGTTCAAATCAATATCCTGCGCTGCAACGGGCATCGCCGCAAACAGCGGGATCAGCAGAAGGATCCATAACTTTCTCAAAATTCCCTTCATAAGTTTCCCTCAACTTTCTAACCTTTCTTTTTCCGTCCTCTGGCCATTACCCAGACAAAGAGTCCGATCAGGACAGGAACGGCAATGAACAGCGCCACAAGCTTCGAGTCAATGAGCATGGCCTCATTTCGTGTATTGATGAAATCATCCGGCAGGTTGTCCACACGGTGACCGCGTACCATTAGACGATGCGAATTGATACCGTATGGCGTACATGTCATCAAAGTGACATAATCTTTTCCATCTTCTATCTCCAGCTTTGAATAATCTGTTGGCAGCACAATGGAAATCTGATCTACCTGGTATGTCATAAGATTATCCAGTGACTGAATCATGAAATAATCCCCTTCCTCCAAATCATCAAGATCTGTAAGGAGCTTGGCAGATGGCAGTCCCCTGTGCCCTGAAATTACTGAATGAGTTCCCTGACCCCCGATCGGCAGAGAGGAACCCTCAATATGACCCAGAGCAGTATTTAAAACTGAATCATCCGTTCCATGATAGATGGGCAGGTTTACACGCAAAGACGGAATTTTCAGGATTCCCATCATTCCATCTTCCGTAATATTCAATGTCTCCTCATATTTTTTGTGCAATGCATCCGAAGGATTGAACCGGTAAGTCTCCTTAGAAAGCAAAGAATTGTATTCCTTTGCTCCCTCAATCATCTGATCATATTCCTCCGGACTCATGCGATTTACCGTATCCTCATAGGATACAACCGCCCTGGATGCATACATTGAATTCACCCAGTCCGAAACTGTCGGATACAACAGCAGGGACAACCCTGCCGTGAAAATGATTATGAGGAGAATCGTGGTGAGATTCTTTCTTATAAACTTCATTGCAGAGTTCTCCCTGCCATTGAATCAGGAAGGCAGTCTTCCTGATTCAACGACAGTAAATCAACTTGTCAAAAGAGCTTATGCAGCCATTCTCTTGCGAACAACGAATAGTACTGCTGCACCAGCAACCATCAGGCCGCCAATCGTGTACAGAGCCGTTGTACCCATACCACCTGTGGAAGGCAGAGTCGCACCACCCTTGGTGTTCTCGATGTTTGCCTTCACTTCATTCATAGAAGGATTCGAAACATTAGTATCATTAAGAGTTACATTAAACTGCTGACGGGATGTCATCAGGTTATAACCAGCCGGTGCTTTGGTTTCCTGCAGCCAGTAGGAACCTTCAGGCAGACCAGTCACGTGGAACTGACCATCAGTTCCAGAAGTCAGAGTGGTTACAGAACTGTCACCATCTACAGGAGCCTGTACATAACGATATGTATCTCCATCCTTGATAAAACTCAGTTTTGTTCCTTCAGTGGCTTCTGTATAAATCTCGAATTCTGCACCAGCAAGAGTGGTAGCCTCGTCGTTTGCATCCACCTTTGTGAAGTCAGCTTTTCCAAGGAAGATTTTTACAAAGTCATTGACTGTATCGTTATCTCCCGGCTTAACTACGACAGTGTTCCGAACGGATCCTGCAGAAACTGCAGCATCCGTTACTGTTGCCCGGTAAGTAATCGTTACAGAAGTGGAAGCTGTTAATCTCTGCAGATAAGTATCTTTGAAAGCAACAGTGATTTTCTGGCCATCTACAGAGACTGAATAATCTTTGTCATTTGTCAATGTGCTAGGAGTTATAGAGATAGAATCAGCAACAAGTTCCAGACCCGTTCCCATCGTATCGGTGATGGTGAAAGATTTCAGACCAGGTTCAATGTTTGTGGTAATCTCAAAGGATTTGATTTCTCCAACATAAGCGGTTGAGTGATCGGCATCTACTTGAGTATTTTCAGGATCATTAACCTTCTTATCAACATTAGTCGGTTTGTTCTTATCGGTAATTGTCACGCTGGGAGTTGCTGTATTAATGCTGGCAATCGTTCCTGCATCTGTTTTTACATAGTAATAACCATAAGGAACATCTGTAATGGACAATGCACCTGCTGTATCTGCCGTCACAGATTTATGATCGAATACTTTATTCAAATCATCAACTTCTTTCGAATTCAGGAATGTAGCAATATCTTGACCTGTGATTCCAGTCTTAACTGCTACGTTATACTTGCCATTTGCAGTAGCCTGGAAATTAAATAATTCAGGATTTGCTGAAGCAAAGAATGTTTTCTGCTCTTCTGTCGCAATATAAGAAGCAGTTCTTTTATCATCAAACTCTACGCCAGGGTTGATTACATCATGAGTCTGTTCTGTAGCGCTTACCTCAAAAATCTGATAGGCAGTATACGTTTTTCCCTTCTGGGCATTGGCAATGGTAATGGTTCCCTCGCCGGCGGCAAGTTCTGCAGCATTGACTGTTGTCAGGCCAACACCAGCCACCATAGTAGCTGCTGCGGCAACAGAGAACATCTTTTTAAAATTTTTGTTCATAATTTCCTTTCTTTTCCTTTCCGGTATCAAATTCCCGGATTTTTTATTTATCGAATACAAATCCCCTTAAGGTCAGGGGCGGAGGCTTTTACTTCAACCCCCTTTCTTTGCCCCTAAGCCTCTTTTTGTATCCGTACATGAGCAGGCTACCGGCAATCATTGCCGCGCCTGCGGATGTAAGAAGTTGTGTACCGGATCCACCGGTGTTGGGCAGCGGTTTACCTGCCTCATTTTTAATAGTAAGCGTTACACGTCTTCCATTAATTCCAACTGATACATACCTATCAGAATCAAATTCTCCTGGTTTTCCATTACCATCCAGAATTTCAACAGTAGTATCCTTGCCATTGAATGTAATCTTGAAGATCACATTGTCCTGCAGATATCCGGCAGGCGGTGTTTTCTCCTTCAGGTAATAAACTTTTCCGTTTTGAACTCGTCCAATATCTATATGACCTGCATTCTCTCCGGAACCGCTCGTCGTATATTCTCTAAGCGGATCTTTCGTCAGGTCATCATAGATTTCGAATACGGCACCATTCAGTTTTTCACTACCATCACTGGACACTTTGAATACATCCAGCAAAGCAGCATCAGTCTGAACAACAGGTTTCTGATATGGAGTAATCTCTATAACTCCGCTACCGGGATTTGTTGCAAGCCATTGTGTTTCGGATTCTTTATATGGATTCTTATATCGGTAATTCAGAGCAGAACTTTCATTTGAGAAGAATCCTCCGCGGTTGCTCGAAGTTGTGTTGCCAGATGGCCGGTAATCACTGTTGGAATCTCCAGATTCGTTGTATGTCATCTGCTGATTATCAAACTTCTCATACGCTTCGGCAGTTGTTTCTACATTGAAACTGAGTTCATATCTGTAGGCAGGATCCATGGACCAGTCCGGATTGAATTTCAGCTGAATTGTCTTGGATTTCAGATCAACAAACACGCCACCAGTACTGCCAAACACCTGAGCATTTGTCCAGTTTTTGACATTCACATTCGTGCCAATCGTATCCCTGTTCTCAAAGCTGAAATTCGAAGTTTCATTCGGTAATGCCTGTTTCGGACTTACTTCACTCTTATTCAGGGAAGGTGTCTGATAGATGATGACTGGTTCAGGTGCTGCAGCTCCTGTTGGAATTGCCTTGACAATGATAGTTGTGTTTACTAAATCGAAATTGACATTTTGAGAAAGTGTATCCTGAATCACCAAATTGTCACAGCGTGGGCCAATGCACATCAGATATAGCTGTTCCTGCAGAGAAGTTACATCTGTTGCGCTGCCACAAAATCCATCTTTAGAGGGCAAATCTGGGACATCTATTGTTTTCCCTTCATAAGTAAATTTTCCTACTCCATTTGGATTTTTGGCCAAGAATACGGTCGGAGTTGTATCGTAAGCAATTGTACTTAATGTAAATTGCCTAGTTGAATCTGCATATAATGCATTGATCTGGCTTACGACTCCCTTTGCATCAACCATATTGGTCTCATTGCTACCACCGATTTCATACCTATTGCCATCATTATGTACAGTAGGTACGCCGTCACTTAGGAAGATTACATATGTGGAATAACCTCTTGGCGTCTGATCAATGACGCCTGAAAGCTTTAAAAGTGCATCCTCATAGTTCGTGCCTCCCAAGTCCCCACTCTGAAGCGATGTACCATTCAACTTGTTCTTAACACTGCTAAAATCCTTATATACGGTATTATCTATAGTTGCAAGAGACGCAAAAGTAATCAATCGAACCTGGTTCATAGAATTCAACTTGTAGAAATCCTGTAAAACACCAGTATTACCAACCAAAGTATTTTTAAGATTCGACCAGCGAGACGTACTTGTGTTACCCAGATTTTCATTCATACTCGCTGAAGTATCCAGAACCAGAATCAAATTGACAGGGTTCTCATCTGCAATTGGTCCGGCATCCAGATACAAGCGGTACGAATCAGAAAGGTTCTTATCTGATCCATATCCCGCATCAGGATTCACGACAGAATCTCCCAGATAATCAATCATTTTCGAATGCGGGATTTCCTTTTCCGCCATGGGAATGGTTCCGGAACCAAATGATCCTGAAGCAACCTTGGTGTTTGTAATGGTGTACTGGATATCCAGTTTCTCCTGCGCAACCACTTCATATATGTGAGCTCTATGTTGAGAGGAATCCGCCCTAAAACTTGAAGTATACCACAAATGATCAGAACCGTAGTCAATATAATAGTTCTCAGACCTAAGCCCATCATCATTAACAATGAATGACGATCTGTTATTAGGAGTACTCGTAAGTCTCAAAACACCATAATTAATCCTTAAATAATAGTTGTTATTACTCAACGCGAAGCCCCCATTATGGCTGGCAGCCGTCCACAGGATCGAGTCAGTAAGCAAACCATCATAAGTATTTGTTGAATAGCTGCTGCCATTTCTTCCCAGGGCCCTGTTTTGGTCATCGTTGAGAATCACGTACTGCTTGCCCGCTTCCAGCTGAGATGCAGGTTGTGATTTAACTGTTCGGAAATTATCATCTACAACTTCCTGCCGCTGGTAGGAAGCGAGATACCCATCAAGGGTTTCTGTAACGTAGAACTTTGTATAGTCCGCAGTCTGATCCGGGTATTTCTCTTTGAACTTAGTCAGAAGTTCGCTGTAACTGATTTCCCGTTTCCAGGTTCTTGATCCGGAATCATAGCTGATCTCGGTTTCCATGATGACCGGATTGGGATCTACCATACCCTCCAGCAGGTCCGGCTGATAGGTTTCAGGATTGTAGTCTCCATAGCGGATTTGGACAGGAACAGAAGTAACTTCACTTTCAAGAGGCTGCTTCGTCCATTTCTTTTCAATGATGAATGAGTTCGGCGTCACATCTGTTTCCGCAGCTGCGTTAATTCCATCCGTCTCTTCATTGGCCGTCTTCAGAACCACATCTCCTGAATAGATAGTTTCTGTACCATCTGAAGCTGTTTCTTCTGAACCAGTCATCACTTCTTCCAGTTTCTGAACAGGAACAAGAGGTTTCAGCTTGTAGGCCGCTCCCTCAGTGTTTCCACCGCCTGTATAAGAATCTGTGCTTACCTCCTGTGTAATCCCTACACGCCAGTGGTGAGTCAGATTGTCGTCTGTAACCAGAATCGTCAGTTTATCGGAAGTTTCACCCTCCAGATCTTTCCAGGCTTCAGAATCTGCGTTTTCTGTATCGTTGTACTGCCACTGATAATGCAGGATTTCACCATCCTCGAATCCCTGAGGAACAGCCGTCAATGTGATTTCGTCACCAGTCTGTACTTTATTGTCAGCGCCCTCGATGGAAACCGTTTTTGTCTGTTGGTCAGATTCGGAATCCTCAGGATTGTCCTCTCCGGAACCATCACCTGGAGTCTCAGTGTCTGCACCATTCTCGGATGGTGCTTTTTCTGAGATCTGCAGAGAACCGATCAGCTGTGCAGCAGAGCGGTCAATTACCTTTACAGATTTTTCGACATCTCCCGCATATATTTTTGCTTTCTTTGATGCTTCATCATAACTTTCCAGGATACCGGACTTTCTCTTGCCTTCATCATCCTGATAGAACACCACATCCCCGGCCTTCGCCTCTTTGGCATCCTTGACCAGATCTTCGGACCGGGCAGCGATCCATTCATCGGCATTTGACTTCCAGCCGGCTTTCGCATTGGCATACTTCAGAACCCAGCCGGTGAAGGCATTGTTCCAGTCACCATATCGGTCACCAGCCCATTCCCCGTACCTGGTAAAGCCGTCTTCCGTGCCGTCATCGTTGACCCGGAAGTTCTTGTCCGATTCCTTGTATCCCTTCTGGCTTTCCGCCACCTGCAAAACTCGTTCCCGGACATCTTCTTTCAGATCAGCCGGAACCGTCTTTTTCCAGTCCTCTTCCGTTTCCACGGCTTCCGGATCGGATTCGCATTGTCTGGAATGGGTGTGTTCCTCTTTCCCACACATCGGTTCGCTGCTCTTTTTGCAGTCGTCGGTATGGATATGTCCCTCCGTGCCTTCCGACTCATTCTTATCGCAGATCAGAACCTGTTCTGTCAGGTAACAGGTCTCATCATGCACATGGAGTTCGCTTTCTTCCTGTCCGCAGATCAGTGTCTGCATTTCCTGGTAACAGGATTCGTCATGGACATGACCTTCCGTACTGTCAGATTCTTCCTGACCGCAAAGATATTCCCCGCTTCTGTAACACTCTTCTATATGCGTGTGCTCTTCCTTGCCGCAGTGTGTCTCGCTGGAAAGCGTCACGGCTGGCAGGATCAGCGCATAGGTCGTGCAGAACACGACGACCGCTGCCAGAGCACCCACCAGTTTTTTCCGTATATGGCGGTGTCTCTTCATCATCAAATTTCCTTTCTACAAAGTCCCTGCCGCATCAAGAGGCCAGAGCCGCCAGACCAGCTTGCCGACAATCTGTTCTTCGGCAATGGGCCCGATGGCCTTGGTTCTGGAGTCCAGGGAAACGCTCCGGTGGTCCCCCATCACAAACCACCGGTCTTCCGGCACCTGGTAGGGGTAGTCGATGTTCGTTTCACCCAGTGCTTTTTCCTCCAGATACGGTTCCTCCAGTTCCTTGCCGTTGACGTACACAGTGCCGTCGTCCGCAAGATCCACCCAGTCTCCCGGTCCGGCGATGACGCGCTTGACGAGGAGCTTGTTGTTGTAATAGAAGGCAATGACATCCCCCGGCTGGAATTCTGTGGTTTTCACCGTGGCGACAATGTTGCCTTCGCTGAGGGTGGGTGTCATGGAGTTTCCGTAGATGCGCAGGACCGGGAGCCACAGGGTTGCGGCGAGAATCGCCAGTGCGGCGACGACCACGAGCACCGCAACGGTGCTTTTGAGTGTGTCCCGGAACTTTTTCTGGTACAAAATCCGTTTCTTTTCTTTCTTCCAGTCCGCCGAGTCAAACTGATCGGCCGATGGCATCTCTTTCTTATGGCTGCTCATGGAGCGGCCCTTTCTGTCTGTTGTCTGATCTCGTTGAGGTAATCCTCGGCTGCCTGCTGGGCGGCTTCGAACACGCCGTTGAGCTGCAGGGCGGCCTGCGCGATGTTCCCGGCTTTCCGGCACTCGATGCGCCGGCTTTCGAGCTCGTCGCTGAGTTTCTGCACGAGTGTCTTCAGCCGTTCGTTTTCTTCTGTACTTTCAATGAGAAGATCCACGAGCTGAAGACGGGACAGCTTTTTCAATTCCTTTTCTTTCATGCAAAACTTTCTAAGAAGCTCAGGCTTCGTCCAGCTGCCGGCTCCATCGCAGAAACGTCGTATGAGAGACATTGAGCGATTCCCCGGCTTCCCGGCTGTTGAGCTTGCCGCTGCAGTAGTCTTCGTAGACTTCCGCGAAGCGTTCAGGGAGTTCGATCCGCCGTCGGCCAGGGCCGCTTCCGTTCTTATCCCGGATCACCGTGCGGTGTTTCGGGTTGCGGAACCGCTTCTGCGAATAACACACATACTGCAGGACTTCGCCGAAGAGCTCCGGCTGGCTGTGGGCCGCGGGACAGTCCAGGATCCAGATGTGGACCTCTTTGTCCTGCAGCTTCTGCCATTTTTCGCATACCTGCGTGAGGTTGTAGCCCAGATCTGCCAGGGACGGGATGTGAAGACTGTCATTCGGCTGGATCACGGACAGAAGACGGTCGAATTCCGGGAAATCCGTGTCTCCACGGGTGTCGGTAAAGACTGAATGCTTGAGATCCCGCGGGTATTTGTCAGATTCCGCCACGAGCATGTAACTGTATTCCAAACCCTTCCCTCCTTGTCTGCTGAAAAAGTCCGCCAAAGTATACTTT
>CANOBT010000144.1 GCA_947564305.1 uncultured Lachnospiraceae bacterium | reverse complement strand
TAGGGGATGCATAATGCGTGGTATATAACATATTCTTGTATCTCCTTTGTCTTTCAATGTCTCTTACCATTATATAGGACTCACACTCCAGATACAATCATTCATTTATTTTTCCCGCCCTTTCCCTGAATGAACATGTATATCTTGCAGTTTATTCATATGCAATATATAATAAAAAACGTGAACACCCATAAACATCAAATATATAAGAAATAGGTTTCTAAATACCTTTTGACAACAGGCACTACCCCTTTGGCGGAGCAGGCTTTATATTACAATATCAGGAGATTTTGTCATGAATACAGTAATCATGTGGATTATGGCTGCCGGTGCAGCAATCGGCGGCATTGATAAAATATGCGGAAACCGGCTGGGACTTGGGAAACGATTTGAAGAAGGTTTTATGCTTTTGGGAACCACTGCCCTTTCTATGGCAGGAATCATCTGCCTGACTCCTCTTCTCTCCGGCCTTTTAAAAACAGCGGTCGTACCACTATGGAATCTGCTTGGACTAGACCCCGGTATTCTAGGCGGCTTACTTGCCATTGACATGGGAGGATATCAGCTTTCTATGGAACTGGCACGTATTCCCGCGATTGGTCGATATTCCGGGATTGTTGTAGGGGCTACCTTTGGATGTACCATCACTTTTACCATTCCTGTAGGAATGGGAATGGTCTCTATAACGGAACGTCCCCTATTAGCGAAAGGAATACTGATCGGGCTTGGCACAATGCCTGTATCATTGTTCATCGGCGGTTTATTCTGCGGACTTCATTTGAAAGAAATCCTGCTGCAAAGCCTTCCTGTTTTTTTACTGTCATTACTGCTGATGGCAGGAATCCGCCGTTTCCCTGATAAGATGGTGAAAGGATTTGGATATTTTGCCGCTCTCATTGGTTTTCTTACCACAATCGGGCTAATCGCCGGGGCCGTGGAATACATGACAAACTTTCAGATTCTAAAGGGACTCGCGCCAATTGAGGATGCTATGGCCGTAGTCTCTTCCATTGGTATCGTGATGTTGGGAAGCCTGCCTGTGGCTGAGATACTCCGGCGACTTTTAGAAAAACCGTTTCACTGGATTGGAATCAGAACCAGAATGAACGGAAACAGTGTGGCAGGGCTTCTCATGGGAATTGTAAGCCCCATCCCGGCTATCGCCATGATGAAAGAAATGGATGAAAGAGGCGCGGTAGTGAACGCTGCCTTTTTGGTCTGTGGTGCTTCTGCTCTTGCAGCCCATATGGGATTCACATTTGGGGTGGAAGACAAACTTGTAGTGCCGCTTTTGGTCTGCAAAATTTTAGGAGGGCTGTCTGGCGCAGCAATGGCACTTTTCTTTACCAGACAGCCCTAGAACATGGGCTGACAGCATTAGGTTTCTAGTTTTTAAATTCCGCAGGTTTATGCAATTCCCTGTATTGCTTGGGAGTCATCTGCATCTTCTGTTTAAAGATTTTTCCAAAATAGCTTTGCGAGGGGAAGTTTACGTATTCCGCGATTCCCGGCAGTGTCTCCTCCGAATAGAGCAGCAGATTAATCGCCTTCTCCACCCTCACATCATTGATAAAGTCCTGCAGGCTGTTTCCGGTTTCTTTTTTAAACAACCGTGATAAATAGCTGCTGCTGATTCCCAATGTATCTGCAATATTGTCCAGATAAATCTTCTCTCTGTAATGACCATATACATAATCCTTGCACTGCTCCGTATAGCTGGAAGTATGACGCTTCTCCTTCTGCTCCCGCACCTTCTTTGCCAGTTCTTCGATTGCGTGGTTCCGATAAACCAGAATCTGCGTGATGTCTTTACACGCCGTACTTTTATTAATATAAAATCCACTGAGCCGGTATGCAACTGACGGCATAACGCCCCCTTCAATCGCAGCTCTGGCACAGATTGTGGCGGCCACAATGGACAGATTTCTCCAATGCTCCACTTCGCTCTCTCCCAGTCTGCCGATATTGGAGTCCATTTCTTTCGATAAACGAACTGCCTCCTCCACATTCCCCTCTTTGACCGCATCCAATATCCGTCTCTCCTCCTGATAGGTATGGCGGTATATATCTTCATCCTGAGACTTGATATCAAAACAGACCATTTCCTCTTGTTCTTTCATACTGGCCACAGCATGATAATTGGCATCCACAAGCTGTTGATCCGTGTATTCCCGGCCTGAAATAATTTTCGTAAACAATCCTGCTGTCTGTAATATCTCCATCAAAGTATAATAGTGCAGGCCCTTCTCCCATTTCTCCTCAACCCCATAAAAATGATAGAATCGGTGTCTTTCCGTGCGGCTCATCACCTGCGTGCAAAACGGCCCCATTATATAGTAGGTATGTTTCCATTTCACACAAATATAAAACACCCGAAATTCATCGCCTGCCACAACCGGCTCCGCCTGTGCATCAGCGGCGGAAGTCAATGTGAGACGAAATCCCTCGTTATTGTACACTGGATTATATTCCGGATTTTCCTCATAGGAAATCAATTGTTCCTCCTGCAGACAAAAAACGCCCGTGTGAAAGATACTGGCCAGATGGCTCAATATGTATTTCTGATCACTCATATTTTTTACCTACTTTCTTTTTATAATACGATTGTTATAATAAATAGAGATAAAAGTGATAGATACCAGAGTTAAAATATACTATTATTATATCATCAACAACACAGCATAGCAAGGACAGGTATACTAACCAAGAAAGGAATCGAATCTATCATGAATCAAACAGAACGAAGAGATTTACAGATACCATATATTTCCGATGATAAAATCTTTGAGGAACAGAAAAGAGCCAGGAAATTGACACAAGCGTTAAACACCGCAGACCGGTCTGATTTTGAGACGCTTGGACGGATTGTAAAGGAACTGCTTGGAAAATCCGACGGCGCATTTATCAATCCTCCTTTTTACTGCGATTATGGCACACATATCGAAGTTGGAAAAAATTTCTTTGCCAATTATAACTGTACCATTTTGGATGTGGCAAAAGTCATCATCGGAGACAACTGCCAGATGGCACCCAATGTTGCAATCTATACAGCGGGGCACCCGGTGCATCCGGATACCCGCAATACAGCCTATGAATATGGTATCGAAGTAACCATCGGCGATAATGTTTGGATTGGCGGCAACACTGTCATCTGCCCTGGTGTACATATTGGAAGCAATACGGTCATCGGCGCCGGCAGCGTTGTCACCAAAGATATCCCTGACTGGGTTATTGCAGCCGGTAATCCATGCCGGGTAATCCGTGAGATTACGGAAGCTGACCGGAAATATTATTTCCGTGACCGCAAGTTTGACGATGAAGCGTGGGAGGATGTACAGAACATTCTTAAAAAGCAGAAGAAATAGCTTCTACATTTCTTTTTTGTATTTTATGATTTAGCCTCTTCATTATTTTTCATTTTAACATATGGAAGCGCATGAAATGAATCCATTTTTTCCTCATATTTCATACGCTTCCTTTGTTTTACTGATTTTCAAAATTCTTACAGTTTTTCCAAATACTATCATGAATCCGCCTTCTGCATCTTCCGATATATGAATGACAAAACCAGTCCCAGAACAGCCAGCCCTATGGCAATCCAAAATGCCGGAACATAGCTTCCTGTCTTTCCATACACCGAACTCATAATCGTCGGTCCTACATAGCCTGCCACTGCAAATCCGATAAACATAATTCCATAGTTCACACTGCTGTTTTTCGGTCCGAACTGGTCCGTCGTAAATCCTGGGAACACCCCCATAAATGCCCCGAAGCACAACCCTACTACTGACACGCCGATAAAGAACTTTATTACATCTCCGTCTCCTGCCGTGCTGAGAAGCAACAGTCCGGCTATAGCCATCACCAGCATGATAGTCAGCGTATTGATACGTCCGATAATATCGGAAATGTATCCCGCCAGTACTCTCCCGGCCGCATTAAACAAGGCCAATATGGAAACCGCTGCTGTTGCGGATGCTACAGACATTCCAATCATGGTCTGTGCAATCGGGGATACCTGGGAAATAGTCATCAGGCCGAATACCGCCCCACAGGTCAGCATCAGAATCATCACATAAAATACTGGTTCTCTCAGCATTTCTTTCCAATCTTTATCTATACTTTTTGTCTCTGCCTTTTTGCTGTTGGCTGCGGAAGTTTTTTCTGTTTTCCCGTCGCTGCTTTTTTCTGGCCGGAAGCCTGTCGGCGCAAATCCTTCCGGACATTTTTCGATAAGAAACGCGCCGCCGCAGATAATAATCAGAAACGCAATGCCGAGAATCTTAAACGCCGATAATATACCCGCTCTGTCAATCAGCATATTTGCCACAGGCGGAATCAATACGGAACTAATTCCATAGGACGCTGTCGCAATTCCCCCAATCAAGCCTCGTTTATCCGGAAAAAATTTTACGGAATTGCTGATAGTACAGCCGTACACCAGACCCATTCCAAGTCCGCATCCCAAACCATATCCGACCAAAAGCAGGGGTATTCCTGTTGCTAATCCGGAGAGAAACATCCCGCCTCCGAAAATAATACCACCTGCCACAATGACCCATTTGGGTCCCAGACGGTCATTGATATGACCGCCGGAGATTAAGGTGATGGGTCCCACTGAATTTGCTACAGTAAATACAATGGCCAGGTTCGCTGTTGTCATGTTTCCTCCGTTGAGTGAATTCAGGTATTCTGCCATAGGTGCCGAAAACACACTCCACGCATACAGGGAGCCAATACAAAGATTGATCAGACAACTGGCAATCAAGATAATCCACCGTTTCCCTGTCAATTGTTTTCGCTTTTCTTCCGTTATATCCATTCCTTTTACCTCTCGCTATTTGTAACCACTTGCTCGTATCCTTTTTCATACGCCTCTTTACACTGCTGTTCGTCTTTAAATATCAAGAGCCGCATGATATCCCTGATATACCGCGTTGGTAATCGTGGAAACTTTTGCACAGTCCCCGATTGATACTACATAAGGAGCTGTATCCCGCAGTGCTTCCACTACATCTGTGCGCGCCCTCTGTCCAAGCGCACAAATAACGGATGCTCCTTTTATCAGATGCTGCTGTTTCTCCTTGTCCTCACAGATTACACCCTCCGGTGTCACTTCCATTCCTTTCAGCCCGGTGCGTACCTCCACCAGTGCTTCAATCTGTTTTAATAAGAGCGGACGATGTCTTACGTTGGCATCCGGTGCCAACTGTTCCCGCATTTCCACGATGGTGACTTTCTTTCCGTCTTGCGCCAGATGAATGGCCGCCTCACATCCTGCCAGTCCTCCGCCCAGCACGACCACCTCTTCGCCCACCTTTTCCTTTTCCAGATAATAGTTATTTACAATGGTCACATTTTCTCCGTCAATTCCTGGAATCGGAAGTACAAGCGGTCTGGAACCTGCCGCGATGATCACCGCATCCGGATTTTCCTTTTCCACCAGTTCCTTTGTCGCTTTTGTGTTCAGACGAATCTCTACTCCCGCTTCCCGGCATTGTTTTGCAAATGTCACCGAGAGTTCATACATCTCATGCTTAAACGGCAATGCCTGTTCACTCTTCAAAATACCGCCAAGCTCTGCCTCCTTCTCCATCAAAATAACCTTGTGACCTCTCAGAGCTGCGGTCTGCGCTGCTTTCAATCCACCTGGACCTCCGCCGACAACAACAACTGTTTTAGATGTCGGAGCCTTCGCCACTTCACAGCCCTCCATTTCGCGCCCAATGAGCGGATTCACCGTACACCGCCTTGTGGACGTAGCTGCCCGTTCCGCCATGCAGGTAAAACAGCGGAGACATTTCACGATATCCTCATCCTTATTTTCCATCACCTTTCTTGGAAGGAACGGGTCTGCCAGAAGCGCCCTTGCCATGTAGACAATATCCGCTTTCCCGCTTGCAATGATTTCCTCCATCTGCTGTGGGTCATTCAGGCCGCCGATGGTAGCTACCGGAACTGATACATGCTTTTTGATCTCTGCCGCAAGATATACGTTACATCCATGGTCTTTGAACATAGACGGGTGGGTATCGCCAAAGCCTCTTTGATATGTACCGGCCGAAACATGAAGAAGGTCAATGTAGCTTTCAATCTGCTGCGCAATCCTTACCCCTTCCTCCAAATCATATCCACCGTCAAATAATTCCGAACCACTCAGACGGAATTCAATCGGAAATCCCGGTCCTACGGCTTCCCTGACGGCTCTTAGTACTTCGACTGCAAGACGGCAGCGGTTCTCAAGGCTTCCCCCGTATTCGTCCGTCCGCTTGTTGAAATAAGGGGAAAAGAACTGGTTTAACAGCCACCCATGACCGCCATGAATCATCAGCATTTCAAATCCGGCACGTTTTGCAAGCCCTGCCACATTGCCATAAGCTTCTACGATTTCTGCAATCATCTCTTTTGTGAGAGCTTTGACCTGAACACCGTCCGGACGCACGGTGTCGCTGGGTCCCCACTGGTTCATATCATGCTGTTTGCTCTTATCCGTCATATAGGTTCCCGCATACATGCCGGAATGGGAAAGTTCAATGCTCGGAATCGCACCGTGTCTGCGGATCGCATCGGCTGTGTAGGTCGCTGCTGCAAGGGAATTTAAAATTGTGGTATCCAGATGATATGCATGAGAACCATCCGTTTTGGGGTGTACCATACACTCACTGACAGTAACGGCTCCTGCGCCTCCTTTTCCTCTCAGCTCATAAAATGCAGTGGATTTTGGTCCAATACAGCCGTCGTTTGTAATGTCTGTTCCCCCCATAGGTGCGGAAAACATACGGTTGCGGAATGTAACTCTCCCGATGGTGATCGGGCTTGACAAATGTGGAAATTTTCTAACCATGATTCGATTCCTCTCGTTCTTATTTTTTCTTGAAATTGACTGCCGGCTTATGTGAAGACCGGCATACAGAAAGCTTGCCACTGGCAACCTTTCTGCATACTATGGTATATAAAAACTTTTTGTATATAAAAAGTTTAACATACAAAAATGCTCCTATCTATAAACCAGATAGAAGCATGTATCAACTTATTTTTTATAGTTAGAGTGCACGGCCCCGTAAATAGTAACTTTTTATATTCAAATGCAAAAAAGCTCCGCCATCTCCCGCACTGCCTGTTCTTTCTTCCTATCACTGCGTATAACCATTGATATCTTCCAGGGAATGGAATCCCGCAGTTCAATCAGGCGCAGCCCGCTCAGCATTATCTTATCTTGATGGATATCTGCATCAATCCCCAGTCCAATCCTCTGTCTGCAAAAATGATAGATTACCTGGCTCTCCATGGTTTTGGCCACAATCGTCGGAGTAAATCCAAAATCCCTGCATCGCTCTAGAAGGCTGTGATAGCTGTAATATTTCTCATTCAGCGTGACTAAAAATTCCCCCTTCAAATCCTCGATAGAAAGGGATTTCCTTTCATAAAACGGATGACCTTCGTAAACGATCACATTCATTTTCTTACAAAGCATTTCCTGCTGCCACAATTCCTGAGCCGTAATCTGCCCTATGACAAACCCGATATCCAAACTTCCCTGCCGTACCTTGTGAATAATCTCCTGATTGACAGCCTCCTCCCACTGGAGCTGAATATGGCTGTGCTGCTTTTGATATTCCTCCAATTTTTGAAACGGGAAAACATTTAACACGCCGCAGGAAAAACCAATCTTCAATTTCTGATTTCTGTCCTGGATCTGCTGAATTCCAATCATAATCTCATCAAATTGCTCCAGAAGCTGAGTACTATTTTCATAAAGATATGTGCCGCTTTCGGTAGGGCGCATCCCGTTCGCAGAACGTTCAAACAGACTGACTCCCAATTCCTCCTCCAAATGATGTATGACCTTGCTTAGGCCCTGCGGAGTAATAAAAAGCAGCTTTGATGCTTTATTGATACTTTGTTCCTCGTAAACCTGACGGAAAAACCTTAGTTCCTTTGTGTCCATTTTGTTGGTTCTCACCTTTATTTTTTGTGTGGAAATGCCGTAAATCCTATACTCTGGAAATCCCGGCATTCCTTTCCTTGATTATTTAGTATAACTTATGTTTCTGGTTTCGTCAATTTATGGTTCCTCACATTGCACTGTCATTTCGCAAAGCATCTGTAAGACTGCAGCTCATCATCCTTTTCCCGCCGATATAATAAGCCAGAGCAACAAAGCCAAAAATCGCCAGAATAAATCCTGTAATCGGTACAACGGGCGCTGCCGATAAAAATTCCATAGGATTCAGGTAACTTGCAGTTATCATAAAGCCCACAAATGCCGCCGTGACAGGCAAGGTAATCAACAGAGGACGGCCTGCGACAATCAGTACTTCAATACAGAACATTCTCCGCATGCCTTTTGGTGTCATGCCAACAGACATATACTGTGCAAATTCCCTCTTTCTCTGGCGTAAAAATCCCAATGTGTTGGAGAATACATTGGCAATTCCGATAAAGGCAAGCAAGGAACAAAAAGCTCCTAAAATCAGCATGAAGCCTTTCTTCATGTGGTTGTCTGTGATTTTCTCTTGAATCCGGTTTTCGCTTTCTATGTCATATGTTGTACCAATCATCTGTGTGATATCTGCTTCCAGTTGATTCAATTCCGTGAGCGTAATTCCTTCTTCACCAAGCGCCCGGATATAAGTATCTGCCTCCGCCTTCCCCATTTGTCCGGCGCTTCTCTTCCACACAGACAAGGGAACAAACTGTACCAATGCATAATTCTCATATTCTTCCCTCAGAACCGGTGCTTCCTGTGTATAAGCAAGTACAGGGAGCTCCGCCGGATTTCCCTCCTGTCCGGCACTTTGCAGCACTATCGTATCTCTCTCCTCTTTGATAAATGGAACATACTCTTTATAGCGGAAATTACTGTTGACACTATCCCATATACGGTTTAACACAATCGTACCATTTGTTTCGGGAGCAACACGAATCCGCCTGCAGTATTCTAAAAAACTCCCATCATCCATAATCACAATCGGCGCCTGCACCAGATAGGCCCCTTGTTTTTCAGTGACAGAACTACCTGCCACGGTTTCCAGACCACCCAGTGCCTGCAGTTCATCACTGATATCTGTCTCTGAAACAGAACCGATTGCCGCTGCTTTCTGATAAACCACACAGTTCCTTACTCCACTCAGCTTTCTGATGTCTTCTGTCTGCCCGATACTCTCGATTCCTGTATCTTTCACCGTAACCATCACATCCCATGCCTCCTGATATCTCTCAAAATAAGTATGGTTCGTACTGATATCAGAAAGTGTAAAGAAACACATCATAACGGTAAATCCTAAAAACGAAAGTGTTAAAGACAGTGTGGATGTACGGAATGCTTTCTTTTGTGCCTTCAAAGCATTTCCCGCCAGCTCCCCTTCCATCCCGAACAGTAATGACAGGATACGAGAATTTCTTTTCTTTTGCAGCTGCAGTCCTCCTGTATCGCGTATAGCCTGAAGCGGAGTCAATCTGCTAAGCTTCCTCGCCGGCAGCCATGCAGAGACAAGAACCGTCAGGGCTGATACCAAAATAGAACCTGCAAATACAAAGAAATGATATTGAAAAACAGCTTCATGCCGTCCTGACGCTCCCTCGCCTAACAAATTCATGACTTGTAAGATTCCAAAACTGGATACTGTTCCGAGAAAACCTCCCAGCAGGATTGGTATGATACAAAGCACTGCTGCCTCCTGCATCAGACAGGTAAGAATCTGTCCCGGTGCGGCTCCAATGCTGGAAAGAATCCCAAATTGGTGAATCCGTGCATTCATAGACACTGCAAATGAGTTGTGGATTATCAGGATAAGGGCTAATGCTACAATCACCAATATCACCAAATAAAACGCCATCAAAAGCGGCGGCTGTTCATCCTGTGGGTCATGGATCAGATATCTGGACAAAAGCAGTTCGTGGTAGGATGCCGCACTGTCCTCTAATCCAAGTTTTTCTATGATCAACGGCATATCCTGATAAATATGCCTGGTATTTCGAAAATACACATCTACCACGGTTCCTGACTCTCCTGATAGTTCCCCATTTATAACCGCTTTTTCTACATTTGCAAAATTACGTATCGTTGTCAGGTCATCCTCCTGAATTTCTCCGGTAATCCGACCCTGCCAGTCCCCTTCCTCCAAAATAATCTGCTCCAATTCATAAATCCACAAATTAAAAAACAGGCTGCACAACAAGGACAAAAATAAGGAAGAGATAAACGCTGCCACCATAATGGATACACTAGAAGCACGGTTCTTTTTGATATAGCTTGCTGAGTAATCTTTCCACATAATGCTCACCTCCGATTCTTCCACTCGGCAGAACCGCGGGAATGATTGCTGACAATACGGCCGTCTTCTATCGTTACAATGCGGTCTGCTTCCAAAGCAATCTTCTCATCATGGGTAATCAGCAAGATGGTCTGGTCCAGATTGCGGTTCGATAATTTCAGCATGTCGATAATTTCCTTCGAGCGCTTCTGATCCAGATTGCCGGTGGGTTCATCGGCTAACAGTAGAGCAGGGCGGTAAATCAGGGAGCGGGCAATGGCCGCCCTCTGCTGCTGTCCGCCGGATAACTGACTGGGTAATGCCCCAAGCCTGTCAGAAAGGCCCAGGGAACGGACAATTTTTTCAAAATACTCTTTATTGGGCTTCTTCTTATCCAGGGCGAGAGGCATGAGAATATTTTTTTCTACCGTGAGGGTCGGAATCAGATTATAAAACTGATACACCAGTCCTACCTTCCTTCGGCGAAAAATGGCGGCCTGAGTGGGATTCAGTTTCGCAAGATCTGTTCCGTCTATAATTACCTTTCCATCTGTAGGCTTGTCCACACTTCCCAAAATATGCAGCAAGGTTGATTTTCCCGAACCGGAGGCGCCTACAATCGCCACAAATTCTCCTTTACTGACCGCCAGGTCGATTCCGTCCAACGCCACCACCTGATTGCTGCCGGATCCATATACTTTCCGAACTCCTTCACATGTTAAAATGTTCATTTGATTGTCCTCCTAAATTCCCGGAAGGCATTTTAATGCTGTCTTTGTCCTTCCTCTCATAAAAGCTTACAATCTCAATTATAACAAATGAAAATTACAACTCGGTGACTGCATGATTTATGGGCCTAATCGTCCGCTCATATTGTATCCTCCATACGATATCCTACACTTCTGACTGTTTTGATACAGGAGGGCTGATGCAGCTTATCCCGCAGACGCTTCATCGTCACCGTCAAAGTATTGTTATTGACATAATTGCCATTTACATCCCACACCTGCTCCAAAATTTTTTCTCTGGTCAAAGTCCGGCCTTTATTCTGCATTAGATATAAAAGAAGTTCATATTCTGACGCGCTCAAATCGATTTCCTCCAACTGGCAGGAAACTATCCTACGGTTTTGGTCAATCCGAATTCCGTCACAGGACAGATATTGCTCCGCCGCATTACCTGCTCTACGAAGCAATGCCTGAATCCGGGAATACAAAACCTCCAAATTGAAGGGCTTTACCACATAATCATCAGCGCCGTTTTGGAAGCCTGAAACGATATCATGAGAATCGCTGCGGACTGTAAGAAAGATGATAGGAAGCTCCTTCCAGTTTCTGCGGATCCATTGACACAGGGTATCGCCACGGCCATCGGGCATATTACAGTCCAGTAGGACAAGTGACGGTGTATGGTTCTTTAATTCCTGTCTAGCTTGTGTAAGTGTGCTGCATATCGTCACTTTGAAATTTTTCTGTTCCAGATATTCTTTTACAAACTCCGCAATGTTCGGATCATCTTCGACATAGTATAATTCAATCATAGTTTGGTTCCGCCTTTTTTCAACTTTTTTACAACCAATACAAAATTTCTTTTGTCCAGTCCTTCCGCATCCTTGGGGCACATGTATCTGCCGATTACATACTTTCTGATTTTCAAATCCTACCTACTCAAAATCAACTGAACTGCTTCTATGAGCTCATCACTGAATCCTTCCAGATCACGCAGTGATATTACCTTATATCGCACAAAATCCGCAATATCCCATATTGCCGTTGACTTTCTCATTTCAATAAGAACACCTGGATGTTTCTTATCTTTTTTGATTCTTTTTTCAAGCTCCCAAAAATGATCTGAAGCATTTCCCGGCGCACTTAACAATTCAATATATTCTTTTGCCAATCGCTCCATAAAGAGTTCCTGCCAATCAGGAACTCTTTGTCTGTATAATTTCCAATCACGCTTTGAAATCTCTACCATGTATGTTTTCCTCTATCCTCTTCCACAATTAAAAATTCCATTATTTTTTCACTATTTTTTCACTATTTTTCACTAATTAATTTCATATCCTGCCGCTGTTTTCCTTTCCAGAATTGATGTGCGATTCACGTCTCTTAATCTCTATATCGTACTTTAACACAAAAACTTTGGATATCATTAACAAAAGGAAGTGACATCTCAGTGACTATACACTCGGATTTCAAAACAAGCCCCGCCCTTTGGCAGATTTCGGGCTATTATATTTCCATTTTGCAGTTCGAAAATAGAACGTGCAAGGGATAATCCAATCCCTATCCCATCGGCGGCCGCATCCTCCCCACGGTAAAACCTGTCAAAAAGATGGGGTATGTCCTCCGTCTGAAATCCCTCCCCATCATCCCATATCAGAATTTCCGTATAAAGCGGGTTTCTGGAATAATCACAATGTATCGTCCCTCCCGATGAGGAATGCTCCATACAATTTTTCATCAAGTTCATAAGCGCTTCCATTGTCCATTCCATATCACCGCATAGTTCCATACATCCATGATCCGGAATCTCAACAGAAATATTCCTTTTTCGTAACAGCTCATCCAGGTTTTCCGCTGCAAGATTCAAAACCGTATAGATATCCACCTGTGAATGTTCCAGTTGCAGGACACCGGCATCAATCTTAGAGAGAGTCAGCAGCGATTCCTCCAATTGATTTAATCGTTCCAACTGTCTCTCAATCTGCTCTCCGTAAACATTGGGTGTTGTATTCTTCATCAACTGCAGAGAAAGAAAAGCGGCGGTAAGCGGTGTCTTGAACTGATGGGCAATATTTGCCAGGTTATCCGCAAAATTTTCTTTGGCCTTGACTGCTGCCTCCCTCGTCTGATACAGAGTTGTCACCGTTTTATACATTTCATCTTGAAGACGTGAAAATGCATCCTCCCTCATCTGAATCACGGTTCTACTTGCACCCACATTCACCTTCTCCAGATAATCCGTCAGCTCTGCAATCCGCATCCGATTACTCTGATTCCAGTACCAGATGACAAACAAAAATCCAAAGATAACAAAAAATAGCATAACCACGGAAGGAATAAAAAAAAGCCACGGAACATCTTCACAAAATTCGCTGCTGCTATATCCATACTGCTTCAAAAACTCGCTCCCCTTCATTTCCGAAGCTGTCTGCATGTGATATTCTTTCATGGCAGACAGCACCTGAGACTCTGCTTCCGGCACATCTGCTATGAGAAATTCACAAAATTTTGAAAGATGTTGAAAGGCGGCTTGACGATACTGATATTGCCAGAAGAAAGAGATGCTAATAATGCTGACAACACACATCAGCAACGGCAGAAAAACCGCGAATCGCCTCTTCATACATTTCCGTACTTGCTCCGTCCATCGCGATAACAAAATCTTC
>CANOBT010000143.1 GCA_947564305.1 uncultured Lachnospiraceae bacterium | reverse complement strand
AAATGCCCGAAGCACTCTCCATGTTTGCCCTGCCTTTACCAGTCCGGTAATTTTTTGTAAGCTGGCACGAAAAAAATCACCTGATTGCGCATAAAAATAAATTAAAGTGAAAAAAACCGAAAAAACACGGAAAAACCTGAACGGGATTTTTAGACGAAATTTTGTAGATTACAAAGAAATTTTTATACGTGTGACAAGGCTTTTTACGATAGCCGATACAAAAACATTATAGCTTATATCGTCAAGGTCTGCATCCGTATCGCAGTCCGGTTCTATGCCAAAAATACTTATGTATCTTTCGTACAGCCGGTCAAGTTCCTTAGTCCATTTTCCCATCCACATTTACTTTTTCCCTTCCGCCAGGATAAGGTATACTGTTCTTTCAGTTATTTGGTACATTCTCGCAAGCTGGCTTAAACTGACACAGCCGGATCTGTATAAAGACAAGTCTTCTTTTAGTCTCCGTTTCCCGATCCTTCTTTTGAGAGTGTCCAACTTATATACAGAAAGATCTGTTCCACCAAAGTATGAGCAGAAATCTATATACCTTTCTTTTCCCAGATAATCATACAGTTCCTGCTGGGCGGGAGAAAGGTCTTCCCTTCGCAGATTGTCATTTATATATCGTAATTCCTCATTTTCTTTCATGATCTCTATCCTCCGTTATGCTTCAAATGCTATTTAAGACCTGTTTGAACACTGCTTAAACAGCATTTGAAGCAGAATCTTTGCTATCTGATCTTGATATTGCGCAGTACCGCAGCCCCTCGGGTACTCTTAAGGGCGATCGCCGCCAGCATTTCCACTTCGCCCTTCTTAACTGCTCCCGGTTTCGTGAAATCAGGGACATACTGCTTGATGAAGCTGTCGCCTTTTACAGTCACGCCGTGGAAGCTGTCCCGGCCGATCACAGGAAAGTAGATGTCGGTCAGGCCGGTCACCTCTTTATTGTCAATAGTCCTTGTCTGGATCGGAATGATCGGCTTCTCCGTATAACTCCCGTCTGCCTCTTTAGTGGGATAGTATTTCATGTCAAGGAAAGGGATCCCGTCATAGCCGTCCACGGAACGTCCGAAAGCGTCTTCTGACCTTGTCATGTATCCGGCCCTTCTGGCTACTGATTTCATCTTGTTGATCATAGATGTATTTGCCATGATGAAAGCAGGCCTGCCGCACAGTTCTGACAGTGTCTCGTCGATCCAGTCCATGACCGTCTTGTAGTTTTCGTCGACTGCTGCCGCCGAGGACAGATCGATCATGCCGTCTGCATTTATCTCCGTCACGCTCCCCCTCAATGCCTTGTCCAGCCCGTCAAAGCTGTTTGCATCCGTATCGCTGTCGCCCTGGATGACCGTCTTGTGGAACAGGTTGCAGGTTGCCTTGATCTTTTTCTCTGTCTGGTAAGCAACTTCCGAGGCGATCCCGGATATTTTTTCCACCACACGGTCGATCTGGTAGGAACCGCCGAAGATCTTGATGTCCGCACTATACTCCGTGCGTTTTGCCTCCTGTGGCGTATATTCTGTATTGATCGCCCTTGTCTGTGCTGCTGCCGGGATCTCTTCCCGCATATATCTGTAGGTCAGCGTGCCGCCCGTCCCCGGGATCATTGCATCATCAAAGACCAGGCTGTCCAGCAGCATGGAGTTCTGCCGGAAGGAATCGATCACATTCTGGTCGATATAGTCACTCTTTCCAACTTTATACTGTTCAAGCGTTATCATTGTTTTCTGCCCTCTTTTCTGTGGGATCGGCTGTATCCTCTGTCCGAACTTCTACAGGGGAGTGGATGCCATTTCCTGTTTTCTCCACTGGGAAAAGTATATCGTCAGCGTCTTCCATCCCGGAAGTGACATAGATCGCCGGGGAAAGGCCAAAATCACGGGAATGGATGAAGCCCTTGATGTCCGCTGCCGTCTGCAGCAGGGTGCTGATTTTCTCGTCATATCCCGGATAGGTATCAATATAGAGGCCCCTGCGCTCTGCGATCCTGTAGAGCTTGCGCTGCACTAGGCTGGAATCCTTATGGGTGTCTGCGACCATCTGCAGTTCGTCCCGGCTGATGATGTCGCCGATCCTGTCCAGCCTTGCAAGGATGCTGTCATCCGTGCCGCCGGATCCCGTGAGTTCGTTCTTCCTGCAGGCTTCAAGACGTTCCTTTTCTTTTTCTGTAAGGGTATCGACCGTCTGCAGGATCGCGGCCATCTGGCCGTGGTGCTGCCGGTTTTCCTCTGCCGTTATTTCCAGCAGCAGTTCGCCCTTGTATTTTTTCTGTGCCTGTTTCAAGGTCTCTTTGTGCATTTCCTCCTGTGCCCGGGCTTTGTGGTATTCCTTTACGAGGGCATTGAGGTAGCTGCTGCGGAACTTCTGTGTCCCGGCAGCAGTAGCTGTGTTCATTTCCATATATGCATTTCCTCCTTTTTCTTCCATTCTATAACGGGAATCACAATGCCCTATAGTGGCATGTTATAGAATATGGCGCCGGGACGCCCGCTTCATGGCTGCCTGTGGTATAATCAAGTGGACTTCAGATACCTCCTTTTTTATAAAGAGAGCCGCGGCGCCTCCGGCGTCACGGCTTTCTGTTCATCTGCGCAGCGTCCTGCGTACGGTATCGACAGAAATATCATGCTTCTCCGCGATCTGTTCCAGCGTCATGCCGGCGGCGCGGTCTTCCCTGATCCATCCCTGGCGGAAATACTTTAACAGATTGCTCTTCTTTGGTATGTACAGATATTCCCCGCCTACCGCTTCCGAGACTTTGAAAAGATTATCAATGCCGACCTGCTGCGCAATTTTTTTACAATGGTACGGGAGTGTTTCTATATCATAACTGCGCTTTTCCATCTGTGCACCCCGTCCTTCCTGCAGCAGATGCCAAAGTCCCTCCTGCCTCCTGCTGCCCCCTGCCCTGCTGCCAGCCGGAAAGCAGTGTCATGGCTATCTTTGTGCCCATCAGGAAGCCGTGCTTCGCTGAATTCCTGCAGGCATCCGTTATGGTGGATTCCAATTCATTGTAGTCCGGCTGGCTGGCGATCTGTTCGATCTTATCCAACGCCCTGTTGTAGTTCTCATAATCAAACTCCTGCCCGGGCTCCATCAGGAAATGTTCATAAATGCAGTCAATTAATCCTGAATAATCCGGCAAGATGATGTCTTCCGCTTTGATGCTGTTCATGGCTGTCCTCCTTCCTTTTCTATCCACAAGGTCCGTTCATACGTCCTTCTGGTAAAATCATCCCTTTCCGCTTTCCTGCGTCAGGGAAATTCCCGTTATGTCAAAAGTGTCCTTTTTTGCAGTGAGCATCAGGAACGCCACCGCATCCTGTATGCCGCGCAGATACATCTCTTCCGCCCATATGGTATCTGATATCCCATCCGCTTCCAGATATTCGTCAAATGCGCGGCGGATCCCGGGATCATCAGCCCTTTTGATCTGCTCTGCAAGCCTGTCATAGGATCCCCATGTCTTTGCCTGCGCTGCCTGGTATTCCTGTGATTCCTTCATGAGGTTATTATGGGCTGCTTCCTTTGCCTCAACGACGAGCGGCAGGAAGAGTTCTTTAAAAGTGTCCGGCTCCTGCAGGCTCCGGATCAGGCCGCCTGCCCGTTCTGCAAAGAGTGTCTTTTCATTCCTGCACATACTCTGATTCCCCTCCGATCTTCATCTTCCCCGTGCCTGCCAGCAGCCACTTTGTGTTTACCCGCAGCCGGATGGCAAGGCATACCAGCACGTGTTTTGGTATGTGGGTTTTTCCGTTCTCCATAGCCGCATAGGTCGGCGTCTGGATCTCCAAAAGCTGTGCGCACTGCCTCTGGGTATAGCCTTTTGCTAACCTTGCTTTTTTCATCCTGCTGCAGATAGTGTCTTTTTCCTTCCCCGGCCCTGCCAGTTCCTGTTCCGGGTACTTGTCTAACTGGCGGATGAACTGGACCGTCCCGTTCCGGTGCTCTACGGACCAGTTGCGCGTAATGGCTGAGATCTGGCTGGCGTTGAAGAGGAAGTTCCCCTTCTCGCCGCATGCACTGTAACGGAACCCGTTCAGTCCTTTTCTGATCAATATCGTCGTCATATCTTCTCCATCTCCTTTTTTCCATGCCCCTAGGGCGTTCAACTCCGTTCAATTTGCGTTCAACTGCTTCCGGTGGGGGATTTATGCATCTTTGGCCGAAAGTCCCTTAAAATCGGTTTTATGGCATAACTTCCGCTCTGGCCTGCTGCCGCCGGCCCGTTTCTTCAATGCCGTCCATGATGAAACGGTAGAGGTTAAACCCCTTCCTGATCCCTTCCAGATAGGCGATATTAGCTTCATAGCCCGATTTCCAGAAAACCGCATCCTCAAATGCTTCCATCAGGTCAGCTTCCGGACACCCTGCCAGCGCTTCCTTGATGCCGTCTGCGGTAGCAGAAAGTTTCATGTACTCTTCATCAGCAGAAAGCTGCTTTTGCAATTCCGATAAATTTTCCGTGGAGTTTACAAAATCATTTACGATACCTTCCAGACATTCGTTATCCAATATTTTTACCCTGATCATGATCTTCCTCCTGTCATCAGCTTGCCCATACACTCAAAACCATGGTGGAACCCGTTCCGGGCATTTTCTGCGAACCCTGCCGTTATCTTTTCTTCTATGGCCAGATATGCCTGTGGATCCAGGACATCCTTTAATTCCTGCAGCGCTTCCCGGCTCTCCGGGCCGCACATGTCAATATCCGGCCTGTCAGCCAGGTGGCTGTACAGTGTGTCAAGGATCCCGTCGCGGTCAGCCCTGTCATCCCCGCCTACATAAGTGAACAGGCTCTTTCCCGGTATGTACTGCGTGTACTGGCCAATGATGACCTTGTCTGCATGGTACCGTTCCAGCACGGCGACGGCGGCCTTTTCCAGATCCCGGGCGATCCTCCTGTTATTCAGTGAATCATACTCAATGACTATCTTATCCATAGTTTCCCATCCTTTCCTTATTAAATATAGAAGCTGTGCGTCTTGCACTTTATGTTGGAAGATGGTAAACTCAACTTGTTCTGTTGGTGAGTTTACTCATCTTCTGGGGAGCGGTCATTGGCGTGGCTGCTCTCCGCATAAATTCCACTATTTTCTACTCTTTCGGTTCTAAGCCTATAAAGTTTTCCATTGTCCCCGTCAAACCTGCATCCGGATAATTCCTCGCCAGACAGGACTCTGTAATCATTCATCAAAAGTACCATATCCAATCCATTTATCCTTATATACTTGGATCGTTCATAGGACAAGCCTTTAACTTTATGGCCAAAAGAATCAGTAGCTCCATTGGCTATCCATGCTTCTTCGATCTCATACTCTGATGAAATCAGTTTTATTAGAGATTTTGATGGAAAATCCCTGTCTTTCTCTATATTGGAGATATGTGCATAAGAGATACCTAAAGGTCTAGCAAAATCTCCCTGACTTAATCCATATTTCTTTCTAATGGTTCTGATGCGTTTCCCTATAGTACTGCAGTTTTCTATAATCCCTTCCTTTATAAGAACACCATCTAATCCATCTGTTATAAATATTCCAGCAACAATAGCTTCTGCAGACGAATACGCCCTGTCGCCTATCCCATCCAGAACCTTTATAAAGTCGATCACACCTCTGTATGTAGATATGAGATCCCTATATGCATCCGCTATGTTCTCTTTATCCAGTTTTTCGGGAGTCGGTATTCCTGAACAGAAAATTATATGCGCGTGCGGCATCTTGTCATTAACCATTAAAATCATGTTATAATCCCTCCGTTAACTGCATCTTTACCTGCTGCAGTATCTTCACGCTGATATTCTTTGTATCTGCAAATTCATAAGCCAGTTCCAGTATCTTGACTGTGGCGCGCAGGCTTTCGTCATTTGCCATCTTGATCAGGTAGGGAAGGCATTCTTCCGAGACATCCGGGAAAATCTCTTTGAATTCTTCCAGCCCGTATTCATTCCTTACCATACATTTCACCACGATCCGCTGCCTGAGTTGCTGTAATTCACTGCATTTTGGCCCCTGCAGAAGCTGGGTATAGATTTTGGTATTGCCAGAAAGGATGATACCAATTCGTGCCTCATCGTTCAGGTTCCGGACTGCCTGAAGGGCGGACATGGTCAGGTGGTCTGCTTCATCTATGATGACCAGCCGCCCTGTATCCTTAAAATAATCCACCAGCGCCGACATCATGGATTCCTTTTTCCCTGGCAATGTCCTTCCTGTCCTGCTGCCGACCATCTGCAGGATGGAAGCAGCGGAAGAGGTGCATGAGTTCGCCGTGACCATGACGACACCGGGATGTTCTTCCGTATAGTGTTTAAGTGCCGTCGTTTTCCCTGCCCCGGCATCCCCAAAGATAAGGGATATGTCACCGTGGCGGTGGGCGTAATGGCAGGCAAACAATACAGCCCTTGTATTGTGCATGCCTTCATAAAAGCAGGAATGCTTTGCCTTTATGTCCTGCAGCCTTGCCATCTCCAGATACTTCAAGACAGTCCTCGCCACCTCTTCATTGTTCCCATTATAAGACTGGCTGAGGAACTGGGAGATGACGGACGGTGACAGCGCAGTTCCCTTTGCCACCTGCTGCTGAGACCTGCCGGATTCCTTCATAAAATCCAGCAGTTCTTTTACTACCTCCTGATACATTCTAATAACCTCCTATCTTCCTTTTTTTCTCTTCTTCCAGATATCTATCTAATAAGGTGCCCTGTATATCCGGTATGTCCGGATCAGCATCTCTGGGAGAACGTTTTGCTTCAAATACACCTGTATCGAAATCCAGTGCCACCGGCTCGACGGCAGCAGGACTGTATGCGACGTCTTGCTCTGCCCGTTCTGCAAGCTGGTTCCTTGCGATCAGGCTCATCGTGTCATGCTCTATCACTGGCTGGTACTTCTTTGCGAACTGCCGGGCAGCCTTTCTCTCTTTCTCAGCCTTCTTAAAATCCGCCTCTGTCGTGTTCCTGAAGGGCGTCCGTACTTTAGCTTCTGCTGTGCATATGGCCCGCCTGTCTTCGTCAAATACATACAGAAGATCCATGTTGTCGCTGGTATAGTTGATGACCACCTTCCTATTTAAATACGGCAGCAGTCCCTCATTCCAATAATACCTGTTCTTAAAGCGGATGCCGTTCTTCCCTACCATCCTCATATCAAACGTGCCGCACAGCAGGTCAAGGGCTTTCCTGTCTGTGATCATCCTCTTTACAGACAGGTTCTGGTAATAGACTTCATCCGGGCTCTTTCCGTCAAGGTCTTTTCCCCTGCTGGGAGTATAGTTGTAATCCTCCATATAATTATCCAGACAGAGAAGGAATTCTTCTATTGATGGTGCTATCGCCATAATATCCTCATCTGAGACCTGCATCATCTCCGGACGGTTCTTTGCATCTTTGCCCGTATATGTGGGGAGCATCTTACAGAAACGTTCTGTAAACGTCTTGAAAAATCTCTCGACTGTTTTGGCCTGCCCGTGGTATGGTGTGGCATATATATTCTCTATTCCGATCTGGTGCACCAGCGACAATTCAAAATCCTGCCGGAACGCCTTTGAACGGTAGTCCTTGCCATTATCAAAGTACAGTTCATTTGGTACGCCGTGTTCCTCCATCCCCTTTTTCATGGCCTGCTTGATAACCGCCGCATCAGGATCAGCGTTCCTGCATATGTACGATATGACTTTGTTTGACCGCGCATCAAAGAAAACTGTAAGCCACATGCGGCATGGTTTCGACCTATCTTCATTCTTGGTAAAAACATCAATATGATGGTGGTCGCTGAACCATACTGCATTGGAAGCGATGTCTTTCTTATCCCTGTCCATGCTTGGCAGCATGTCAAGGAAAGCATGCTTCCCTTCCCGGTAGCGGAGCAGGGCGTATTCAGGAATTGTCTTTACTTTCCGGTGGAATGCATATACGCTCGGGATGTCCGGATATTCCTTCTTTGTGTAGTCGTAGCAGATCTGGACGCCGCGTTTCTGCTGTGTCATATACAAGGAATAGAAGTAATCCCATGCTTCATCTGGAATCGTCGTTGTTCCACGCTTATATTCACCCCGGCGATCCACCAGGGCAGCAGTGCCGCCCTGCTTGAATTTCTTCTGCCACTGGAATATGTTGGCCTTTGTAATGGATTCACCGTGCTCGCGGTTGTACTGATCCAGAAATTCCTCGATCGTCACGCCTTTGCCCCGTTGCTGGTAAAGGTCGAGAACCCACGCTTTATTATTGGCTTCGTCTTTCTGCCTTTTTGAGAATCCTTCCATCTGTTTCACCTCATTTCTTACAGGCTCACGATCGTAGTACCGGGCTATGGCATCATCTGGGAGGGAAGATAGCAGTACTTCCATTTTTTTGCCACCACGTCCCTTAACATATCTATAGGTGAGTTTATGATTATTAGCTTTAATCCGAACAGCTCTTTCGCCTATATTCAGTACCTTACTCGCTTCCTTTATATCAATCCATTTTTCCATGTAATATATTGCCTTCCCCTAAATAATTTTCATTTATTATTTCATCCGTTGTGACTTCGAGAGCATCAGCCATTGCTTTTAAAACTTGTAGTGATGGTTTCGTTTTTCCTTTAATAATTTGATTTATGTGACTAGGGGTGACATTACATTCATGAGCAAGCCATATTTGTCTTTTTCTCTTTTGATATAGCATTTCTTCTACATTATGTCCTACAATACATAGATCTTGCGTTTGATGCATAAGCTAACTTTCGCTCCTTTCAAATCTTGTTGTATAAGTTTGAATTATAAGTTATAATTAACTGAATTAAATACATATTAATTTAATTCAGTTAATTTGTCAAGCTGATTGCAAGACAATATATAAATTCAATTAATAGTTAAGGAGATATATATGGAAACAATAGCAAAACGATTAAAGAAAATAAGGGTGGATTGTGGGTTGAATCAAATTGAGTTTTCAAAAATAATTGGGGTAACCAATGCACATATTTCAAGAATGGAAAAAGGAATAACAGTTCCATCAGAATCTTTGATAAAACTAATATGTAAAGAATTTGGAGCAAACGAAGAATGGCTAAAGGAAGGTATTGAACCTGCTTATATAGATGATTTTACATTTGGCACGGGAGATATGCTTAGTTATTCTACTGATCTTTTCAATAAATTACTTAGAAGTAAAAATGAAAAAGTGCGTTATCGAGCTGCTAAACTAAATGTACTTTTTGCTGAAATTACAAATGTCGATGAATTAGAAGATAAAAATAAAATCATTTTTCTTGATATGCTTATAGAACTGTTTTCAACAATTCAAAATTATAACATACCTATCAAAGAACGGTTATTAAACAAGCAACTTATTTTTGATGAAATACTAAATATTTTTTTTGATCAGTACAAGAAAAATATTGAACAAAATATTGATAATTTCAAAAAAAATTTAGAGGAAACAACTTATAAGTAAATCTATATATCAGAAATAGCAATAAACACTGTATTAATCTACGATTATTGCTATTTCTATTTTTTTATAATTTTCCATTTATCTAATACATTATAGGAAAAAAACAATACTTTGTGTGCAATCTTTTTTGTATTGACACTAGAAGTACTGATTTTATCAATATCCATTCCCTTTTCTTTTTTTCGATAAACGGAAAATATTATTTTTTATACACAATCTTACACACATCCTCGAAGTTTTCCCCATCGTCACAGATTCCCCTCATATAAAAATAAGTAGTATCGTCAAACATCACCTGGATCAGCTGGGAATCAGGAATATCCGCATCGGAGCTGGGAGGCGTGCTCGACAGAGATCCATCTTCCAGAATTTCTGCTTTTGTTTCTGCGATATAAAAGGAATCTTCCGAAATTTTCCATACCTCTCCCAGAAAATCGGCGTCAAAAGCGGCTGCCGTCTCCGCATCTAAAACCTGTCTTTTTTCTGTGGCTGTTTCCTGCTGCTTTTCCTCATTTTCGGCATTGTCTGCTGACGGTACAGCGTTTGCATCCCCCAGTGGTGTCTCCTCCACTGGCTTTGGTGCCGCTTCAGGAGCCGATGCCGTTTGAGAGCCACATCCGGCCAAGAGTGCATTCAGCATACAGACAGTACAAAATAATACAGTTGCTTTTTTGAGTTTTTTTTCTCATGGTAATTCTCTCCTTATAAAAAATAAAAATTGGACAAACGCGTTTTGTCTTTTCCAACTCTATCACATGAAGAAATTGCCATTTTGAATTTCCTGTAATTCTTTTCCTAAGAAAAAATGGAGGCATTTTGTTTTTTCTCCAACTATTTCTGCAGATATATGAACCTATGTTCCTCAGTTTAACTGGATAAAATGAAGTCAAAAAAGTGCAGACCTGTCTTTCCACTTACCACCTGTATAGCGGCATACCCCCAATAATGCCGTACAGCACCAGGTTAATGCTGTTGTCCACCAGATCCCCCACTGACCTATATATGGAAGATTTGTTAATGTGAAGACAAATACGATTCGGCAGACAATTTCAACTATTCCATTGATCATAGAATAGACAGAATCCCCAACACCATTTAACAGGTAGCGCAGTACCTGACCCACGCCAAGAGCCAGGAAAAATGTACTGGTAATATGAATCCCTTTTACGGCATTTTCAATAATGTCGGCATCAGATACAAAAATATTCATGACCATTCTCCCAAATCCCCAGAAAATAAAAAGCAAAATGAAAGAATATATCATACAGATTTTCAAAGCTGCAGATAATCCCTGCCTGATTCTTCCTGTCTTTCCTGCTCCCATATTCTGTCCGGTATAAGTTGCGATTGCTGTGCCCAATGCTGTAAATGGCTGCTGGATTAAATTTTCTATCTGACTCGTTGCTGTAAACGCCCCTATTATGCTTGTTCCAAATCCATTGATTACCCATTGCAAAATACTGCTTGACAGATAAATAAGCGAATATTGAAAGCCCATTGGTATGCAGACTTTAAGGATTTGTTTAGCAATCTCTTTATCAAAAACTGCTTCCTTTAATGCCTTTTCAAAATAAGAGTATTGCTTTACGGCATAGGCAAAGCATAATATACCAGCTATCCCTTGAGCCAATAGCGAAGCGACAGCCGTTCCCTCTACGCCAGTATGAAAAAGCAGAACAAAAACCAGATCAAAAAGAATGTTCAATATACTGCAGAGTGCCAGAAAAATAATCGGTGTTTTCGCATCCCCCAATGAACGCAGTACACTAAATGGTATGTAATAAAGAATTACAACGACCAGGCCGCCCAGAGAGGTTGACATATAATTGATAGAATCCTCCAACAATGAAGCTGGCGTGTTCAGCAATATCAGAATCGGCTTTGTAACAAGCAATGCCAAAATCGAGATGATTATGGTGCATAATATTGTGATTACCGTCCCATTCCTGATTGCCGATGCAGTTCCGTCTTCATCATTCGCCCCATAGAACTGCGAAACGACAATTCCAGAACCGATTGCTATCCCAATACAAAGGGATGTAAACACCATGGATACAGAACCGGTTGCACCTACAGCTGAAAAAGCCTCTGCACCAATCAAATGCCCTACAATGATTCTGTCCACAATAATAAATGATTGTTGAAATATTGTCCCAAACATAAGCGGAACCGCAAAGCTTAAAAGCAGATTTACCGGATTTCCTTCTGTCATATTTGTTTGTTTACTCATTCCTCTGACTCCTTTCTTTTCTTTCCATGCTATTATAGGGATTTTAAATAAGAGAAAAAAGGGCAGGAAACAATTATAACCATTCTATCTGAAAAAAGGGCTTTACCCTTTTTTCGGATAAAGCCCTATAAATTCGTTTTTATTATTTTTCGTATTGTATCATAGGATAAGTGAAACTCTTCACAGAGCTCATCAATACAGATACCTTTTCCATAGAGAGCGACAATCTTGTTATTCCTTTGCTCATAGTACTGTCTGGAGCCACTGTTACTTCCCCATGATTTTTTCTGTTCCCTTGAAGGCACATACAAGAGCTGCCCATTTACATAGATGGACAGTTCGTTCAGAAGCTCCTTCGGAAGCACATCTGCTGCATTCAGATATTTCATAATTTCATTCCGTCCTTTACTTAATTTTATTAAATAAAGTGCAGAATCAGCAGACGATGCAACTTTCATTTAACCCATACAGACCGTTGCATTCTGCTATTCTGCATGGGGAAATTCACTATCTGAACAATTCTGATTTTTAAAGTCCATTACCAAACACCTCCTTATGTAAGTCCATGAACAATCAATCAACATGTTTTGACATTCTACCATATTTTTAAGGTAAATTCAATATTTAGTAGTAACTCGAAAATTGAAACTATATCAACCTCAGTAAAATCTCAATATTTTCTTCATAGAAAAGACGGTTTCTAACACAGGATTTATGGTAAAATAAGAGAAATATACCCTGCTGACAGGGAAAGTTCGCTTAGAGGCTTATCATTTCATGCACAAAAGCATGTACATATTACAAACAGTAGGAAAGGAGTATTTTATGCAAAAAGATAAATTGCTGATCGTTGATGACGAAAAAGAGATTGCTGACCTTATCTCTCTTTATCTTAATAATGAAGGCTTTCAGGTGTTTACCTTCTATAATGCAACAGACGCGCTTCAATGTATTCAGACAGAAGACCTGGATTTGGCAATTCTGGATATCATGCTTCCCGACATAAGCGGCTTCACTTTATGCCAGCAGATCCGGGAGGAACACCGGTATCCGATTATCATGCTCACAGCAAAGGGGGAGGGTATGGATAAGATTACCGGTCTCTCCCTGGGCGCGGATGATTACATGACAAAGCCTTTTGAGCCACTGGAACTGGTTGCCAGGGTAAAGGCACAGCTCAGAAGATATAAGCATTACAATGTTGGTACGGAGAAAAAAGAGGACATTATTGCCCTTTCCGGCCTGGTTCTCGATGTAAAGGCGCATAAATGCACGCTGAATGACCAGCCCCTTTCCCTGACGCCGACAGAATTTTCCATTTTGGAGATTCTGATTCAAAACAAGGGGAATGTGGTCAGTTCCGAAGATCTGTTCCACCAAATCTGGAAAGATGAATATTATACCAAAAGCAACAATACAATCACTGCACACATCCGGCATTTGCGGGAAAAAATGGGGGATTCCTATGAAAATCCGAAATATATTAAAACGGTCTGGGGATACGGCTACAAAATCGAAGATTAAAGATAAGGATACGGATTACTCCGCTTTTCAAGTCCGGATCATGTGGCGGTTCTGTACCAGTGCACTGATTTCCACTGCAATCGTTATCCTGCTGTATCTGTTCTTATGGAAAGAAAGGATGGGCGAATGGATTGTCCGCCTGATCGAGTTATGGATGGATATTGACCATGAAGATGCCTTTTATGTATACAATGACTATTTTAGGGGATTCAAAGAAGTTTTTTTTGCGGCGGCTATCGTTCTGATTTTTTTGCTCCTGCTTGTGTTTCTGTTCCGTTGGCTAACCCGTTATTTCAGAGAAATCAATCAGGGAATTGACAGTCTTTTATCTGACCGCGAAGAACAGATCCGGCTCTCACAAGAGATTCAGCCCTTTGAGATCAAGCTGAACACGGTCCAGAATATTCTGATACAGAGGGAGCAGGCAGCAAGAGCAGCCGAACAGCGGAAGAATGAGCTGGTCATGTATCTGGCCCATGATATCCGCACTCCCCTGACTTCCATCATTGGTTATCTCCGATTGCTGGAACAGATTCCGAATCTTCCGGATGGAGAAAAGGAGAAATATGTCCATATTTCTTTGGAAAAAACATACCGCCTTGAAAAGATGATCAACGAATTTTTTGAGATTACCTATTGTAACACCAGCAGATTATCGAGTTTGGGATGAAAATGATCGAAGTGTT
>CANOBT010000142.1 GCA_947564305.1 uncultured Lachnospiraceae bacterium | reverse complement strand
CAAGACTTTTTCCAATTCGTTCAAAAACTGTTCTTCAATTTTATCCAATAAATCATACCTATATAGGGGAGGTGATGATGATAGGTAAAATGCTTATTTTGAGTTTTTCAGATGCTGAAGATTATATTATTGATAAATTAAAGACTATAATTAAAGATGAAAATATTGTAGAGTATGTTGAAATTGTACCAAAGACAGTATTGTCTTTTAAAAATCTGGAGATTTACTTAAAAGAGCAGGAGGCTTACCGAGACGGAAAATTGATTCCTTTGAGCAAACAGGAATTTTTAGTACTCAAATTGTTGGCAGATCATCATGGCTGGGTGTGTACAAAAGAGGAAATTTATAATGCGATATGCGGAGATGAAATTGTCGGAGACATAAATAATAGTATTTACTGCTTGATTCGTAGCTTACGGAAAAAGCTGGAAACAGATTCGCACAATCCAGAGTATATTAAGACAATCAGAGGAGTAGGATACAAATTTGTAGTCCCAGGGGAATAGTCTCTTGGGATTTTCTGATGATAAAGCATGTGAAAGAAACTGACAAGTAACTGTATGGATAAAATTTCAAATATAACCTGAAATTAGTTGCGTTTTTTGAAGCTAAATCGTATAAAGACAGTATAGGTATTTCAAAAAGTACACTTTTTGGCATAGCGAAAAATAAGCGGAAATCCTATACCAAAAAGTATGCATCAGCACTTTTAGCATATACCAGAAAAAGTGTGGACATTTTGGTACGCTTTGTGGAAGGAGAGAGCAAAATGGCTGTATACGGATATCATCGGACAAGCACACAAGACCAACACCTCGACAGGGGAATACAGGAGATTCAGGTGTTCTGTAAAGAGCATAATCTGGAATTGGTAAATATCTTTACCGACCAGCAGACAGGGGAAAATTTTGACCGGCCAAGATATATGGTTCTTGTGAAAGATGTTCTCCGGGAAGGAGATATTCTGCTTGTAACGGAGCTGGATAGATTAGGCAGGAATAAGCGGGATACCATGGAGCAGATCCGGAAACAGCAGAGTATGGATGTCCGGCTGATGGTCCTGGAGCTTCCGACAACCCTGATGGATCTGACAAAAATGGATAACTCTATGGCCCGTTTGATGATGGAGACGATCAATAACATGATGCTGGAACGTTACGCGTCTATGGCAGAAGCCGAACTGGAGAAAAAAGAGTAGGAGCATTGTTCTATGATAAGGAGAGCGGACGGTATGATATCCGGTTAGGGATTGATTCTGTATACGGCGGACTGCATTGTGGGGATTGATTTTTAATAGCGCATTACATACAATATGGGTAACTGTTCGGTACAGCAGATGGGTTTGTGGACTGCTGTGTTGAATGGTTACCTATATTTTTATAAAACAGCAGCAAGTGGAAAAAATTGTGACAAAACAGGTGATGTGGATTGAGATATTATATTGCAGACTCACACTTCTTTCATGGAAATCTGAATACGAAAATGGATTTTCGGGGATTCCAGAGTATGGAGGAAATGAATGAATATATGTTAGAAAAATGGAACACAAAAGTCCGGAAGAATGATGATGTGGTGATTCTTGGCGATTTATCCTGGGGCAAGGCGGAAGAAACGTGCATGATACTTACGACCAACGGCTGATCGAGCAGTTTCAGGAGATTACAAGGAAGAGCATCAGGGAAAGCGCAGACGGAGAGAAACGGGCCATTCCTTCCAATATGATCAATTGTTTCTGCATGTATTCTGATTACACACCACTGACTCTTGACGAGTGGATCATCTGTGACAGGGAAAGGAGAGAAAAATTATGTGCGGCCGATTCTATGTAAGTGAGGAGACTGCTAAGGAAATTGAAAAGATAATCCGGAACGTAGATCTGCGGATGCAGAGAATGCATTTCGGGGATATTTATCCTTCCCAGAGGGCGGGGATTCTGTCTGGAGAGTCAGCGGAGTTGAAGCTGGAGGATATGCAATGGGGATTCCCGCAGTATCAAAGGAAGGGACTGCTCATCAATGCCAGGGCGGAGACAGCACTGGAGAAAAAGACATTCCGTGACAGTGTGCTGCACAGACGTTGTGTTATTCCGGCAAGGCATTTTTATGAATGGGATGCTTCGAAAAATAAGGTATCATTTTTCAGGGAAGACAGCCCTATATTGTATATGGCCGGATTCTATAACTGGTTTGAGGAAGAGACGAGATTTATTATCCTTACAACACAGGCCAATGCATCGGTCAGTCCGGTTCATCACAGGATGCCGCTGGTGCTGGAAAAAAATGAGTTGGAAACATGGGTTTATGATGATACATTTACGGAGTTTGCGCTTCATAAGACTCCTCCGCTGCTTGGACGGGAACAGGAATATGAGCAGCAGAGTTTGTTCTAAATATAAGAAAAGAGCCATCTGGCTAGATGGGCAGGTGGCTCAAAGTATTTGATATCAGTACTTTATGGCGAGTCAATATTTATTGAGATCCGCCTATACGTTTTAAATATTTCTCAGAATAGGATACATATCTAAATCAAAAACCAAACATTTTTCTTATTTCAGCATCAGAAGGTTCTGGATCTTTGCATTCATATTTTTCAGCTGTATAATCACCAGAACCCCCATTATCAAACGGTTCCAGAAATTTAAGCGTTCCGATTATGCTCAACGCAGATTTTAAAGCGTGTAACTCCTTTTTGCATGATTGTTTGAGCGGCACACCTGATCTTCATCATTGCAAGAGATAATTCAGGGCAATCCTTGTCAAAAACGATAGGATGTTTTTATTTAACTGAAATGGTAGCGTTCCAGCATATAGATTGGCAGCGTTTCAATTTTTCCATCAATACCACCCTTTGTATCACCTTTCAGATAGAGCAGCTTATGCGCTTTTCCCTGTTCCAGAGCTTTCAGAGCGGTCGCTGCTGTTCCTTTGCCGGATTTTACTTCTACCAGATAACGGGTAGAGGAATGGATGCTCTGTGCAATGAAATCAATCTCTCCGCCACGGTAGGTAGCAAACGCAGGGGTTTCAAAAACAATCTCTTCTGGAAAATCCTGTCGTTTTTTCAGATTGATATAAACATAATTTTCATTTAATGTTCCGGAAATAAATCTGGCATCCAGACCAGTCAGGGACAGGTAGTAATTGCCAGACCGGGATCCATAAAATAGCACCGGCTTGCCGGTTTGAAATCCAGGTTATCCAGTTCAGTAACCTTTGCGCAGAACCCGATGATCCCCGAAAAATGCAGCCAGCTTATTGCCCGGTTGCATGTTGCTTTTGAAAGGTTGCTAGAATAATCCCTGGTTACTAATTTCTGCAGTTCTTCACTGAGACTTCCCTCTGCCAGTCCTCTGCTCTCCCGGCATAAGATTCGGGAGATGGAGAGGAAAATCTGGGTAAATACTCTGGTATCGAGAATATCCGTAAAATACCGGGTGGATTCATTTGTGAAAGTATCAATAATTTTTATCAGCGCGCCTCTTGTCTTTTCTATATTTTTTGTTTCCAGATAGGTTTTGACTACATTTGGGTATCCGCCAATCTGAAGGTAGATATCATATATATTCTTCAGATTTTTATAGATGTCTCCGGTTTGTGGAGAATCTAAAGAAAGGTTTAAATACTGCGTATACAGGCTTGCGTCATATGACAGCAGGAATTCTTCAAATGACAGTGTATAAATGGGAATCTGCGTCACATCGCCGCTGGAATATCGAAATTCCGGTTCTAAGATTTGCCCCAGATAACTTCCGGTTATAATAAAATGTGCCTGAAAATGGCGGGTAAATTCCCGGATACGGTTATATATTTCAGCAGATTCCTGTATTTCGTCAATAATGATCACGGTATCATCGGAGTCGGTAAAATCTGGTTCAAAGAGCTTAAACGCGTCATGGAGGGGATGCTCTGGGCGTTTGGTTCCAGGCATCCAGGATGTAGCTTTGTTATAACATTCCATAAACTGTTTTCCGCTCTGTTCAAAGAGATTGATATAGATTCTATTCTCAAAATTTTCATCTGCAAATTTATTGATAATATATGTTTTCCCAACCTGTCTGGCGCCATTCACTTCCAGAGTGCTATGGCTTTTTTCGTTTTTCCATTCCAGAAGTTTATTATAAACAGTACGTTTTAGATACATTGTTCTGGCTCCTTTCATTCAGGGGATTTGCCCTGATATATAATTACCAGCCTTGCCTGAAATACAAGACTGGTAATTAATATGAACTGTTTTTACAAGTACTCTTTTGAAGCTTCCGGATTTCTTCCTTAATATCTTCTTCTCTCATTAATAGTGTCACGTATTCCAACCTCCATTCTTTATTTTAACATTCTATTTCTATTTACTCAATTCTTATTTTGGAAATCTTCGTTGATGTGAAAATAGAGGGAGACCGCTGCTGTCATTCCCTCTATGCGGTTCGTCTTTACTTCTGATAAAGGATTTCCTACTATACCGCTTTTCGGCCTAAGAGTATCTGCAGCCGTCGGCGTGGTCTCGGCTGTGCCGTTGATTGGGATGCTTGTGGTGAATGTGGTGATCTGCGTGTTGGCCGTGGAGTGGGCAGGGCAGGAAGTACTGCGGGAGAATATGATCGCGGAGATGAATCAGTAGATGGGATAAAAAAGTAAGGAACCGATGTAACAGTTCCTTACTTTTTTTGAGTCCATAGTATATAGAAATGCGGTTGGTGACATTTTTTCTCTAGTTTGCTGCCTGTCTCTTATCCAGTTCCGCACGGATCTCAGGATATTTTTTATCCAGATCATATGGGATCAGGACGATGACACACAGAACCGTAGCGATGAGTGAAAGTCCGCCGAATGCGAAATTGATCGCTGTGCATGCTTTCGGAAATTGCTCCGCGACATTCTGTCCGGCAGCAATCGCTGTATCAATTGCATTTGCGTCGTATGCTCCCCACACCAGCAGAGCAGAGATCATGGCAGAGGCAGAGGCGGAAGCCAGCTTGTTTAAAAATCCAGAGATCGCGTTCTGGGTACCACCCATATTTTTTCCGCATTTGTATTCCGTATAGTCAAAGACGTCCGGAAGCATGGAGAAGAACATGGACTGACGGAATCCGAAACCAAACCCGATCAAAGCCAGCGCAAATGTAGCAACTGTTACATTGGAAGTCAGAAACAGGATCAGATAACCTACGCAGTCTACAATGGCTCCAAACTGCATCAGTTTTACCTTATGGATTCCTTTACCGTTTAAAACCGCGGCTGCAATCATCGTCGGGATCGCACAGATTGTCAGCAGGGACAATGCAATGGACATTGCGCCTTCGTTTCCGATGATGTACTTATAATAGTACTGCATCGCTCCGTACATGCCAAGATAACCAACGAACAGGCAGTAGCATAAAGCCAGGATCATAATATAATATTTATTCTTAAAAACATGCTTCATATCGTCCAGGAAAGAAGATTTCTGGACAGACTTTGTAGGCGGATTGATCTCTACAATACTGAATACACAGATGCAGAAGATTGCTACTACCAGGAGCCCCAGTACGATGTTGGTATTCCGGTATCCTGTAGCCAGAGCTGCGCCGGTGGCATCCTTGGAACCTGCGAAATAGTAAACCAAAGGCAGGGTAAACAGGGAGGATGTCAGAGATCCCAGGTTGGAGAATACGGTACGGGAGGTCGCAATCTTGGTACGTTCTGCCGGATCCTCAGATAAAGCGGAAACAATCGGAGCCATGGGGATATTTACCAGTGTGTAACCAAAAGAGAAAATCACATAGGTAATATAAGCCCATGCCAGTTTCGCGCCCGGAGCCCAGGAGGTTGGAACGGAAAATACCAGAACCATGCCTACTGCCAGTACAGGCGCACCGAAGAGCATCCATGGGCGGTAGCGTCCCATTTTTGTATCCGTACGGTCAATGAATACGCCGACCATATAGTCTGTAAACGCGTCAATAAATTTTGTGACAACAAACATAAATCCAACCGCGCCGGCATCAAGTCCCGCACAGTTTGTATAGTAGAACAATAAAAACGTATTTGCAAGAAGGTAGGCCAGGTTGCAGGCATAATCGCTGATACCGAAGCCGATACGTTGTCTCCATTTGAAAGAACTTGTTTTGTAATAAGCCGGTTCATGTTTTAAAATCTGCATAAAATCATCCTCCTCATAACTTGTAACCAATCTGCTTTGCAGATTGATTGCCTACTTGCCCGCCATCTGCGAAGCAGATTTTTATATGCGGGCAATTCCCGTATTTTTTTATATAATGCGTTACTCTTCATTCATTTTTTTCAGGACATAATCCGCCTGTTCTTTTGTCATCATGGGCTTGCCCAGGAACGGCTCCGTCACTTTATAGTAGGGGAGCGGCACGCAGAGACAGCACCATTCAAAAGTATCCTGGTTCATCATCATTTCCACCTCAGGCGGCAGTTCTGCTTTCAGGATCTCATGATACTTCTCGCTGGCAATGAACCAGGCAAGGGGAGTCATTTCCGTATAAATAAACGGTGTGCCGCCGCCGGTCACCATCAGTAGTTCCCGGTACAGGATCTCCGCCGCTGAGGTACCGATGCATAACTCATATCCTCCGTCTTCCACAATCCATTTGTTCTGGGAAACGGAAAAGAATTCGAAAGCCTTTCGGTCCAGAGTCAGTACGGCTTCCATACTCTCGCCTGCATCCAGGTAAACTTTGCGGAATGCTTTCAGTTCTTTTACCGGATGGTCGGTAATGGAATCGGGATGAGCAACATAAAGCTGAATGACCTGGCTGCCCGGACGGGTTCCCGTATTTTTTACTGAAATCCGGATTTCTACAGTTTCTTCAGGCGTGATATTGCGCTTTGACAATACTGGTTTTCCAATCTCAAAGCTGGTATAACTTAACCCGTGTCCAAAAGGATAGAGTACCGGGAGTTTTCGTTTTTCGTACCAACGATAGCCTACATAGATTCCTTCTCCGTAAGTTACATCCGGCATGTCTTTACAGCTCCTACAGAAATTCAGATACGCAGGGGTATGCTCTTCACAAACCGGCCAGGTTTCCGCCAGACGTCCGCCTGGTTCCGCGTTTCCAAACAGAACATTTACGGTTGCCGGTGCCACGGCTTCTCCGCCAAGGCTGTTGTATACGACTGCAGCCACCTGGTCTTCCCATCGGGAAATGTCCAGTACACTGCCGCAGGACAGAACCAGAATGATCTTCTCTGTGACCTTGGTCAGTTCATCCAGAAGCTGTCTTTGTCCTTCCGGAAGTTGGATGTCCGCGCGGTCATAGCCTTCGGATTCATAGCAATATCCAAGCCCTGCGAATACAATGACTTTATCCGCTGTCTTTGCCGCTTCTACCGCTTCTGCGATTAGTTCCGGTACCGCAGGTTCCGTAGGAGGGAAATTCTGGATCAGCTGATAACCAGGAGCATATTTTACGTCCGGTACGATTTCTTTCACTGCATCCAGATAAGTGTCAATGCAGTAACCATTCATATGTCCGGAGCCGCCGCCCATATAAGAGGGATCTTCTGCCAGTTTTCCGACGATGAGAAGATTCTCCTGTGTGTGTTCCAGAGGAAGGATGCCATTATTTTTCAATAGTACGATACATTTCTCCGCGGCAGTACGGGCCTTGTCATGGAGCTGCTCCATGTCGGCATCAACCGGTGTGGTCGCATATAATTTTTCCACCAGGTCAAATACACGTTCCAGACCGGTATCAATGGTTTCTTCCTTTACTCTTCCGTCTTTTACTGCCTGTAAAAGCTCCTGGGAATGGATGTCTACAGGTGCCAGTTCAATATCCATCATGCCGCAGTTGTGGGCTTCGGTTTTGTTGTGGTGTACGGCGGCAAAATCCGAAACTACGACGCCCTCATATCCCAGGTCTTTCCGAAGCAGGTCGCAGATATGCTGATTGGAATTGACCCATTCTCCGTTTACCTGATTGTAGGAGGACATGATGGAAAGGGGCTTCCCTTTTTCCATGGCAAGCTCAAAAGCACGGAGATATACCTCCCGCAGAGCTCTTTCAGAAACAACGGAATTGGTAGTCATCCGTTCGAATTCCTGATTGTTGCAGATAAAATGTTTCAGCGTGGCAGCCACGTCATTGTCCTGCAGGCCCTGGATGTAGGAGCCGGCCAGTTCCCCGGCCAGAACAGGGTCTTCTGCAAAGTACTCAAAGTTCCGTCCGCAGAGAGGGCTTCTCTTGATATTGATGCCGGGACGGAACAGCCAGTTGACCATGGTCGGGTTCGCACGGCATTCCTGGGCGAAGTATGTACCTGTCTCATAGGCCAGGTCTTCATCCCAGCTCATGGCCAGACAAGCATCCGATGGAAATGCTACAGGATGATATTCTCCGTCTCCTTCTACAGGTCTTCCTGAACGGAAATAATCCGCTCCGCCGCGGGGATTGTCCTGGGGAACACTGCCGTCCAGACCAAGTCTTGGTACCCGCCCAAAGCTGCCGTCAGCCTGGGCGCACAGGCAGCATTTCTCTTCCAGGGTCAGCTGCCGGAGGATTTCTCTTGATTTTTCACTCATGATATTCACCTCTTTTGTTTTTGTTGATAACAATATATGATTTTTCCGGCAGGAATACAATTGGGAGATTTGTACTCTTTTATTGACAATTTTTGATCTTAACGATACAATCAATGAACGATTGAATATGGTCAAAAAAAGACTGGGAATAATCAGAAGGCAGGGAATGTGATGGAAAATTTTGATATGATCCTAGAATATCTGCGGGAATACAATGAAGAAGAATTATTTTACAAAACATATTATGGACTGCGGGAAGACTCTGAAAAACGGGACCAGTTTATCCGGGATTACGGCATGGAAAAGATAAGAGAAAAGAGTCTGCTCGTTCCGCACCTGGGGCTTTGCCCGATCGAAGGGGTTTCGTTCCGGGATAATATTTCTATTCCGGAACAATACATGTTTGATGAAAAAATGAGTTCCAGAGACGCGTATCTGAGCAAACATAACCGCTATTCTCCGGTGTATCTGCATACCCACGATTATTTTGAACTGTTTTATGTGATGAGCGGGCAATGCCGGCAAAGGATCACGGATGAAACCATGACACTTAGAGAAGGGGATATGTGTTTTATCGCTCCGTATACACAGCATAGCCTGGAAGTATTTGACGACAGTATCATTATCAATATTTATATCCGAATCTCCACTTTTGACGATATCTTTTTCAATATACTGAGAAGTAAAAATATTCTTTCCCTGTTCTTTATGAACAGCCTGTATACATCCCAGCACATGGATTATCTTTTGTTTCATACACAAGGGGATGAAGACATTTATACGGAAATCCTGTCTATGATGATGGAACAGATGGCAGATGATGAATATACGAACAGGATCATTTATAATCTGCTGAGTGTGTTTTTCACAAAGCTTGTGCGCAAATACGGGAAAACGGCGGATTATTCTGAGGAACATAAAAGTATGGATTCGAATCTACAGGAACTCATTTCTTATATTTATGACCATTACCGCACGGTCACATTGAATGAACTGGCGGAGCATTTTCATTTTACGACAGCTTATTGTTCCAGGCTGATCAAAAAGCACACCGGACGGAATTTTAAAGATCTGCTGAAGGATATCCGTCTGCGCAAGGCAAAGAACATGCTGCTGACTACGAACGCGAAAATCTCTGATATTAGCTGTCGTCTGGGATATGAAAATAAGGAAAGCTTTAACCGTCTGTTCAAGCAGCATTACGGAATATCTCCCGGAGCTTACAGGGAAAACGCGGCAGCTGAGAGGATGCAGAATCTGCCGGGATAAGTTGTTGAAAGGTGAAAGACGGTATGTTGATGTGGTGAGAGATAAGCAAAAAAAGAGCCTGCCTTGTGAGGGGGAAAGAGGTTTTTAGAAGGAGGCTTCCAGAATATAGATAATGATAACGAAAATGTGTCCAAAATTCAAAAGCAAAAAAGAAAATTGGATTTGAATATTATTGAAACATATATGAATCTCTGATTTTCTACTTGATAAAAGAACGATTAGAAGGAGAGGCAGTGCTTCTGATACTGCTGCGTGATCTCTGCATACAATTTTGACAATATCAATTTTAACATATGACTTTTACCGTGTAAATCGCAGAACCGTGCCAGTTTAAGACATTCTTGTGCTATTAAGGATAGAAAAAGATGGAAAAAAGGTCTGGCAAAGGATAGAATCATTGCAAAGGAATCAGGAAGTGGGTATAATTGGAACATCATGTGAGAGTAAACAGGGGGAAAATAAATTATGGTTGAATGTATGATTGTCGGTGCCGGTGGATTTATTGGAGCAGTATGCCGGTATCTCATTGGGCTGATTCCATTAAAAGAAAGCTGTGTATTTCCGATAAAGACGCTGATCATAAATATAACAGGTTCTTTTATCATAGGCATGATAGTAGCATTCGCAATGAAAACAGACTGGATAGATCCAAAGGTTGTATTATTTTTAAAGGTTGGACTATGCGGAGGCTTTACAACATTTTCCTCTTTTGCATTAGAAACAGGGGATTTAATGGAAGATGGAAGAGTGAAAATAGCAGTGTTGTATGTTGTGCTGAGCGTAGCGGCCAGTGTGGCTGCAGTGCTTGCGGGGCAGAAGATTATCAGGAAGGTATGAAAACACTATGAGCAGACGTGGATATGTTCCGGAAGATGAAAAGCAATTTACAGGGATGCAGTTAGAACTTCTAAAGAGAGCGGCAGATGAAGTACAGTTCCTTTTAGACAGGGGATATGATGTGAAACCCGTGACAACATTTGTGGGAAACCACTATATGTTTTCTGAGCGCCAACGTCTTGCTTTGGCAAGGTCTGTTTCATCCAGAGAATGGATCGCGAAGCGTAACAACAAAGAGTTATTCCAAAAGGGGGAGAAAAATTTCCCTGATAAAGTGCATATTGATGGGTTTAATACAGTGATTACATTGGAAGTAGTATTGTCAGGTTCGCCGGTTTTCTTATGCAGGGATGGGACAATAAGAGATCTGGCCGGGTTGCGTGGAACTTACCATATCATTGATAAGACACAGGAAGCAGTGGAACGAATCTTGCAGCAGCTCGACTTGTTTAACATAGCAGAAGCATGTTTTTACTTGGATGCCCCCGTTTCCAATTCTGGCAGATTATCAGGTTTGATCAGGCAGTGTGCTGAGAAATACGGAGTGTCTGTGGAGGTTCAGATCATCCCGGATGTGGATCGGGTGTTAGAGAGACTGGAGGGAGTGGTCAGCAGCGACGCTATCATTTTGAACCGCTGTCCAAGTTGGCTTAATATGATGCCTGGGATTGTGGAAAAGATAGAATCGGTATGGAGTATTCGACTATAAAAAATGGAAAAAAGTAGCAGGAGTGAAGCGATGCAGAAATTTTGGAAAAAGAAGAAAGTGTTCCTTACGATAGCAGCAGGAATTCTGTTGTTTATTGCAGCATTTTTGTATGTAAATGACTATTATCACAGTGATGAGAGCGTACAAGAGTATTTGAGCGGCGAAGGTCTGGTATCTGCAACAGAGATGAAAGAAGGTTTGTACTTGGACGGGCCAGGGGAAGATACCGCAATGATCTTCTATCCAGGGGCAAAAGTGGAATATACAGCGTATCTTCCTTTATTTCACAAGGTAGCCGAACAGGGCATAGATTGTTTCCTAATGAAAATGCCGTGCAATTTGGCTGTATTAGGGCAGAATAAGGCGGACAAAATAATAGATTCTTATGATTACGAACACTGGTATCTGTCCGGACACTCTTTGGGCGGGGCAATGGCCGCGTCTTATGCCTCCGGACATTTGGAAACACTGGACGGTCTGGTACTCTTGGCTGCATATCCAACAAAGAGTTTGGAGTCAGAGAATTTTTCTGTTGTGTCAATCTATGGGAGCGAGGATGGTGTCCTGAATATGGAAAAAGTAAAGGATGGGACAGCATTTATGCCTGCAGATTATACAGAAGTCTGTATCGAAGGCGGAAATCATGCCCAGTTTGGAGATTATGGAGAGCAGAAAGGTGACAATGATGCGGTTATCAGTCGTGAAGAACAGCAAGATAAGACTGTAACAGCGATCCTTCAGATGATAAATGAGTAGAAAATTTTATAAAAACTCCATGTTGTAAGATATTGTAAATTTTGGTAGAATACTTATGGGCACTACTAGAAAAAACGGTAGGCGGTTGGTCCTTCAACAGAGGGACTGGACCCTCTGATTACATAGAAATCTCCGTAAGGAGAAATCTGGGAAAGGAGGGCAAGCTAATGAGTGATTTTGAAATGCTCTCCATTGTACTTATGATTCTTGGAATCGTAGTTACGATTTTAATAGCATATATCGAAAGCACAAAAAAGTAACCGCCCTCGCCAAGGCTACGGTTACTTCATGTAAGTAATAAACTTTGGACCAACCGCTTATCGGTAGTGCCTCTTTCTATTCTTATTCTAGCAAAAGAGTAGGAGAATGTCAAATTCAATTTGTAAGTTATTGAGAGCAGAAAGATGACTGTTAGTCGGGAGGAACAGCAAGATGAGACTGTAGTAGCGATCCTTCAGATGATAAATGAGTAGGAGAGCACGATTGTTCAGTAGGAGGAGATTATGAAAATATTAGTGGATGCGGATGCTTGTCCAGTTGTTTCTATCGTTGAACGGATTGCAAAGATACACAGGATACCTGTAATCCTGCTTTGTGATACGAACCATGTGCTGCAGTCTGATTACAGTGAGGTTAAAGTAATCGGAGCCGGGACAGACGCGGTGGATTTTGCTTTGGTCGGTTTATGCCGGAAAGGTGACCTGGTGGTAACTCAGGATTATGGAGTGGCCGCCATGATATTGGGAAAAGGGGCTTACGGCATTCACCAGAGCGGAAAGTGGTATACTAATGAGAATATTGATCAGATGCTGATAGAACGGCATATCAGTAAAAAGGCGAGGCGTTCAAAAGCAAAGCATCATATGAAAGGGCTAGCAAAGCGGACGGCAGAGGATAATACAAGATTTGGGGATTCACTGGATCGACTGATTCAGAAAATATCTTGAAGCAATCATGATAAAAGACTCCATTTATTCCATAAAAAACGTTTTGGCTTTATGGCTTATGGAGATGATGCTTTAGATTTCCGAAAACTCGATCTTTTGGTTTAGAAAATTTTTACAGCTATTCTGCACGTGTCCATGCAATTTCTTCCGCAGTCCCAATTATTTTCATAGATTTTGGCTCCTTCTGGAAAATCTCCTGTTTAATATGCCGTATAGATTGTATTATATACATGATATACGGAAATAATCAATCAAAATAGAAAAATAATCGAAATATTAACTATTACAATCCGTAATTCTACATAAGCGAATAGGATAATTCAAAATATTAGTTCCGGGCGTTCTCTGCCCTCTATGACCCAGTTTTATGAAATATGCCAGTACTTTGATATTACACCGCAGCAGTTTTTTGATGAAGAACTTCACAATCTTCCTTTATATTAGAAGGATTGTGACCTGCTGAAGCAACTGGATGAAGATGATATGATAACTGTAATCCCACTCTTAAAGCGTCTCACCATCAAGCAAAAGTAAGAAATTTCCGGACTGATATTTGATATAGGTGCTGTAGATAGTGCTTCAGTAGATTTTGTGCCGCCCTATTTTTTTGAGCCATTTTTAAGGGGACAGAAAAAAGAAAAAAACCTCGGAAATATTAATCTTCCAAGGTTTTTTCGAGAGGCGCAGACCGGATTTGAACCGGTGAATCAGGGTGTTGCAGACCCACGCCTTACCACTTGGCTACTGCGCCTTAAAAACTTATATTATTATGAAAAATATGACTCCGACGGGAATCGAACCCGTGTTACCGCCGTGAAAGGGCGATGTCTTA
>CANOBT010000141.1 GCA_947564305.1 uncultured Lachnospiraceae bacterium | reverse complement strand
ACCATGTGTTCCAGTGAAATGCCGTCAATGGAGGCGTAGTAGGTTACTTTTTCCAAAACATCACCTGCTTTCCTTAATTTATGGGAATCAACACTGATTCAGAACAAAGCCACAGACCATTTGCTGTATTCTGAATCTTTACAAAAATTATATCTTATGGAGCATTAGAAGTTCAATAGATATATAATAAAAATCATACTTTTGCAAATCAATTGTTATTATCGAGGACATCAATCAGTGAAAACAGATTGGAGTCCCATCAGGAGGATTAAAATGAAAATTAATGAAACAGAACTCAGAAGAAAACTGAATCTGGTCATCGAAAAACTTTTAAACTTGGGCGGACCGGAAAATGAAAAAGAACTGGAAGAAACCGGCGGAGAAGCCATTGGATTTTTTAAGCGTGATTTCGGCATCCGCGAATGGGACTGGCCGCAAGGAGTAGGACTTTACGGACTGCTTCGTATCATGCAGTATGACAAAAATGAAAAATACAAAGAATTCCTCCACAACTGGTTCGTGGGAAATATGGAACTGGGGCTGCCCTCCCGTAACATCAACACGACCACCCCTCTTCTGACCCTGGCAGAGCTAAATGAATATTACCATGACCCCAAATTTGAAGAGCTATGCCTGGACTGGGCGGACTGGCTCATGAACTGCATTCCAAGGACAAAAGAAGGCGGTTTCCAACACGTAACCAGCGCTAACGGTGACCGCCAGGGTGTCAGGCTGAATGAAAATGAGATGTGGATTGACACCTTATTTATGACCGTATTATTCTTAAATAAGATGGGGCAGAAATATGGCCGTGAAGAATGGGTCAATGAAGGCATCCATCAGATGCTTATGCACATCAAGTATCTGTATGACAAAAAATCCGGTCTTTTCTATCACGGATGGACCTTTAACGGAAACCATAATTTCGGCGGTGTTTTCTGGTGCCGCGGAAACAGTTGGTTTACCCTGGGAAGCATGGAATATATCGAGATGTCCAGAGGCGGCCTGAATCCGGGAGTCAAAACCCTCATCGTGGACACCTACAAGGCCCAGGCAGCGGCGCTCAAAAAGCTGCAAGGTAAAAACGGGCTCTGGCATACGGTGCTGACCGATCCGGACAGCTATGAAGAGGTATCCGGCACGGCTGCCATCGCGGCTGGGCTCCTCAAAGGGGTACGCTTCGGCATCCTGGACGATTCCTATCTGGCATGCGCAGAGAAAGCAATCCAGGGCATCCTTGACAATATTGATGAAGACGGCACAGTACTGAAAGTGTCCGGCGGCACCGGCATGGGCATGGACGCAGAGCATTATAAAAATATCTTGATTGCCCCTATGGCTTACGGACAGGCACTGACCATCCTGGCTTTGGCAGAGGCACTTCTACATTAAAACTTTCTGCATGAAAGAATGTAAAAGGAAGAATATAATAGACAAAGCAGGCACAAAGAAAGGAGAACATCAAATGAGCATTTTAGACAGTTTTTCACTACAGGGAAAAGTCGCCCTGGTTACCGGAGGGGCTTACGGAATCGGATTTGCGATTGCCGAGGCTTATGCAAAAGCAGGGGCCAAAATTGCATTTAACTGCCGCGGACAAGAGCATTTGGACAAGGCACTTGCAGATTATGAAGCCAAAGGAATTGAGGCAAAAGGGTATCTCTGTGATGTAACCGACGAAAACCAGGTACAGGAGATGGTTGAAAGCATCAAAAAAGAACTTGGTGTGATTGATATTTTGGTAAATAATGCAGGTATCATCAAACGGATTCCTATGACAGAAATGAGCGCCGCGGAATTTCGCCAGGTGGTAGACATTGACTTGAATGCACCGTTCATCATGTCCAAGGCTGTTTTACCGGATATGATTGAAAAAGGGCATGGAAAAATCATTAACATCTGCTCCATGATGAGTGAGCTGGGACGTGAAACCGTATCTGCATATGCAGCGGCAAAAGGCGGATTAAAGATGCTGACAAAAAATATCTGCTCTGAGTATGGAGAATATAACATTCAGTGCAACGGCATTGGACCCGGATATATTGCAACCCCGCAGACAGCCCCTCTTCGGGAGACACAGGCGGATGGAAGCAGACATCCTTTTGACCAGTTTATTATTTCCAAGACTCCGGCCGCTCGCTGGGGCAACCCGGAGGACCTGATGGGGCCGGCAATATTCCTGGCTTCAGATGCATCTGATTTTGTAAACGGACAGATTTTGTATGTAGACGGCGGAATTTTGGCCTATATCGGAAAGCAGCCATAAAACTTGTGAAATAGAATCGGCTGCCGCACTTACGATTTTTCATCGGCGGTGCGGCAGCCTTTTATTCTTTCGCAAACCTGATGGTTCATACATTAATACTTCTTTTGAAAATATCTACTGCTCATACATTGCATACTTCTTCGGCGAAATCCCCACCGCCTTTGTAAATGCCTTCAAAAAATTACTATAGTCCTGAAATCCGCACATGGTGCAGGTTTCCGTAACAGAATTTCCCTCTGCCAGCAATGCTTTTGCCCGTGAAATCCGTTTGGCAGTAATATACCGATTGATGGTTGTCCCTGTCTCATCTTTAAAAATCTTACAGAGGTAGGAGCTGCTCAGAAAAAAATGTGATGCCAGTTTCTGAATGGTCAATTCTTCCGTAAGATTTTGATTGACATAGGATAAAATAGCATCAATCTGTCCTGGATGTGTCCCACTCGCTTTTTCCTCCTTGGATACATCCGCTGTCCGTTCTTCCTCACATCGTTTCAAAAATATCCGGTTCAAATACGTCATCAACTCCAGAAATGCAGTCTGGTCCAGGATATCCTGCCCGAATTCCTTCTTTTCCGAAAGCTTATGTATATAATATAAAAATCGTTTCTGCTCCTCCAAAGACAAGCTCAATTTATGGCCAAATGCGGTATCCCGGCAGGTAAAACAATAGTTTAAGTCTGTCTGCTCCGTCGAAAACTGCTTCAAATAATCCGGATAAACTGACAGCACAATCCGCTCATGCGTCACATAATCAATCTGAGAAAGATAATGGCTTTCATATTGATTAATGAAAAAAATATCACCTGGAAGGAAGTCATAAAAGCGATTATCAATCAAAAACTGCTTTCCGCCTGAAATCGAATAATAGATTTCATAACAGTCGTGGATATGGATACTCATCGTCTTTTCATCATTGTATAAATGTGCTGCTGCAAATGTTCTGGAATCCAGACAGGACTGGATGGCTGACTTACATGAATTATGAATGAACACGATAACACCTCCGTTTGACTAAACCGCTCATTTCCATGCCTTCCCCATGATATGCTCTGCCTCGTCCTGTGTAATGATCTGGTGCTTTACCATGCTCTGAAGCACCTGCGCGACCCGTTGATTCGCAAGCTCAATATTGGTATCCGGAGAATAATGCGAAGGCGCATTAGGCACTCCCGCCAGCATCGCCGATTCGTAGTCTGTCAGTTCTGACGGAAACTTTCCAAAGTACCCTGTCGCAGCAGCAAAAACGCCCTCATAGCCACTGCCAAACACAATCGTATTGGCATATAATTCAAAAATCTCTTCCTTACTATATTTTGACTCCATATCTAATACCGCGAACACTTCTGCCGCCTTGCGTTCTATCTTTTTTTCCTGTGTAAAAAACAAATTCTTCGCAAGCTGCTGTGTGATGGTGCTTCCGCCTTCTATAAAGGCTCTTTCCCTGATATCTGTGCACACGGCGCGCACGATTGCAATGGGGTCTATTCCAGGATGTTTCATGAATCGGTGATCCTCCACAGATATGACCGCATCTATATAGAATTGCGCCATCTCGGAATAATCTATAAAATCTGTTTTTGCCCTGATTGCCTCGACCCGCTCCTCAAGCGTTCTCTGTGCTATAGCATCCTGATACATCCGATATCCCTTGACTCCAAAAAAGGCGCTGACTGCTGCCACTATACCCAACACAAGCAGAAACATGGTAATGATAAAATTACGAACAGGATGTCTTTTTTTCACTCTCTTCATGGTACAGCCAGCCCCTTTCCGTTCTAATCTTTCAGGTCATCTCATCCCGCAGTGCGTCAATAATATTTTCTTTCTTAATCTTACTTACAGCATACATCATTGTGACAAATATTACAAGGAATACACTCAACATACTGATTCCTACACTGGCCCAGGGCAATGTAAACTTCACATCATCTTCTGCAATAATCTGCACGCTCAGCGCGGAAATAAGCAACGATAGCGGGATTCCAATTATCAGTGCCCGGGTTCCATAAAACACACACTCGAACCGCATCATTTTATTAAAGTCCTTATCTGACATCCCCACAGACCTCAACATGGCAAGTTCCCGTCTGCGAAGACTGATATTGGTTGAAATCGTATTGAACACATTCGCCACTGCAATCAACGAAATCAGTGTAATAAATACGTATGCAAATACATTCACAATAAAAATCATATTTTGGAATTCTTCATACATCTTTGCGCTATTCAACAGCATATAGGAAGAGGTTACTTCTTCTGTAATGATTTTCCCCATTTCGACCACCGACAGAGATGGCTTTTCTGAGTCAAAGCACAATCCCTTGGCAATTTCATCTACAGGGAAATCCGAAGGAATCAATCTCCCCTTTGCCGACCATGGTGCAATTACTTCAAAAAAGTAAGGTAAAACCTCTGGCTGGTAACTTCCCACTACCGGTGGAATATCCGGCGGCACGATTTCCATTATTGTCGCAGTGACATCCTGTCCCGGTCCAAATCCTGTCTTTTCGGCTGCCGCGTCACCGGCTATTTGGGGTGTGAGAGTAAAATTCATAGAAGCCTCTTTAAACATATCTGCAAGGTCCTCCGCACCTTCCACTTCATCGCTGTCATCGTTTATTTTTGCGACAGCAATGAATTTTCCATTTTCCCCGGTATACTCTTCTGCCGGCAGTCCCAGGTCATAAACCAGATTCTGATAGAAATCATCATCAAAAAAATGGACTTCCATCGGCAGCTCCAACATGCCTTCCGCAGAACGCCCTCCCGCGGTTTCCCAGTAGGCATCCGTCAATAAGTCCGTCTGAACCGTACAAGAATACCTGACAGCATCCCGGTAGGAGCTTTCCTGAATCCCTTCCACATTTTTCAGCTTGTCATAAAGCCGAAACAGATCAGAGTCGTCCATATCCTGTACTCCAAATCCAATATCAAAATCGGACACAATCTTAAATCTGTCGGATGTCTGCTGCAATGAATCAACTACCGCATTGGTGGATACAAACAATACAATACTTAAAACGAGTGACAGCACGATACTTCGGTAACGTTTCCGGTTTCTTTTGAAATTCTTCAACGCAAGAGTTCCTTCCAAACCATACATTCGCCGGCTCCTCTGAGATACTTCCATGGCTCCAAAGTTCACCTTAATTTCATTCGTCTGGCGGATGCATTCCATCACCGGCATATTGACTGCCTTTTTCGCAGGAAGCCATGCTGAAATCAGGATGGTGACTATACTCACTATAATTGCAACGCCAATCGCAAGAGCAGAGATTTCCACATCCAGAGTCACACCGCTGTAGAGAATCGCTCCAAAGTTGCGTGAAACCGCCATCAATATAAGGCTGATACCTCCAAGACCCATAAGGACGCCTATAGGAATTCCCACCGCACCAATGCAAAGGCCTTCAAAAAGTACGGAATTGCGCAATTGCTTTGCTGTAGCTCCCACAGAAGCCAGCACTCCAATCTCCCGAATACGTTCATTCAGCGAAATGCTGAATGAGTTATAAATCAGGAAAATAGAACCAACCATGATGATGGCCAGCACAATCCCGCCAAAAGAGTACAAAAACGCCATCAGTACCCTATCGCTTGGATGGTCCGAGAGCCCCATAAGTCGCAGCACATCATAGTTCAAAATGCAGGCATGCCCATCCTTGACTTTATCCACATAAGAATACACTTTTCGCGGATTTTTTAATGAAACAAACAGACTATGACTATCAGCATTGTCTACCATGCCGCTCCTTGTAATCAACGTATATCCCGGTGATTCCTCTGTCTCAAACACGGGGGTTCTGCAGGTTCCTACAACCGTATAAGTTTTCTCTTCCCTCGGCACAAAAGTTTCTTCCCCGGCGATATACGGCAAAGCCTGAGTCAGTTCCTGTTCCCCCTTCATACGCTTTCCCACAGAAAGCGTGAGTCTATCCCCCACTTTATAGGAAACTCCACTGTCGATTTCCACCCTCGCCGAGACAAGTACTTCCCCATCATTTTCCGGAAGTCTTCCTGATATCAGTGTTGTGGGAAGGGTATCAAAAGTTTCCTGGGAAAATCCGGCGATAAAGAGATATGGTTTATCCGGATTCTGTCCGCCCTCTAACTCTGCATAGCCAATATTTTCAAAGGACACCGAATCACTCACTTCCTCATCCTGCCGCCTCGCCTGCATAAAAGAGGCGTCTGCATCCAGAAATGCTGCATACCAGTCCCCGTATTTCTGCAGCGCACCATCTGCCATATAATCCAACAGGGAAACTGCAAATGTCGTGACTCCCGTAATCATCAGTGAAGACAGGACCACTCCGATGATTGTCACAATCGTCCGTGTACGATTCTTGAGCAGTCCCTGCACGGCTATTTTATGAAAAATATTCATGACCGTGCCACCTGCCTTTCATCCTGTGTCACTTTTCCATCGGAAATACGGATAATACGATCGGCCTGCAAAGCAATATTTTTATCATGCGTGACAAGAATTAACGTCTGTCCATACTCCCGATTGCTCTTTTTCAGCAGCTTGATAATCTCATGCCCGTTCTTGCTGTCTAAGCTGCCGGTCGGCTCATCCGCTAACATCACCTGCGGGGCGTTCATCAAGGCGCGTCCAATTGCCACACGCTGCTGCTGACCGCCGGAAAGCTGGTTCGGCAGATGATTCTGCCGCTCCTCCAGTCCAAGCAGCTCCAGCAGGTCTTTCAGACGTTTTTTATTCACCTTCCGTTTGTCCATCAGAACCGGCAGGGTAATATTCTCCACCACATTCAGAGTGGGAATCAGGTTGTGAAACTGGTAAATCAGCCCCACCTGCCGCCTGCGAAAAATCGCCAGATTTTCATTACTTTGAGCATAGACATCCTGTCCATTTAGATAAATCTTTCCGCTGGTGGGCACATCCACACCGGCAATCGCATGGAGCAGGGTGGATTTCCCGGAACCAGAGGAACCGATGATTGCGGTAAATTCCCCTTTTTCAAGCGTCAGCGATACCCCGTCCAGTGCTGTAACCCGATTTTCGTCCTTTCCATAGATTTTGTACAAATTTTCAATTTTTAAAAACTCCATGATATGAGCCTCCTTTTTTATAGGTGTCTCACAAACGGTATGCCGATATTTCGTACGGTCTATTCCGCTGACCGCTGATTCACATACAGTTCCTGAGACTTACCTATATAATAGAGAGCTACCCTTACATTTTCGTGACTTTTTTGTGAGAGATTCGTCACTTTAAAATGATGTTGGGATCAAAAGGTATTTGGACCCCTACTGTGTATGGATTCCGAAAAGCCGGATGTACAAGTTGTTTTACGACAGTTCCTTAGGAAAACGTATGGTAAATACGGCTCCGCCCTGCGGATGATTCTCGGCATCAACAGTCCCGCCCTGGCGGATAATAATCGTCTTACAGAGTGCTAACCCAATCCCATATCCGGCCGCCCTGGAATTTTTACCGCGGTAGAACCGCTCAAACAGACAAGACAGTTCGTTTTCTTTAAAACCGGGCCCGCTGTCATGAATGCTGACTTCGGTAAACAACACCGTGTCCTCGCAGACAATCTCAATCTTCCCGCCCTCTCCTGCACTTTCCATACAGTTCTTAATAATATTCTGAAAAGCCTCTGAAAGCCAGTCCAAATCCCCCTGAATCACAATTCCTTCCGGTACACGAATCTGCAAATCAATTTGATGCAGCTCCATAGGAATCAAAAGAGGGCGAAGTGCTGTATTGACCAGCGCCCGCATATCCACTGGTCCGCCCTGGAATATCACGATTCCCGCATCCAAACGAGACAATTTTAACAGGGAAGTAATCAGCCATTCCATCCGTACAAGCAATTCCTCAGTTTCTCTCAGCAATTGCCTGCGTTCCTTTTCTTTGGGATTCTTTTCCAATAAAGACAATATCAAGTTTATGGATGTGAGAGGGGTACGAAGCTGATGTGCAATATCTGCCAGCGAATCAGCAAGGTTCTCTTTTTCCCTTTTCAAAGCGGCATTCTGTTCCCTAATGCGAAGAGTCATTTTCGTAATCTCACTTTGCAGGATAGAAAGCTCTCCCTCCTCTGACTCATTGATAAACAGATAGTCCGTATCATGAAGCACCATATCTATCTGCTCTGAAATCTTCGCAATTCTTTGATACCTGCTTCTGGTAAATACATAGAACACCAGTCCAAATCCCAAAGCTGAGCTAAGCGCCATGACTCCTGCTGCCATATTCACTGAAAATCCCACTGCACTTAAGACTGTTGCCAGAACTGCGAACCAGGCTGCAAAATGGCGGAGCTCTTTATTCCGAAGCATGATCATCCCCCAATCGGTATCCCATTCCATGAACCGTCAAAATAATCTCCGGATTTGCCGGATCTGCCTCAATCTTTTCCCGAAGACGTTTGATATATACAGTCAAAGTATTGTTGGTCACAAACTCTCCTGCTGCATCCCACAGTTCATTGAGCAGCCGGTCTCTCGTAATAATGGTTTTCGGATTACTGATAAACATCAGCAGCAAACGATATTCTAAAGCAGAAAGGGAAACCTCACCGCCATCCTTTTTCACCACGCCGCTTGCCGTATCCACATAGAGGCCGCAGATTTCAAAAGTCGTGGAAGCGCGCCCATATTTGCGCAGGGCTGTTTTTATTCTCGCAACCAATTCCCGCGGACGAAAGGGCTTGGTAATATAATCATCTCCTCCCATATTCAATCCCGTCACAACGCTGGCTTCATCCCCTGATGCGGTCAGAAAAATAACAGGAATGTCCTGGACTCCTTTGATTTCTGTGCAAACCGTAAAACCATTCCCATCAGGCAGGGAAATATCCACCAGGCTTAGGTCAAATCTTTGTTCTGCAATCATAGCAAATGCCTCCTGTTGCGAAGCTGCGTGTGTCACATAAAAGCCCTCCGAGCAGAGCAGGCGGGTCAGGTTTTTCGCAATCGTCATATCATCTTCAACTAAAAATATTCGTTTCATCAGGTTCCTCCCTAGAGTTTTTTGCTATATACGCACAGAAACCCTATCTGCTTTTTTCCCACTTTACTTCCGCATTTTTCCCGCAGTGCGCCAATCCAATGTAACATACATTCCCGGTCATATCCGCATCATATTTTTTATCTTTTATCTGAGCAATAGCCTCCTGCGCCAGTTCTTCCAAATTCTGCGACTCATCCTTTGTATATTTAAATTCCAAAATCATATGAGGGAGCTCCGGTTTCTGTGAGTAGAGGAGTATATCACTCCTCCCATTGCCGCTCTCTCGATTACTTTTTACTTCATAATATGGATGCATAAAAGCGCACATTCCCAACATCATCATATGGTAGCTGTTCTCACCCTTCAAATCATGATAAGAGGGCAGTCTCAACAAAATCCACTGGTATTGTTCCGTGAATTTCTCCATAGCCTCCGTCCGCAGATACCGCAGCATCTCGGAAATATGTCCCTCCTCCAGCTTTAAACAGAAAGCTGTCAGTTCCTGAAATACTTTTCGCACTTCATCATTGGGTATCCGGAGTTTATAAATTCCCTTTTCCACTTTTTCCTGGACAGTGACCATCCCGGCATTAAGTAAAAGTCCCCAAAGAGATGCATCGTCTTGCTCTTCATAGTAAGAAACAGATAATTCTACCTTTGTATCCACAGTCCCTTTCTCAATCAATTCGTTATACTTCCGGAGAAATGCCTCTCCTCTCTGCTCAAACGCATGTTTAATGATACTGTTCTCACTGGTATTCACCCAGTAAGATTCCAGTTCTTTTCTCGCTGCATAGCAGGACACCGACCACGGATTATAAACCTCCGTTGTTCCAAACTGATATCCGTCATACATGGTCCTAATATCATCCGTAAATTCCACCCCGCAATACTCCAGAAGCGCTTCTGTTTCTTCCTCCGTAAATCCAAAATAATCTGAATATTCAGTATCCTTTACCGTGCAGACACTCAAATTATTAATGCCGGAAAAAATATTTTCTTTTGCCACCCGCTGGATTCCTGTCAATATTGCTCTTTCCATAGACGGATTCCCTTTCAAAGACGATGTAAACAGCTCTGTCAGAATCCCTCGTACCTCGCCATAATACCCTTGGGCATTTGCAGAAATAAACGGAGTATCATACTCATCTAGCAGAAGATAAACTTTTTTTCCATAATAGGACTCCAAAATCCGGCAGAGCGAGGTAATGGAATTCACAATACATGCTTCCACTTCCTTCGTTCCCTTTACCGGCCATAGACATTCATAAATATGATTAAACTCATCCCGCTGTTCGTCAGGCAGAGAACCATCATTTATGATATCATGATATCTTCTATATTCTCCTTTCAAAGCCACTCCCAGCTGGTCCATCATCCGCTCCGCACAATCTCCCCTCAGATTGAGAAACGAAAGAAAAATCACTGGATGCGCATTCATCTCCTGCATCAAATAGCTGTTGCTGATTCTGGTATCTACAAATAAATCACTCGAGTCCTTCGTGCAATCCAAGAATTCCGCCAGCATGGACATATTCAAGGTCTTTCCAAAACGCCTCGGCCTGGTAATCAGCGTCACGTCGTACCAAGATTCCAAAAATTCTTCAATCAGCAATGTCTTGTCCACATAATACGCTTTCCGTTCTCTGAGTTTCCGGAAATCCTGTGTACCAATTGCCAGTCTCCTGCCCCTGCCATTCTGCAAGCCCCGCACATTCGTGTAATATGGTGATGATTCCTCACGCACTATATTAGAAGCCCTCGTCGGCGTCTTTCCAAACAGCTCGTCCAAAGAGCAGTCCAGAATTTCACTGATACGCTCCAGTGACTCCAAATTAGGCGAACGATTCCCCATCTCATAATTCGTATAAGAGGAGCGGGAGACTCCCAGCATCTCAGCCATTTGTGCCTGTGTATATCCTCTTTGCTTTCGAAACATTGTTAGATATTCATGAAATTTTGTTTTCATTTCCGCACCTCTCCTTTCTTTTTATATATTATAGCTCATTCAGTTTCAAAAAGCAACATATTATTTGTTTCAATTATGAGACATGCTGCCTTATTCAAAATAGAACAAGTCCTCAAACTTTTATAGAAAAGCCCCTAAAATCATGATAAAATAATTACACGACTGCTAAAACCATCCGGACACCCTGTGTCTAGTCAGAAAAAAACAGCATTTCTCACTTTGTGTCGTGTTTTTTTCTCCGGCAAATTGATACGCTGTCCGTGAAAGGAGGACATCAACAATGGACCAGAAAAAAATTGGAACATTCCTGAAAGGTCTACGCAAAGAAAAAGGGATTACGCAGGAAGCCCTGGCAGAAATCCTAGGAGTTACTGGCAGAACCATTTCGCGCTGGGAAACCGGCTCAAATATGCCAGACCTGGATATCTTAATCCAGATTGCAAATTATTATGAAGTAGAAATCGGAGAAATCCTCGATGGAGAAAGGAAAAGTGAGAAAATGAATAAAGAATTAGAAGAAACCGTATTAAAAGTAGCTGATTACAGCAATGAAGAAAAAATGCGTTTGATTAAAAAACTGCACATCTTTTCATGGGTAGGCGTAATATCCTTTGTGATATTCTTAGTATTAGAAGGTATGGGGCTGGCTGACAGCGGATATACAGAGGCAATTGCAGACTTCTGTGCCGGTTTGTCTTTTGGTATCCTGATGGTTGCTGTATTATATACTAGCAGATACATTTCAAAATTTCAGGCATTCAAAAAAAGGCTGCTGAAACGGCAGTAATTTTACAATAATCTTATATGCAGAGCTAAAATGTCAGAGGGGATAGACGCCCCTCTGAATTAGTTCAAACCGCTTTTCCTCAATGAAGAAGGCGGTCTGTGTTTCAATACGCTACCATCAATCCACTTCCACTCTAACTCTCTTACGAAGGTATGTACATTAATAATTCCGGATAAGCTTCTTTATTATCCCTTATCAGCCATCGCTTAAAAGCAGCAAACGGCGATCTGTCTCCTAGCTGTTGTTTCAAAAGGTACTTTAAATCTTCTTTCTCTTCATCCTCAGCCTCCTGATATTCACGAACGTACTCTTTAAACGCAGAAAGCTCTTTCCTTAAGGTTCTTCTTAAAATTTTAGCCTCCATTTTTTTCTGAGGTGTCGAACCATAGTATACTTCTCGCAGAAGATTCTGCGTATTTATCGTTTCTTCTCTGGAATCTAATACCTCAAATACCAGTTCCTCTTCCGTCCCAAAATATCCCTTTTTCCGAAATGCAATCAGCTCCTCTACATTTTCTTTTGTACAATCTATAATCGGATCATATTTATCGAGCTTAATATTGTTACAATGAGCACATGCTAAGAAAAGGTTATTCCAGTCATATTTTAAATCAATATCATCCTGTCGATGCGGATGCAAATGCTCTATTTGATAAGATGTAATCTGCTTATTTTCACATATATAGCATTTTCCATGAAACATTTCCTGGAGTGCAGCATTGACCTCCGGAGTATTGCATGTACTCTTTTTTATTTTTGCCTTTTGCAACGATTCAATCGCTTTTTGTGCTTTGTCTGTCATCTTCCGCTCAATTTTTATCATAAGCGTTTACCCTCTATCTCAGCAAATTTATCTCTCGCCTCCTGAGCAAAACCATTTGGAATGCTTTTTAATAGGCTGCGTAGTTTCGCTCTCTCCGCGCGTTCATCCTCGGTCAATTCTGTTTTTTTCACCAGATATTCATATCTTTCTATACTCTTTTTTAATTCATCAGAATATTCATCTGCTTCAAAATACCCTTCTGCCAATTCGTCCGAAGAATATACAAACATATCCTCTATTTCTACACAGTTCTCCAAGTCAAATGCCTTCGCATTAGGAATTGAATTCAATATATACGGGGAATGGGTGGAAATAATAAACTGAATTCTTGGGAAAAATTCTGTTAAAAATGGAAGTATCTTCTTCTGCAATTCAATATGAAGATGCGTCTCAAGTTCATCAATCAACACGATTCCTTCTATATTGTATTCACTCAGTGAATCACTCAATAGCCAGTTTTTATCCATCCTTAAAATCAAATCCGATACAATATGGATCACTGACGAATAACCATCAGAAAGTTCATCAAACCCAAACGGTTTCCTTCCATTTTCATGTATTTTAAAGTCATATTCTTTATAAGCATACTCTAATGTAATCGTATCATCATCCAATAAAATCCGCAGAGCTTTTACAAACCTGTCAAACCATTTTTGAATTCTATCAGCATGTATCATATCTCCTTCATTTCTTGCATAAATCTGCTGTGTTTTTAAATGAACCATGTACTTCAGCAAAAGTTCTCCCGGCTCAGAGTCGATACTATAAGAATTCTCCAGCTTAATATCTTCTACTCCACGGGTACGGATAATCTGTGTCTTTCTGTTTGCCGGAAAAAATGCTGTGACAAAATCCCCCTGCTCATATAGTGCTTCTAAATCATCACACTTATTAAACAGTATCTCTATTCCTTTATTATATTGTTCTATCTGTCCCTTCCATTTTTGACAATTTTGTTGCGCTTTAAACTTTTCGCTTTCATTCTTTGCATTTTTCAAATTCCTTTCTGCAATCCAAAGCAATGCACTACTATTATTTTGTACGTCCATTAATTCCCCGTTATTAATTGCCTGCAGATATTTTTGAAGAGCCAACAGCAGCGTTGTTTTTCCTGAACCATTTTTTCCGGTAATCATCAAATGCTGCCGACTTTCCGAATTCAATGATATCGTTATATTAGATAAATGTCTTAACTCCTTAATTCTAATTTCCTCGATAAAATGCTCCATCTGTATTTCTCCTCTCGGAATTCTTTGCTATTATCTATAAATGAGCAAATTTGAAATTTTACCAAAGTTGTATAAAATGACTTAAAACTAAAGACATCAAGCCTTTGTGGGTGTATACTGTTCTTGTCAAGAAAACAATAACCTGCAAAGGATGATGTCTTATAGAAAACAGTATATACCATT
>CANOBT010000140.1 GCA_947564305.1 uncultured Lachnospiraceae bacterium | reverse complement strand
GAAGCTTCGTAATCTTCTTCCCCACATAAGGCAGATACATCTGCCCGGCATTCCCAGGATTGACGGACATCACAAGTACCTTCTTCACAATGCGAAGCATCTCCATTACCGTCTCCACAGAAGTACCCGGATTAATGGCAATGCCTGGTATCATCCCGGCATTAATAATACTCTGTAATGTGGTAGACGGGTGATACTCCGCCTCCGGGTGGATATAGAGCGTATCCCCTTTCCGTAAATGCTGTAAAAACAGATCAATCCGGTTGTTCGGATGCTCGATCATAAGATGGACGTCTAAGGGTTTCCCGGTAACACCGGCTATATACTTCATGTCATTCAAAGACATGGCAAAATTAGGGACATATCGTCCATCCATGATATCTATATGAAAGGAATCAATTCCACCCTCTTCCAGGCTTTTTACTTCCTTCTCTAAGTTCCCGTAATCGGCACACATCATGGATGCCATTAATTCAAACTGCATATCTGTAACCTCAACTTCCTGTTCTTATGTCAAAAATCTGCACCCTGCATGCATAATATTCAGCCGTTTCTTCTGAGACAAAAAATACAAGGTTGCAAGAGTTTCTCCCACATAGCCTATATAACGGTCCGACCGCTTCCCGCTTTCCGGAATACTGAGTTCTTCCACCCGCTCCAGAATGGGAAACAGCCATCCGCAATAATCTGCCAGGACCTCTTTCCTTGCCAGAATGATATTGTAATTATAAAAGTATTTCTGCTTCAAAATACGGGGGAATTCTCCGGCATATTCCGGTTCTGCCTCCCGAACTGCCCTCTGCACCGCCTCCCAGTCTTCCGTCTTCAGATATCTCTTAGGATGCTCTTCAATATTCGGCTCATAAAGCAAAGGATAGGGCAAGACTACATCCACCTCATTATCTGCAAGCCTCAGCACATCATCCTCCGTAAGTTCTAAAATCCTCCTGTAATGCGCCAAACCATAATATTCGGTTTCCAGGCTGTCAGACGGATACAGCAGACGGTTCTTCCAAATCCAATAGAGTGCGGTGAGTTCCGAATAATTCCCATTCTTAGCGGAAATATTCTCTCCGTCACAGTCCAGGATATTCGCAACCCGTCTGGAGCTTTGCGAAGCGCCCACCTGGATTGGAGTGATCCATTCAGGCAAATCATACCGTCCGGCCAGCGGCTTGTCTAAATGGAACTTTGCCATGAAGACATGCATATCGGCTCTGTGATAACCGACTGGCAGCGCCCTGAGAGGCATATACTCTTTATCGCATACATAATAACATTTCATTAACTCCGACCATCTCGGAGAAGTGAGGCGGACATGACAGGGAAGGCCATGTTCCTCCAGGCTGGTCTCGATTCCCGGCATCATATTCTCCGGCGTCGCAATTAGAACCTCAATATTCGCCTTTTCTTCCGCAGATAATGCTTTCGCAAATGAATCTAATTCTAACACTGGGATTCCGGATAAATGTTTCGCATTGTTTCCCCTCTCTGTAACCAGGAAACACCGGATGTTCCTGATTGGATACAGGTTATGTATCGCTTCCCAGGCGCCAAGAGCCATGCCTTGGGCGCCGAATATGGCTAAATCCATTCCATCCTCATCCCTTCCTTGATAACCTTCCAAATTACAAATTTTAGAACTATTATGGTATTATCCTGTAAAATGCTTCCTTGCATGGACAATTTTATATTCATCCACATGACTCCGAAAATAAACCGACAGTAACCGCTCTGCCAAAAAACCAATATAGCGATTCTGATATGCATCTTCCTTTGTCTCACAATGCGTCTCACAATAGTCCAGAATTGGAAACAGCCACTCACAATAACGATCCAGAATTTCTTTCCTCGCAATCAACATGTTATATCCATAATAATAGTTGCCATTCTGTAGCTCTATGGCTGCTGCCAGATACTCTGGCGCCAGTTTCCTGACTGCTTCCAGCATAATCTCCCAGTCCTTTTCTACATGATCATGCCGATATACTTCTCTTACGCTTGGAAAATTTAGAATCGGTATCGTCAATACCACATCTATATCAGAACATACCAAAGCCTCCAGAATCTTACTGTCTAGTTGAAAATGCCTCCGATAATGGCAAAGTCCGGTATAATCAGAATGATCATGTTTCCAGATCCAATACAATGCCGTTAATTCACAGTATTGTCTGTTTTTATAAGAAATATTATCTCCAATATTGTCCCTGATTCCACAAATCTGCCTTCCACTCAAGGACGCTCCTGCCTGAATCGGGATCTCCCAATGATGACAAGAAATCTCCGCTCCCTCCGACTTATCCATATGAGATCTGACGGTATAGATTCTGACAATAGGTTTACCGACTGGGTTACGCCCTGATACTTCCGTCAATTCCTCCTCCAAGGTAAGATATGGCTTTTCTCCCATCAACCAATGTTCCCTATAATAGTTTCCCTGAAGTTCACTCCACAAATCGCTTTCAAATGTCACTGGAATGCTGTTTGAAAAGCCATATCTACGCAGACTGTCCTGGATTGAATTCCGATGCTTTTCCATTGTTGCAATCAATATCACCGCATCTTTCCGTACATTATATACTGCTTCTTCCAAACCAATCACCGGTATACCCGTGATATAATTCAGATTTTCTTTCATATCTGTAACAATGCAATAGTCAATCCGTAATTGATATGGTCTGCTCATCATACAGTTTGCAACTTGAACAGCAACAAGTCCGGCTCCAAAAATTACTACCTGCCGGCTTTCCTTTAACTTTTTTATCGTCCGTTCCGCATTATACATAAATCTGCCCGCTCCTCCCAGCTTTGTAATTACCCCTATACTCCGTGCTGCCCAGGATCAATCATCACGCTCCCCCAACGGCACTATAGATCCGGAATAATCACTTTCTTCCTGTCTATCCCCGCAAAGGATAACGTTTCTGCAATCTCACAGGCAGTTATTCTATTCTGAATCGCAATTACCAGGTAGTCAAAACAATATTCCTTAATTTCGTCCGGGAGTATCCCCGGAACATTTTCAACTATTTCTGGAATCTGTACGGGTTTTTGGTCTGCCCAAGCAATGATACCACAATATTGAGTCTGAACAATTTGTTGGTAAAAAGCCTTTCCAACTTTCCCCATCCCATAAAGAACTATACCTGAACCCTGTTTTACTTTATCATAAGGGAAAAGAAATGAATTCACTTGCAGGTATGCTGCAGGATCCTTTTTCCAAACCATACGGCGCATGTAATAATCTAACTGTTCTAATAAAATTGTATTAAATACACTTTGTGTAAAACACTCATATAACTCTTGATAAAGATACGACGCATTTAGATACGCATCTTTCCTATCCGTTAATGACGCCGTTCCCTTATGATATAGATAATGATATTTACATTCATCCGTAAGGACTATTTTCTGTGATATCAAAAGGTAACGATATACAACCGACGCATCTTCCCCGTCAAAAATACGCTTATCTGACTTTTCCAGTATAAGCTGCAGAATATCTCTCCGAAACATTTTATTACAGATGTATGGCAGTACGCCAAATCGGTATGGCTCCTCACTGTAAAGCATTTTACCATAAAGTTTCTGCCTATCAGGAATTTCTTCGTACTTCCCGGACGGCATTCCATTAAACTCGTAAAACGCCTTTTCTGCCGTATCCACTACCTCCCTTGCGATACCTGCCGCAACAATATCCGCCTCTTCCATGTGGAACAACATTGACGATATATAATCGTTTTCAACCCAATCATCTGCATCCACAAATACGACATACTCTCCTGATGCCTTCTGGACACCCGATAACCGCGCACGAGAAACGCCGCCATGATGACAATGCCCTACTTTTATAAAATTCTTATAGCATTGCTGATACATATCACAAATAATGCCTGTTGAATCCTCAGAACCATCATCAATTATAACAATTTCTAAGTTTTTACAGTTCTGGCGTATAAGGCTGTCCAGGCAGCTTTCAATATACCGTTCGGCATTATATGCCGGCACAATGACGCTTACCTTACGAATAAATCTACTGTCCACGGTACTGTCTCACTTTCACAAAAATCTTCCTTAAAAAAAATTCCTCATTATCACATATTAAGATATTCCTACGCTCTGCCCCAAGCTTTAGAAGCTGTTCCTTCATCTCCACCGCATGACTGACATTCGCAATAATATATCTTCCATACGGGAAACGAACTACAAGCTCCTCCGGCTTATACACTGCCTCTCCCATCATCCCATGTTGCTGCAAAAGAGTATTATTGTCCATCATAAAAACTTCTTTGTTACACAGGTACAAAAACTGTTTTAAAATATTTCCAATATGCCCCGCCCCAAACAAGATAATTGTTTTATCATTTCTAAAATAACTATCGATATACTCCAAAAGCTCCCCGGCATTGTCCGTCTCAGACAATATATCTTCTGTAAATGTTGATTTACTGCATAAAAGAGCTTCCGCAAGATCCCTCACCGTTTCCATTACTTTATTTTCATCGTATTGTTCTTCTTTTCCCTGTTCCCTTAAATAACAATATATTTTTTCTGCGTTAAAACTTTTTAGCTCCCTGGGTAATTCTCCAAGAAACCATCGGTAACTAATCAGTTCCCAACTAAAGAACATATTTTTGTATTCTTCCCATAGTCCTTGAATTTTCAGCCGTTTCTTTAATTCTTCATATTCCTTTATATGTAATTCAATCCCACGCAGCGAATTGACTGATGCATTAGGGTTATCAATCCGATAGCAATAAAACGCATCCTTCATAAACCAGATTCTCTCCGCATACAGTTGTGTCAGAAAAGAAAAGGAAATATCCTGATAAGCTGCCCCTTCCGTTTCATTCATCCATATTTGGTTATCCAATAAAAACTGTCTTCTATAAATCCCATTCCAAAAGCCGTTGATCCCCTGTTCCAAAAAAAATGTATGTTTCTTTGAAATCATCACTTTCTCAGTAAATTCATCTTGATAACAAGATTTTAGTTTAAATTGATATTCTCTATCCTCTATATTAAAAATCTGGTAGTATCCCCCTCTTATTACATCAAGCCGATTCTCATCAGCTAACCGATACTGCCTTTCATACATTTCCGGAAGTATATAGTCGTCCGCCTCACAGATGCCAATATACCTGCCCCGTGCCTCTCTCAATCCCAGATTAAACTGGCTTCCTACACTGGCGGACGAATGGAACAATCGAATCCGGCTGTCTGACTGTTTCAATTTTTCAATGATTCCTAACGTACCATCCGTGCTTCCCCCGTCTATCACCAAAATTTCTATTTCTTGAAGCGACTGTTCCATAACGCTTCTGACGCATTTTTCTATGTAATCTATCGTATTCTTCACGTATATGATTACAGACACCTTGATTTCATTCATTCTTCTTTTTTCCTTCTGCATAGTTTACAACATCCGACACTTGCAAATAATGCCGCAATGCACGGTATATATATTGGTCAAACATTTGGAAATCTCTCACTCCAAGCTGGTTCAATGTCTTCTGCATAGCCATCCGCGCATCATAAGCAATCACAGATACGATTACCTGACCAGGCTTCTCTATTGCCTCACTGATTGGAAGAACCGGAATATTATTCAGATTTAAAAAAAACTCAGGTTTTCCGCTTGTCGCATAACACAACACCTTCCCACTCAACCCCTTATCCTGCAAGAACCGGAAAAACATTCTTCCCACCTCCCCAGCACCATAAAGAATAATTCCCTCGCTATCTGCAACAAGCTTCTCTAATCCACTCAAAACTACCTGTTCATTCACTTCTATCCGATATTTCCCCAATTCCATTGTTTTCATCAACAATATGTCTATCGGTTCTGATTTCTCATCGGACGGCTCGTCAATCCGAAATTCATCCATATACTTTGCATGGGATGCAACCAATGAAAGATACTCTGTCATGGGTTCTTGCAGCCTTACTCCATACTTTCCATACAAAATCAACAGACGCAAGATTTCACGGTACACAATCAGTCTGCTGCGTACATTTACCCACCGTACGCTGCTAGTCATAATTGATTTTTTTCTTATTCGATATATATAAAATTTTTCCGATAAATGTGCCATTCTGCCGGCATTCAGAAAGCACTGCATACAAAACAATGAATCTTCATAAAGAATTCCTGGATAAAATAGAATCTTCTTCTTCAATAGCCATTCCCGGTTAACAAGTAACATACATGCAGAATCACAATACTCCTGGTTCGACATCATATCGATAAAAAACTCCATTCCTTTCCGAATTCCTGGATAAGTATTTTTTTTATAATAATAAAAATCTTTATTATCTATTTCTTTCATATTGCCTTCATATATAAGCTCCGTCTCGAAGCTTAACAGTTCCAGGTTTCTCTCCTCTGCGTTCTGATATAACTTGGCTAAAACGCTGCTATCCGCGAAATAATCATCCGAATCCAAAAAAACAAGATATTTTCCCTTCGCTTTTTGTATGCCGACATTTCTTGTCCCCGCAAGCCCTTTATTTTTTTGCCGTATCAGTTGGAAACGCTTATCTTTATCCATATAGCATTCAACAATTTTGTAAGAATCATCCTCAGAACCATCATCAATACAGATGAATTCACAATCCATATGGGACTGTGCCAGCAGGCTGTCCAAACATTCTCTAAGATATTTTTTTACATTATAAATTGGTATGATTACAGAGATGTCCATCCTGGCATTCCTCCAAATATTTTCATATAAAGACCTGTTTATTTCAGGCGGTACTGTAAAGTTTTACAGCCCTATTTATAATTAGAACCTTTTATTTTCAAGGGTTACACCACTTTTTGCAAATAAAAAAGCAATGCCCCCCTTTTTCGTGTATAATGAGTTCACCACAAACAACAAAACACAAAAGGAAAATCATTGCTATGGATAACATTATACTCTATTTACTTAAAATCATTCAAGAACAATATCAGCAAATCTGCTGGCTTGTTCTTTTTATCTGCAGATACATCCCTCTCAAGCAGTGGGCCCATGAGGAACTCCACAGCCCTAAATACCAAAAATTCCTCACGGACAAACTCCCTGTCATCAAACCTTTTTTCAAACAGGACTGGCAGCTCTGGAACGAATACTACCTCCTCCGCTACGGCAAAGCCGTTAAACCCGTCAAGCCTCAGAAAGGCAAGCCCCGTAACGTTCCCTCAGACACCGTCTGTCCTCTTTGCGGCGCCCCTCACGACTACCTCTATGACAACTCCGGCGGCCGCGGACAGTTTAAGTGCAAGATCTACGGGCAAACCTTTGTCAACGGTGATAAAGTAACCTCCCCGTTAAAACTACAGTGCCCTTATTGCGGCCATGCACTAAAGCCCGTCAAAGACCGGAAACATTTCCGCATCCATAAGTGTGTCAACGATCACTGCGCTTACTATCGTCGGAATCTCCGAAAGCTCCCACAAGGGCTTCCACAATCCGAATACTGGAAATACAAACTGCGGTATCTTTACCGCGAGTTTTCCGTAAACTTTTTTGATATGGAACTGAACCAGCTCCCAAAGTGGGCAACCTCCTTCCGATACAAGAAAAACAGCGCCCATATCATGGGGCTGTGCCTTACCTACCGGGTAAACTTAAAGCTCTCCCTGCGGCAGACCGTACAGGCCCTGAAAGAAATCCATGGCATTGACATCTCCCATACCATGGTCAACAACTATGCCAAAACAGCCGCCGTCATCATCCGCCCCTTTGTCGATTCCTATGACTACAATCCTTCCAGCGAACTTGCCGCCGATGAAACTTACATCAAGATCAAAGGGGCAAAGGCATATGTCTGGCTCATCATGGACAAAGTGACACGCTCCATCCTGGGCTATCAGGTCTCCACTTCAAGAGATGTGGGGCCCTGCATTCTTACCATGCGCATGGCATTTGATAAATTTAAGGAATTCCCTGGCAAAACCCTGAAATTCATTGCCGACGGATACAGCGCGTACCCGCTTGCCGCCCAGCAGTTCAAGATTGAAAAAGGCTGGGACGTATCCATCACACAGGTGATCGGCCTTACCAATGACGACGAAGTATCCAAAAAATTCCGGCCATTTAAACAGTTGATTGAACGCCTGAACCGAACCTTCAAGGAATCTTACCGCGTCACCTGCGGTTACGGTACGGACGGCGGCGCAATACACAGCGTTTCTCTCTGGGTAGCTTACTATAACTTTCTGCGTCCTCATGAAAAATCCGGCGGCAGGGAACCGCTGAATAAAGTGGAACTGCTGGAAGGCGCCGGAAATATGCCCGGTAAATGGCAGCTCCTGCTCTACCTCGGCCAGCAGGAAATCTTAAAGCAACAACAGGGCGAAGCCCATATCTGTTCTTAGATTCCGAGCCAGAGGGAAGGACCTAGCCATCCCGAAGGGACCTGCCCTTGATGGCACGCCAAAACAATGCTACAATGCTGTGAATCAGACGGAGAAACTGGTATCTGTTCTTGAGTTCTTCGCCGTCGGTAAGACGTTCAGAGCATTGTTTTGGTGTGCCGTCAAGGGTGGCGGACACTGCCAAAATCTATCGTATCTACAATTATCAAGGTTCTAATGGAGCCTATTTTTTTGACTCTAGTTTTTCATAGGCTACTTTACACTACCAAAAACAATCCGCTTTTCGTTTTCACAAAAATATCCATACTGTACCAGAAACCCTCTTTTCCGTTTCGTTGTAGGCCATAGTCAAATGATCCACGCAGATTTTTAATTCCTTGAGCATATAACCGATGTAGAAATTTTCAACACAGACGCTTCATGAATGAGAACAGGATTCGATATTCTCTTATATGATGCCTAAAAAATATATCGGTCAGGAGTTCCCCTGCATATCCCCATATTCTCGGTACACTCTGCCTTTGCGTCTCTTTATAGATTTTTTCACATTCTCCAATTACCCGAAACATCCAGTCATAATATTCGCTGTAAATTTCCCTTCTGGCCAAAACAATATTTCCCCCACAAAATAGTTTTTCCGAAAAAAAACGTTCGGCAGAAACAATATATTCCGGCGATACCCTATGAATTGCGCCTAAAATCACATCAGCATCTGTTTTATACCTTGTTATTAGTTCATACCGCCTCACAACAGGCAGCGGCAACACAACATCCACTTTTTTTCTCACGATATCTTCCAACTGCCCGTCTGTCAGAGACAGTCCTCTGCTATAATGATAGAGCCCGACATAGTCGTGGATATGATCATTTTTGAAAATCCAGTATCCGGCCGTCAGTTCGCAGTAATTCGGATTCCACTCCGATATATTTTCCCCGTCGGCATCGGTCAGGCTGCAAAGTCTGGTTTTGGTAAGTTTTGCTCCCGCCTGGATATATTTGACATAGTGCGAATGGTACCTCTGATTGCTTTTATGCAGATTCGCAGTAGACGTAACTGCGTAAATACACAAATTAACCCGGCCTCCTGTCTGTAAAGTATTCTCCTTGCTTTGGGGAACCATCCGTATCGGCCCTAATATCGACTCGCGGTATCTCGATAATTCCTCCGTTACTGCCGACGTTTCCTGTACGATACTGGGAATCATATTTTTAAATCCTGCCTTAAGCAACAACGTTTCCATAGCGTCAGTACTTTCCCATCTCTGCGATATGATAACCAAGGCGTTTTGTTTTAATTTTTCTTCTATTTCATCAAACACTTTTACTGGCTTTTGTTCTAAGCAAAACGGATTATTCCGCCTTTCACTTACAATAAAACAATCGGGCTCCGCATGACACGCCTTCATTAAGTGATAAGTAAGCTGGGCGCAGAATGTTGCGCCAAAAATCAATAGGTGGTCATACGCCATCAACTTCTGAAACCATTCTGTATCTTCAATTTTTATCAACAACTTTCCGAACCTCCTGATAATTTTCTACGACCTTTTTGCATGGATCCTTCATCCAAAACGATTCCCATAAGCTTTACACCGAAATCCTTCTTTGTTACATAAAACAGGGCATTATAATCTCTTTCCATGAATTAAACGTTATCACCATCGCTATAAACATCTTCTGGCGCAAATCCTAATCCAGTCATCCTTTCTCCTTGTTCTTCCATTCCACTGTATCCAAAAGCCCCTCTTCCAGCCCAACCCGCGCCCTCCAGCCGATACGCGCCAGCTTCTTTCCGTCCAGCACTGCCTTCGTAGCCGCGGAATACCCTTTCTTTTCCATTCCCACCGGCAATTCAAACCTCACCTTCGTCCCCACCACCTCCGCCAATCGTTCCGCCAGTTCCTTCAAAGTCCGTTCAGAGCCTTCGTCCGTGACATTATACGCCTCCCCAGAGTCCCCAAAAGCCATCGTCCAGAGAATTCCCACCGCCGCATCGGTCACATATACATAAGAATATTTCTGTCCTCCCCTGCTTTTCAGCACAATATCCTCCCCTGCCAATGCCTTTCTTATAAACTGAGAAATAGCTTTGGAATCCGTCTTTAACATCGTAGGCCCATACACACGGCTCAGCCTGGGAATCACGAAATCCACTCCATATTTCTCCCTGTAAGCGTTGCACAGGGCTTCCCCCAGACGCTTGCTTTCCGGATACCCGGCACGCAGCGTATTACAGTCAAGATAGCCGAGATACGTCTCGTCAAATTTCTCCCTGTCTCCTCTGTTCTCCCCATAGATTTCCACAGACGAGACAAAGCAAAACTTTTCCATCCCATGAGAAACCCCATAGTCCAGCAGATTTTTTGTCCCAAGAATATTCGCCGTAATGGTTCCTACCGGATCCCCTGCATACTGCTGCGGATGAGTGTTGCTTGCTGCATGGATGACAACGTCCACGTGCCCACATTCCGGTATCGGCTCATTGACGTCACAAGGCAGATACCGGAAAAAGCTGCTGTCCCAATACTTCCCCAGCCGCTCCTTCGCCGCCTGTTCGTTTCTGCTTACAGCAATCACATGGATTTTCCCACGCAGCAGAAACATCTCTGTCAGGCATCTTCCCACTGTCCCGGACGCGCCTGAGAGCAGAACTGTCTTTTCTTCTAATTTCTCCCATATCTCGTCCCGGTCCAGCCAATAATGCAGTTCTTCTTCATACTTTGCCATACATTTCCCCTTCTCGATTTTTGTAACCAATTTGCGCAGCAAATTGATTGCCTTCTTGTCCGCCATCTGCGAAGCAGATTTTTAATGCGAGCAATACCCGTATCATTTTTTCATACGATACTTTACACTACCTTTCAGGCACTCCCATATTTTTGAATTTTCCACTCCATCACAGCATGCCTCTGCCCTGTTATATGTGACCATTTTCAAATATCCCTTCAGGCTGTACATCATAGGTTCTTTAAATTCCTTCCTGTACATTTGCTGAATCCACCAATAATAATTCCAGTAATTTTTCTTTGAAAAGCTTTCGGAATAGTGCAGATCTCTTTGTCTATATTCTAATGTGTCCAAATCAACAATAAGCAGAGCATATTTACACTGCATAAAATATATTTGATTCTCTGATATCATGTAATCCCAATAAGCCCCTACATAAAGTGGTTCCGGTAACAAATGACCAACTTCCGGTTTATCAGAATTTATATATTTGAAACACTGCATATATTGGTCATATACACTAATAGTACTCCCCTCTCTCGGCAGTAAAAAAATATATCTTGGGGTCGCAGCTAAACGTACAAACTCTTGTCTTATTTTCATTGGAATTCTTCCCAGACACTTTCCATCCGTATCTATCCTGTACAGATTTGTCCCTCCCGATGTCAATACCCATCCTTCATCGCCATAAAAATCTGCGCATCCTGCCGTCTCAGGTATGTCTAGCATTATCGTTTTCACATCTCTTCCATTTATCCGGCATAGACAATTAGAATCACGCATTAAAAAGCAGATGCCATTTCCCAAAACAGATGCATTCCATATTTCAAAAGGACTTTCTGTTTTTTCTCCCTCATAAAAGATATCAAGCCGAGCCATACACTGCATTGTGTCCATATCCAGTACCAGCACAGGTTTATCTGAAACGAAAGGCACGCAGAAAGCCTGTGTTCCTACAATAATCGTTTCCTCTGAGAAATATGGAAACGAAACCGGATGGATGAAACGGATTTTTTCTGTTGCAATATCATAAACAATCCATTTTCTGTTTAATTCTGTTGGCAAAATTAAAATTTTATCCCGCCAGCATAGTAGCTTCCTTACAGAAAAGAAGCCTTCCTGATACATCTGCCGCGGCGACACCACACATCTTATTTTTCCTGTAAACTTATCTACACGATGCAGTCCCCCAATTATGACATCGCAGCACCAAAATGCCTCATCATTCTGGCATACAGCACAAACGCACAACTTTTCTGCCATATTCATTAACCGTCTTTCACAACATATTTCATTCTGCATATAAATCTATCCAATTGGCCGCACACATTATTTTATCTTTTGGAAATCCATTTCTTCTCAACTCTAAAAAAACTTCCCTTCTATATACAGGCGTCGAAACCATTACATATACGTTCCTGTCTATACAGTATAATTCCTTCGGAGTCATCACCCTTTTCCCGCAAAAATAGAATGCTTCTTTTTCCGCACGACGATCGCAAAACCTAACCTTCTTCATATATTTCTCACCCAGAAGCCCTGCAAGCTCTCGGGCATTCTCCCCTATTCCATACATCACAACATACAAATGTTTTTCAATAAATGCCTCCATGGCCTGTAAATATTTTCTTCCCTTATCCGATAATCGGGAATTTTCTTTTTCCCATAATTTTACTTTCAGTTCTTCAAGATGTCCTTCTATATACCTATATGTAGATTCCGGAACTAGGGATTGAATCCTGCCGTAATTACCTGTCCCAATACATTGACGAACCAAAGAAGCGCTGATTACCTGGCTTTCGCTCTCTTTTCTCGGTATCTCAACAACCTGAATTCCGTATTCGGGCAAGTATTCTTTCAATTGTCTATTATACTGCGCCGTAACTTTATCTAATGGTTCCTCCCCAACAAATCTTTTCCTGACATGAAGATGCGGAGCTACATATTCGGAGAAAAAGAAAATATCCTTCGACGCATCCACCTCCCTCTCATCGGTTTTCTCACGCTCGTAATAATTTCTAAATGTATTTTTTGTAGCCAAGAATTTTCCACCCGGCAATACAAAAACATTTTTTAAATGATTCGTCCCTGCTTTTATCAGCGCAATTCTTGCTTCAAAAGAAAATAAAAAAGCATCCTCTTGAACCACAAATATGTACAATACATCCGAATTTCTGCTTCCCCACTCCACTAAATATTGATGTCCGTATGTAAAAGGATTTCCCGTCATTACAATTGCCGCTACATCCATTTTTGCAGAATCTGAGGATACCAGACTGTCAATTTCTTTCAAATAGTGTTCGATCCCTTCTTTTTCTCTGCTGTTTAATTGCCTTTTACCATGTTGCAGCACAATATTATCGTCTTGTGAACGACTGTTTGTACACTCAGGTAAAATAATATATTCCATAAGCTTGGAAACAATCAGCTCGTTTCCCTTTCGGGTCGTATGAATCGGAACATCGGTATATAGCCAGGCATATCCGGAAGCGTCTTTAAATGCTTCCGTCAGGTCAAAATCATATTCTGTTATCGCTTCATCTAAAAAGATAACGATATCATTTTTACAAATGTCATATTCTAAAATTTCTTCATAGGACGTATCATATTGAAACCATGGTCTGCAAACTTTTATCACTTCATATTTAATTTTTTCCTTCCTCAATGCTTCTGACAATAATACTGCCAGTTCATCTTCTGTAAACACCTCGTCTCCATTAACAATACATGGACCGACCAGATATATTTTCCTTCTAGCGCTTCCCACGCTTTTTGTCCACTCTTTTCCATTTATCCACCCTTTTGATTCTTCGTAACTTTTTGAAGTTATAAAAGGCAGTATTTCTCTAACCTTCTCCTCCATATAATCTGTCCACAGAAATGCATCCGAAAAACAATGAAAAAAAGGACCATGCTGTAATACTTCTTCTTCTGACGGAATTTTCACATAATACGCCTCTACTCCCTTCATTCTCAAAGTATTTCTAAGCGCTAAAATATTGTTACAGCGTTTCGCCTTATCCGTAATTGGATATTCGCAAATAAATTTACAGCGATTTGAATTTATTTGCGGTTTTTCTGCCAATATAAGCCGTATTCTTGGATGCCTGTCAAAAATTTCCTGCTCTTTTAGATACTATAGAAATATGTCGATGACTATGTTCAGTATATCC
>CANOBT010000139.1 GCA_947564305.1 uncultured Lachnospiraceae bacterium | reverse complement strand
CAATAGGTTTTGATCATTCATATTAGTATCCTCCTTTTTGAATAAAAATGTAGTTTTACTACAAAATATAAAATGTAGTAAAAATACAAATATAGAAAAAATGAATTGATTCTGCTCAAGGTGTAAGAACCCTTGATTTTAAAATCATATTTATATATACTTAATATAGCATAGTGAAATTTGTAATTAAATATACAAAATGAACAAAAATATGTGCGTAAAAATAGGAAAAATTACATATTGTTTTTTTGAAAACAGGATGCTAATATAAATGTCACAAGATGTAGTAAAACTACATTTTCAAAGATATGGTAAAGTTGCAAAACTACATAAAAGCATATTTTGACAGTGAAGAAAATTAGCTGTGCCAAGAAAACAATATGAAAGATAACAAAGGAGGAGAGATTTATGGAAAAAAATCTGGCACAGGTAATATATGGAAAGTATGCGGAGTTTTCAAAAACTGAAAAAAGGATTGCAGATTATATTTTGGGTAATCAACAGGGAATTCCTTATGAGACATTGGCCCAGTGTGCGCATGGATGTCAGACAAGCGAACCTTCCATAATGCGTTTTGTAAAAAAAATCGGATATACCAGCTTTGTAGAATTTAAACGTGAGGTTCTGAAATTTGATTTTCAGAAAAAACAGAAAAGGCTGGCTGAGGATGAAATAAATGCTTTTGTGAATATGGAGGAGGCGTTTGTAAAAAAAGATGCATCTTTTCCTGAAATGGCAAACACTATGGTGGATCAGATGAGTACAATGGTGCAGAATGTGACACAGATGCTGGATTTGGACAAAATATGGGATATTGTCCAGCATATGATTCATGCGAAGAGAATTGATTTATATGGTGTAGGCTATTCTGGAAATGTGGTGAATGAGTTCATGTTCCGTCTCGTAAAGCTTGGCCTTGACTGCCGGGTATACAGAGAGGACAGCTGGGCACAGATTGGAAAACCTGTGATTACAAAGGAAGATATTGCCATTGGGTTTTCTTATTCAGGGGAAACTATAACAACAATAGATGCAATCAGATACGCCGCTGAAGTAGGGGCAAAAACAGTGGCAGTTACAGGAAATCCAGAATCACAGTTAGTGAAAAAATCAGATTTTGCAATCTTTACTCCAAAGGTAAATTCTGACCTTATGAATTTTTCTATGGCTACCTGTATCGGACAGATGGTGATTACAGATATTTTATACCTTGGAATTCTATCCGCCGACTGGGACAATTTTATGTCTGCGTGGGTGAAATTTACGAGTCCAATTGGTGAATAGCACAGACTGAATGATGGCAAAGCTATAGGATAAGGAGACAAAACAACAAAATTAGCAAAGTAATAGGAGGAGAGACAATGAAAGAAAGCATAAAAAGGTTGTCTGGAATACTTTTAATTGTGGTTATGGCTGTAGTGCTGATTGCGGGATGTGGAGGAACGCAGGATACAGAGGGAGATAAAACTGCGGAGAATAAAGAGGAAAGCGGAAGTGATGTTCTGAAAATCGGTGTTTGTATGCCGACTTTGCAGGAGGAGCGCTGGCAGAATGATTACAACTATTTTGAAGCGATTAATGAAGAGCGTGATGATATAGAGCTGATGCTTCAAGTAGCAGATAACGATTCGGCAAAACAGCAGACACAGATTGAGAGTCTTATAAGTCAGGGTGTAGACGGAATTATCTGCTGTCCGGTAGATGCAAGTTCTATCGGAACGGCATTACAGGATGCACATGATGCAGGCATCTATGTTGCAGCATACTGCCGTCTGCCGGAAAACTGTGAGATTGACATGATTACAATGTTTGACAATGCAGAAGTAGGGAAACTAAATGCTGAATATGCTTACTCTCTGGCACCAAAAGGAAACTATGTTTTACTAAATGGTGATGTAGGCTCAACACCTGATGTTACGGATTATCCGAAAGGCTGGTACGGGGTGCTTCAGGATGCAATTGATAAGGGAGATATTAAGATTGTTATGGAGCAGTACTGTGAAAGCTGGTCGGCAGAATCCGGCATGAAGAATATGGAAGAAGCACTGGCTGCAAATGATAACGATATTGCTGCGGTTATCTGCGCAAATGATGGGGTGGCATCCGGTGCGATGCAGGCGCTGGATAGTGTAGGCAAAAATGATGGCTCTGTTGTAGTGACCGGTAATGATGGAGACGTTACGGCATGTAAAAATATTATTGCAGGGCTTCAGGCATGCTCTACGGCACAGGATACGGAGAAACAGGCGGTTCTTGCGGTTGATACTATCGTGGACTTAATTAAAAACGATGGAGAGATTACAAACTTTGAAATTACGGATAAATACGATAATGGTGTGATGGAGGTTCCGTCTATTACATGTTCTGCTACACTGGTAACAAATGAAGAGGAGATTAACAAGCTTTTGATTGATACAGGACTGCGCGATAAAGCTGCAATTTATGGGAACTAACATTATAGAGGAAGTGTTGGGTGCGTCTTCGGGAAAGGTTAGTTTTCCTGAAGGCGCATTTTAATAAGTGGATGGAAAGAAAGGGGAAACCTGTGAATGATTTTATTCTGCAAATGGAACATATCACAAAAGAGTTTTTCGGCGTAAAAGCACTTGATGACGTTACATTTAAGGTAAAAAGGGGCGATGTTCATGCCTTGATCGGTGAAAATGGAGCCGGAAAATCTACGATGATGAAGATACTAAGTGGAATTTGGCAGTATGGAACCTATGAAGGGCAGATTCTTCTTAATGGCCAAGAGCAGCAGTACAGAGACATCAAGGAAAGTGAACAGGCAGGCATTGCAATTATTTTTCAGGAGCTGACTCTGATTAAGTCGATGAATATCTGTGAAAATATTTTCTTAGGAGACGAGATAAAATACAGAGGCGTGATCAAGTGGAATGAACAGATTAAGAGGACAAAGGAGCTGCTTATGCGTGTGCATCTGAAGGTGGATCCGAAAACAACGGTAGGAGAGCTGGGAGCAGGCCAGCAGCAGCTGATCGAGATTGCAAAGGCGCTAAATAAAGAACCGAAGCTGCTGATTCTGGATGAGCCGACTTCCTCCCTGTCAGACATGGATGTTGAAAATCTTATGCAGATTATCCGGGAATTGAAGGCTGAAGGAACCACCTGTGTCTATATATCCCATAAACTAAATGAAATTTTTAAGATTGCAGATACAGCAACAATTATCCGGGACGGAAGGTCAATTATTACAGAGGAGGTTCAAAATCTCACAGAAGCCAGGATTGTTTCATACATGGTAGGCCGCCAGCTTAATGAACGGTTTCCGAGAAAGGAGCATACTCCGGGGGAGGATGTTTTAGAGCTTCGAAACTGGACGGTTTTCGATCCGGAGTATCCGGAACATGAGATGTGCAGCAAGGTCAATCTGACGGCCCGCAGGGGTGAGATTCTTGGTATTGCCGGTCTGATGGGAGCAGGAAGGACAGAACTGGCGCTTAGTATATTTGGATATTATCATGCAGCTGCAGAATCCAGGATGTATCTTGACGGAAAAAGAGTAAAGATTACAAGCCCTAAGAAGGCAATTGAGGCAGGAATTGGTTATGTGTCCGAAGACAGAAAACATTACGGCCTGATTCTGGAGTCTGATATAAAGACAAATATGTCCTTAGCCAGCCTGAAAAAGCTTTGCCGGCATGGTGCGATTGTGACAAATGAAGAGATCAGGAGAACAATGCATTATGTGGATTTGATGAAGGTGAAGGCTGTTTCGCTGAAACAGGAGGTGAAAGCGTTAAGCGGAGGAAATCAGCAGAAGGTCGTAATTGGGAAATGGCTGATGACCGCGCCCAAGGTACTGATTCTAGATGAGCCTACAAGGGGAATCGATGTGGGGGCAAAGCAGGAAATCTATAATGAAATGAATAATCTGGTTGACGAAGGAATGTGCATTATTATGATTTCGTCCGAGCTTCCCGAAATTCTCGGGATGAGCGACCGCATTTATGTCATGAGTGAGGGTCATTTGAGCGGAGAGATTGACTGGCATGAGGCAACACAGGAGAATATTATGGCATCCGCCATTGAAGGGGGACAAAAATGAGAGAGACTAGTAAAAAAGGAATTTCTTGGAAAAAGAACATCTTCCGTTTTTCGCTTGTTATAGAGATGGTGATTATTTTCATTGTTTTTCAGGCAGTTTCAGGCGGATTGTTCTTAAGAAATGCCAATATAAATAATTTGTTTATGCAGTCATGTACTTATGCTGTTATTGGTTGCAGCATGGTGTATGTCATGATTATCGGAGGGATTGACCTGTCCGCGGGCGCCACGCTTGGTTTTTTGTGCACACTGGCAGCGACCCTGCAGCAGAAAAATGTTGATGTATCTCTGACAATTGTTATTACTGTAGGCGTAGGAATTATGATAGGCGCGTTTTACGGCTACTGGGTTGCATATCAGGGAATGCCGGCCTTTATAGCTACGCTTGCCGGACAGAATATTTTCAGAGGCCTGACGCTTTTTGTGGGTAAGGGGATGTCAGTAGGACCTGCAAAAGAAGCTTTTGCAAAATATGGAAAAGGATGTCTTTCCCCGGTATTATCAACTGCTTATATCATAATATTTGTATCAATTGTATTTGCCGTTGTTTTCAGCCAGCGTAAATCAAAGAAAGCATATGGCTTTGAAACTTCGGGGATAGGAATAGATTTTCTTAAAGCAGGAAGCATTTCTTTAATTGTGGCTTTGGTAGGATTCCTGCTGACTTCATATAAAGGAATTCCAATTGCAGTGGTAATCCTGTCATTTTTAGCAGCAGTAATGACATTTATCGGACTTAACACTCCGTATGGGAGGGGAATCTATGCGATTGGAAACAACAGGGATGCCGCGCAGCTTTCCGGCATTAACACGAAAAAAGTAACATTCTGCGTATATTTGATTCACGGTGCTGTGGTAGCACTTGCATCGGTTATTTATCTTGGCAGGATAGGGCAGGCATCTGCAACGACAGGAACGGGATTTGAATTTAGTGCAATTACAGGATGTATTCTGGGCGGAACCTCTACACTGGGCGGAAGCGGGACGGTAATCGGGGCAATCTTAGGTACAGTAATCATGGCAAGTCTTGACAATGGGATGGCTCTTATGAATATGGGAACCACCTGGCAGTATCTGATCAAGGGTGTTGTACTGATTCTGGCAGTGTGGCTGGATATCGCAAGCAAAGCAAAGAAAAAATAGGAGAATAGGAAGAATGGAAGCAGAGAAAATACGAGAGCTGAAATTACAGGCAGCTAAAACAAGAAAAGTTACACTTGAAGCAATACGGACAGCTAACTCGGGGCATATCGGAGGTTCTTTTTCAATTGTTGAATTGCTGACAATACTATATTTCGATAAGATGAATGTCAATGAGAGGAATCCGCATATGGAAAACAGGGATCGTTTTATTCTTTCAAAAGGACACTGTTGTCCGGCAGTGTATGCGACATTGGCATATCGGGGTTTTTTCCCTCTTGAGGATATGAGGGGATTTAGAAAGCTAAAAGGATATTTGTCAGGGCATATGGAGATGAATCATATTCCGGGCGTGGATATGTCCACAGGATCTCTGGGGCAGGGACTTAGTGTCGGAGCCGGTATGGCCCTCTCTGCAAAGTGTGATCAGAAGGATTACCGGGTGTTTGTGGTAGTGGGTGATGGAGAGACTCAGGAAGGGCAGAACTGGGAAGCAGCGATGGCGGCAGGGAACTACGCTCTGGATAATCTAATCTGTATTGTAGATAATAATAAACTGCAGCTGGATGGAAACTGCGAAGAAATTATGTCGCCTTATCCGCTGGATCAGAAATTTAAGGCATTCAACTGGAATGTAATTCTTTGTGACGGACATAGTATGCAGAGCCTTTCGGATGCAATCGACCAGGCATCCGAAAGAAATGGGCATCCAACGGCAATCATCATGGATACAGTTAAGGGGAAAGGTGTTTCAGTATTTGAGAACCAGATACGTTTCCACGGGGGACGCCCGACAGAGGAGGAATATAAAATTGCATTTCAGGAATTAGACAGAGCAATAACGGATTTGGAGGGATAAATATGCTGGAGAAAATTTCTACACGTGCAGCCTATGGTGAAGCATTGCTGGAATATGGTATTCCAAATGAGAGGGTATATGCGCTGGAGGCAGATGTGGCGGGATGTACAATGTCAGGAGTATTTGGAGAAGCGTGCCCGGAGCGGTTCTTTGAAATCGGAATTGCGGAGGCCAACATGATTGCAATGGGCGCAGGATTTGCAGCAAACGGAAAAATTCCGGTTTGTCATGCGTTTGGTTTGTTCACGGCAGGACGTGCGTATGACCAGATCCGGAATTCTGTGGCATACCCGAAGCTCAATGTAAAAATTGTGGGGACGAATGTAGGACTCACTGTTGGCGAAGACGGCCCTACACATCAATGTATCGAAGATCTGGCACTTATGCGGGTAGTGCCTAATATGGTAGTGCTGTCTCCATGTGACGGATATGAGACTAAGCAGGCCGTAAAGGCGATGCTGGAATATGAGGGGCCGGTTTTTATGCGCACGGGACGGCCGGCTGTGGAAACAGTAACAAACCGGATTCAGGATTATCATTTTGAAATTGGAAAGGGAATCACACTGGCGGAGGGTAATGACGTAACAATTATTGCTACAGGGCTGATGGTTCAGGAGGCGCTGAAGGCATCTGACTTGCTAAAGGAAAAGGAAATTTACGCGAGGGTGATAAACATACATACAATTAAACCAATTGACAGGGAGATTATCATACGGGCAGCACGGGAAACAAAAGCAATCGTAACAGCGGAAGAGCATAATATTATTGGCGGACTTGGCTCGGCAGTTGCAGAAGTGATTTGTGAGGAATGTCTGGTTCCTTTAGAATATGTCGGTGTCCAGGACAAATTCGGTCATTCCGGGGAGGCATGGGAAGTCATGCAGGCATATGGACTGACAGCAGAGCATATTGCAGAAAAGGCAATAAGAGTAGTTTCCCGGAAGGAAAAAAGCATTGCGGTGAAATAAAGATGGAGAGAAAAGCAATGATTACGGATATCCAGAAATTTTCTATACACGATGGACCGGGTATCCGGACCGTCGTGTTTTTTAAAGGATGTCCTCTTGGCTGTCTGTGGTGCCAGAATCCAGAGACAAGAAAAACCTCTTTTCAGCTTATGCTAAATCCACAGCTGTGTATAGGGTGCGGAAGCTGTAAGAAGGTGTGCCCCAGTGGAGCAGCTTATGGAGAATGGATGAACTGTAAAAGCTGCGGACTTTGTGTAGATGAATGTTATGCGAAAGCACGCAGGATTGCAGGGAGTATTTTTACTGCCGATCAGGTTTTTGAAAAGGTAAGAGAGGATGAAGTGTTCTATAAAAACAGCAAAGGCGGAGTAACAGCAAGCGGCGGGGAACCCATGCTGCAGGCAAAATTCTGCCGTGAGCTTTTTGAAAAATGTAAAACAGCCGGTATTTCTACAGCAATAGAGACCAGCGGTTACTGTACATATGACAACTTTGAACTGCTGCTGCCATGGTGTGATCTGTTTCTTTACGATATCAAGCACACAGATACAAAGCTTCATAAAAAATATACAGGGCATGGGAATGGACGGATTTTATATAACCTAAAGAAAATAACGAAGGCAGGGGCGAATGTCATTATCCGGATGCCATTTATACCAGGTGTAAATGATATGGCATGGAATCTGAGAAAAATGGCACAGATTGCGGCAGAGTGCAGGATCAGAGAGATTCATCTGCTTCCGTTTCATCAGTTCGGAGAGTCAAAATGGAAAGAATTGAGCTTAGAGTATAAATGTTACGATTATCTGCCGCCCACAGAAGAGGCTTTGCATAAAGGAGCGGCGATATTGAAGGAATATGGTCTTCGGGTAAATATCGGAGGTTATGGAGAAGGGCAAAGGAGGAGTACGGATGGGAAGGATTGAAAGAATAAAAGACCGGCTGTGGAACAAGGAATTTGTAACTAAAAAAGAATGGTGGGGAATGGACGAAACGATTTTGGTCAATGAAGAAATAAAAAAGGAGCCCCTGGTTGTGCGCAAGGCTCTGGGGATAGAACATGTGATGCGTCATATGCCGGTGGAGATAAAACCAGATGAATTAATTGTCGGAATCTGTACAATGGCATCGACAGGACTTGGATATGAATTCCCGGATTATGCTCTGCCAGAGGAGAAGGAGGAGGCATTAAAATCTTGTTATACTTATAAATCAGTCTGGGGGCATCATCCCGGGGATTATGCTAAGGTATTGAAGCTGGGGCTTAGAGGAATCAGAAGGGAAATCTATGGAAAGCTCTGGGAGGAAACAAAAAAGGAGGCAGCTGACTGTGAAAAGATTAATCTGTACCGGGCCATGATTATAAGCCTGAATTCAGTGCAGGAGCTGGCGTTTCGCTATGCACAGCTTGCCGTGGATTATGCGGCAAAAGAAAAGAACCCTTCCAGAAAAGCAGAGCTTATCAAAATTGCGGAAATCTGTAATAAGGTTCCGGAGAACCCGGCGGAAACCCTGCATGAAGCGCTGCAGAGTATTTATTTTTTTATGGCGGCGCTGCAAAGTACGCTGGAATTGGTGCCCTTACAGCGTGTTGATCAATATTTTTATCCCTATTACAGACATGATATTGATGAAGGAATTGTAGAAGAACAGGACGTAAGAGAACTGATAGCAAGCTGGCTTGCAAAGTTCAGTGAACGTGTTCAGATTCTTCCTGAATTCTTTGAAGAAGGCCATGAGATCCCGATGGATCAGTCGGACGGAGGTTCTCCGGAGGATTTTGCCGGTTCCTTTTATCTGGAAAATGATCAGGATTATAACAAAGGAACCAGCGCCAATCAATCTCTTATGAATTTGATTGTAGGAGGACAGACCAGGGACGGAAAAGATGCTGCGAATGAGCTGACTTACCTGTTCATAGAGATGTGGAACTATCTTGAGCTGGTACAGCCTGTTGCCTCTGTGAGATTTCATAAAGGAAGTCCCCGCAAATTGTACGATCTGGTGGCCGATATTTTGAGAAAAGGGGCCGGGGAGCCGGCAATTTATAATGATGAATACATTATTAAAGGCCTTACGGATATGGGAATTCCGATTGAAGACGCAAGAGATTATTCCAATGACGGGTGCTGGGAGGTTTTGATACCTGGAAAAACGAACTTTGGATTTGAGTATGTGAATCTTCTTCAGATACTGGAATATGCTATGCATCGTGGGAGAAGCCTTGTGAGAGGCAGGAAGGAGGCAAGGGATGTTGGAGATGCTGCTGAATGTGCTTCCTTTGAGGAATTCTATCAGAAATATTATCTGCCTCTCATTAAGGAGAGAATGGGATTCATATTAAGAAGCAAATTGAAATATCGGTTTGACCGTTATAAAATCGCGCCCTCACCTCTTCTTTCTACCGTGATGGACGACTGTATTGAAACAGGACTAGATCTATCAAACGGAGGGGCAAAATACAATATTTATCCTTTTATGCTGACAGGATATTCCAATGCGGTTGATTCCCTGCTTGTTATCAAAAAGCTGGTGTTTGAAGAAAAGAAAGTAACAATGGAGCGATTGATTGAAGCAACAGAAAAGAATTTTGAGAATGATGAAGTATTACGGCAGATGGTTATAAACCGTGTGCCTAAATTTGGCAACGATAATTCCTACGCAGATGATTTCTCCGCTAGTCTTTTAAAGGATATGGAAAGACTTCTGGATGAGACATTATCTGAAATTGATTCAGAGGATCTGTATATTCCTCTTGGGATTGCCACATTTGAAACTTATATGTCGATTGGACACAATATAGGGGCTTCCTGTGACGGACGGCTTAAAAGCGCGCCAGTATCAAGTAATTATTCACCGTCAGTGGGCGTTGATTTAAATGGCCCAACGGCAGTAATAAAGTCCATCACAAAGCCAGATTTGACTCGTTATAATACAGGCTGTCCATTAGATATCCAGATTAACGCAAATGAGGCGAAAGGAGAGGCCGGTCTTGAAAGGGTGTCTGCATTGATTAAGTCATTTCTGGAGCTGGGAGGACTGATTCTGACAATTACGGGAGTGAGGGAAGAGGAGCTTCTTGACGCGCAGCTTCACCCAATGGAGCATAAGAACCTGCGCGTCCGTATGGGAGGGCTGTCGGCGTACTTCATTGCTCTGGCAAAGGAGCATCAGGATTCGTTAATAAACAGGGTAAAGCATGGTATTTAAGGAGGGAAAGTGAAAGATGTATATGATTATTGGAGGAGAACATATAAGCGGAGAGGGACGAAAGACGATAGAGGTAATCAATCCGGCAACACAGGAGATCATCGATACAGTGCCAGCCGCAGGGCAGGAGGACATTGACAGGGCAGTGGCAAATGCAGGAAAAGGATTAAAGGAATGGTCCCAAACCCCTCTTTACGAAAGAATTAACTGTGTTTATCGTTTTGCTGATTTATTGGAGAAAGAAGAAAATTTTAAAAAGCTTGTGGAGTATGAGATTACGGAGAATGGAAAACCTGTTTCCATGGGAGAAGAGGATATTCACTGCAGCGCTTATATATGCAGGGCATTTGCGGAAAAAGCGAGAAATTTTACCGGAGATATGATTCCGGCAGATGCAGAGCCGGGGACAAAAGACGACCTGATTCTGACCGTTAGAGAGCCGATAGGAATTGTTGTTAACATTGTTCCCTTTAATTATCCGACAAATTTGTACTGCTTTAAGACGATTCCTGCACTCCTTATGGGGAATTCCGTAATTGTAAAACCGGCTTCAGATACGCCTCTTGCGAATGTTTTCATTACAGATCTCCTTTTGGAAGCAGGTGTTCCTGCAAATGCCCTGCAGATTCTGACCGGGCGGGGGGATATGGGTGATTTGCTGGTGAGCCATCCGGGCATTGATTTTGTAAGTGTAACAGGCAGCTGCGAGACGGGAAAAAGTATTATGGAGCGCTGTGCCGGAAATCTTCATCAATGTCACATGGAGCTTGGTGGAAATGACCCGATGATCATCTTTGAGGACTGTGATTTAGATAAAGCGGTGAAAGAAACTGTGTCAGGAAGAATTGGTAATGCAGGGCAGACCTGCTGCGCAAGTAAACGGTATATTGTACAGAACAGCATCAGACAGCAGTTTGTCACAAAGCTTAAAGATGCACTAGGAAAAGTAAAGATTGGTGACCTGCATGACTACGAGACAGAGATGGGACCAGTTATTAGCGAAAAGGCGGCCATTGAAGTAGAAAGACAGATAAACCATACGATTGCCCAGGGAGCAAAGCTGGTATATGGAGGGCATCGCTTTAACCATGCATTTATTGAGCCGACAATTCTTGATGATGTCACAGGTGAGATGAATGTGGCGCATGAGATGGAAATATTTGGCCCGGTCTTTCCGATCATTGGTTTTGACACAATAGAAGAGGCTGTCTCCATTGCTAATGATATCCCCTATGGACTGCAGAGCGCGGTTATGACGGAAGATATCAAGAAAGCGCTGCACATCGCCAGGAAAATGGAGGCGGGAAGCTGTATTATTAATGGAAGCTCTAATTACCGCCATAACCATCAGGCTTTTGGCGGACACAAGAAGTCCGGGTTCGGGCATGAGGGAGTTGCATATACGCTTGCAGAAATGTCAAATACGAAGACGATAGCATTGAAAAAAATATTTGCATAACAACAAATTGAAAGAAGAGACTGCCATGTATTTAGAAAAGAAAGTAAAGAATGGATATAATTCCTATATCAACGCAGAAGAAAATGATTACGGAACTATGATGGATGTGGGTCTTTTGATTATGGATGAGGGTGAAGTGCATAGAGAAAAGAATATGGATAAGGAGATGGCAATCGTTTTACTGGAGGGCAGGGCAGATGTTACATATGGAAAAAAGCGGTTCTCTATATCCAGAAGAGATATGTTTCATGAAGAAGCATGGTGTATGCTTTTTCCAAATGGATACGAGGTTTCAGTATCCGCCGGCAGCCACTGTGAATGTTACATTCAAAAAACAGTAAATAAAAGAATGTATGACCCGTTAATACTTTCACCATATGATATACAGATACAAGAAACAGGCAGAAACCAGGAGCTGGACGGATGTGTGAGACGGGATATTAAAACATTTTTTGATTATGATAATGCGCCATATTCGAATATGGTATTAGGGGAAGTCCTGAACTATCCGGGGAAATGGTCTTCATATCCGCCCCACCGCCACCCGCAGCCAGAGGTGTATTTTTACCGGTTTGACCGGCCGCAGGGATTTGGGGCGGCTTTTGGAAACGGAGGCATCGAAGTGTCGCACCATAACGGGCTGCTGGCTATTGACAGGGGATTTCATTCACAGGTATCTGCGCCTGGGTATACAATGTGCTATTTATGGGGAATACGTCATCTGGAGGGGGAACCATGGAAAAAAACAAGAATTGATGAGGAGGAACATAAGTGGCTGAACTCTTATTTTTAAAGCCGGTTTTTAAGCAGACGGTCTGGGGCGGAAATAGAATGAGAAAAGACTTTGCTTATGAGCTTCCCGGAGAAAACACAGGTGAATGCTGGGGGGTCAGCGCACATCCGGACGGAGACTGCAGGATCCAGTCAGGAACATTCAGAGGGAAAAAGCTTTCTGAACTTTGGAGAGAAGAAAGACAGCTGTTTGGAAATCTAGATATGGAAGAATTTCCGATTCTCGTAAAAATTATTGATGCACAGGACAAACTGAGTATACAGGTGCACCCAGGAAATGACTATGCCCGGGAAAATGAGAATGGTGCAAAGGGGAAAGAGGAATGCTGGTATATACTTGACTGCCCCCAGGAGGCAGCTTTGGTGATTGGGCATCAGGCAAGGTCTAAAGAGCAGTTAAAGTGTTTAATTGAAGCTGGAGAATGGGAAAAATTGATTCGAAGGGTGCCCATAAAAAGGGGAGATTTTATCCAGATTAACGCGGGAACGATGCATGCTATAACGGCTCACGTGATGCTTCTGGAAACACAGCAAAGCAGTAATCTTACATACAGGATATATGATTATGGCAGAAAAGGCAGAGGAAAAGCCAGAAAGCTCCATATTGAAAAAGGTCTTGAAGTTATGAATGTACCGGAAACTCCAATTGAAGGGAGCATTGTCCATACACAGGATTTTCCGGAAAACAGGCTGAACCAGATGATTTCAACAGAACATTACCAGGTGTGGGAGGTAAAGGTTTCCGGGGAGTTTACTTTTACCAGAAATGTTCCGTTTCTAATTATGACGGTAGTCAGCGGAAGGGGATTCCTGAATGGAGTTTTTATCCGCAAAGGGCGGCATTTTATACTTCCCTGGGGATTTGGAAGGGTAAAAATGTGCGGGGCGATGCAGATTATTGTATCTACAGTTTAGACGGCAGGAGGAGATATGAAATATATTGATTTTGATGTGTCAAGGAAATTTGATTTGATTTTATTAGGGCGTGTGACGATTGATTTTAATCCGGCGTACAATAAACAGATAAAAGAAGAATTTAAACCTCTAAAGGAAGTACATATGTTTGAAAAGTTTGTTGGAGGCTCACCGGCAAATATTGCAGTAGGAATAAGCCGCCACGGAATGAAAGCAGGGTTTTTAGGAAAGGTTTCAGATGATCAGTTCGGAGATTTTGTGTTAGAGTATTTTAAGGAACAGGGTATAGATACCTCGCAGATTAGAAGATGTAAGAAAGGTGAAAAACTGGGACTTACTTTTACGGAAATGCTGTCAGAAAAAGAAAGCCGGATTTTAATGTACAGGAATTGTGCTGCAGACCTTAAGCTTCAGACAGAAGAAATTGACGAAGAATATGTCAAAAATGCAAAAGCACTTTTGATTTCTGGCACGGCACTTTCAGAAAGCCCGTCTCGTGAAGCGGCGATAAAGGCGGCTATGCTTGCAAGAAAAAACGGAACCAGAATTATTTTTGACATTGATTACCGAAACTATAATTGGAAAAATGAAGACGAGATAGCAATATATACTTCGATTATCGCAAAAGAGGCGGATATTATTATGGGATCCAGGGAGGAATTTGACCTGATGGAAAAATTGATATTACCTGGGGCATCAGACAGGGAAAGTGCAGCATTATGGCAGGGATATCAGGCAAAAATTGTTGTAATCAAGCATGGAATGGAAGGCTCGTCAGCATATACAAATGATAGACAGGAGTATACTGTTAAGCCATTTCCGGTAACTGCCAGAAAAGGGTTTGGCGGTGGAGACGGGTATGGGGCAGGATTCTTATATGGACTGTTTCAGGGCTGGGATATAAGAAGGTGCCTTGAGTTTGGCTCGGCGGAGGCATCGATGATGGTAAGAAGCAACAACTGTTCAGATGCA
>CANOBT010000138.1 GCA_947564305.1 uncultured Lachnospiraceae bacterium | reverse complement strand
CTACTATATTTGATGTTTTTGGTTATTCTTTAATTGGCATAATGGCTTATTGTTATTGTTATTATTTGTATTATTAGTGATTGGCTGATAAACATAATGTCCGGAACAGCTTACAGTAGGAACGTTCCCTTCTGCAAAATATTCCGAGAATGCAGAGCAGGATGTCGTAGCCAACAGTCCGGACTGTCTGCAGACCAGTTTTTGCTGAACCGAGGCAGGAATGTCAAATTCTTTACGGGGCACTCCTTCATGAATACGCTCCATGATATTTTTCCATATCTGTTCATGCCATACCTGGTTATAAATATTTTCCATAGGCTTTCCAGAATCGTATCCACCCCACACGGAAGCCGTATAATAAGGTGTGTAAGCAGAAAGCCACAAATCACGGCTGTTTTCCGTAGTACCAGTCTTTCCGGCAACCGGCATGTTGTACATCTGAGCGGCAGTACCGGTTCCTTTCGTAATGACGTCCTGCATTGCACTGGTGAGAAGCGCTGCTGTGGAATCCTTAATGACCTGGTGTGTATCCAGGATTTCATTATCCAACAGAACATTGCCGTCATGATCCAGAACCTTGGAATAGAGGATTGGCTTGGTATAAACTCCGTTATTGGCGATAGCAGCGTAAGCGGCTGTCATTTCCAGGTTCGTAATCCCGCGTGCGATACCGCCCAAAGCTGTTGGAAGCTGGACATCGGTCATATCCGGATTCTCCGGCCAATCATAGTTTACAACGGTGGTAAATCCGAAGTTTATCAAATAATCATACCCCAGCTGTGGCCCGATAGCCTGTAATGTCTTTACAGCGCATACATTCATGGAATGCTCAATGGCATAACGGACTCTGGTCTCTCCGATGTAGGCACCATCCCAGTTGTTAACTTTCTTGCCTTCAGGATCATTAGGGTACTCAAAAGGCTTGTCATCCAGAATAGTTGTTGCCAGTGAATATCCGCAAGCGTCAATGGCAGGAGCATAGGTTGACAGAACCTTGAAGCAGGAGCCAGGCTGTCTGGTTGAATCTGTTGCACGATTCAAAGAGAGGCTGGCGGTTTTCTGCCCACGGCCGCCCACGATTGCCAGGACTTCTCCGGTATGCTGGTCCATAACAACTACAGATGTCTGTGGCTGGGGAGTGATATCAATCCACTCGTCTACAGTGTCACCTTCTGCAATATTCAATGTAGATTTATATTCCGCTATCGCTGTGTTGACTTCGTCCGGTGAACCAAACAGCAAAGGGTATTCCCGGTTCCAGGCGTTGCCAATATATTCTGCCAACATTTCTTTACTGTAATTTTCCGGTGAACCGTCCGCACGGTAGATTGTCAGTGCATAATCCAGACCGTACTCAGTTCCATATGGATATACAGCATCATTTGCAACCTCTTCATCACAGATTGCCTGTATACGCGTATCCTGCGTAGAAGTGATGGTAAGGCCGCCGCTGAGGACCGCATTATAAGCTTGTGTTTCCGTATATCCTTTCCGTTCACGGAGATCTTGAACCAACTGCTCAAAAAGCTGGTCATTGAAATAGGAGTAAGGGGTTGAATTTTCAATAGGAGCGGTAGGTAAGATCCGGTCATAGACGGGATCAGCTTTCGCTTCATCGTACTCAGCCTGGGTGATATATTCCTGCTCCAGCATTTTTGTGAGCACGACATTGCGCCGTTCGGCATTAGCCTCAGGGTGCAGGACAGGGTCATAACTTGAAGGACTCTGTGTGATTCCGGCAATGGTTGCACACTCAGAAAGCGTAAGTTCCGATACATCCTTTCCAAAATAACGGTTTGCGGCACTTTGTACCCCGAGACAGCTCTGTCCAAGGTTGATGGTATTCATATAAGCCTCCAGAACCTCTTCCTTTGACATCTGTTTTTCAATTTCTAATGCCAGAAATTGTTCCTGAAGCTTCCTTTCCAAACTGTCATAAAACGTTTTTTCTTCCAGGAAATTTGTAAATACGTTATTTTTGATCAGCTGCTGTGTCAAAGTACTGGCACCCTCGCTGAAACTGCCGGATGTGAGACCTTTCACTCCGGCTCTTATGATACCCTGCAGATCGATACCATTGTGTTGGTAAAAACGCTCGTCCTCTACGGCTACAAATGCGTCTCCCATATACTTGGGAATCTCATCTATTGATTTATACACACGATTAGAGCCGGACTGCAGAAATTCTTCCATCAGCTGTCCATCTTTGGAATATACGAAGGAGGTAAATCCTTTTGGTTTTACATCAGATGGAGTTACGGTGGGGGTGCCGTCAATAATCTTTTTTGCAAAATAACCAACGCCTCCCACGCCAACCACTGCGAGAAGAAGGACACAAATAATCAGGGCCTTGAAAAAACGAACACCAACCCGCTTTTTCTGCATATTCTTTTTTGAAGAGATATCTTTCTTTCTTTTTTCAAGATGTTCCTTTCCATAATTCATGAAGCATATCCTCCTTTATACACGCCATTCATTATACCAAATTTGACTTTCTAAATAAAGGAAAAAAATAAAAAGTTCACATTATATCAAGAAAAATTAAGAAAATCTTCTAAAATCACCTTGATTGACAAGATACAAAGCATTGATTTCATACAAAGATAGACGCAGCATAAAAAATATTTGCACGTTTTACGGCAACATTTGATTGCAAAAGTGTCGGGATAAGACTATAATCGTAAATGGAAAAAAGGAGGATTATTCATTATGAGTTTTTATATGGAAAAAAAGCTGCCTACACCAAAGGAAATCAAGGAGATGTATCCGGTTTCTGAGGCGGTGGCAAAGTGTAAGGAAGAGAAGGATCAGGAACTTCGGGACGTGATCAGCGGGAAGGACGACAGATTTATCGTTATCATTGGTCCCTGCTCTGCAGATAACGAGGAGGCAGTATGCGACTATATCAGCCGTCTGGTGCCTGTTCAGGAAAAGATTAAGGATAAGGTTTTGATTGTTCCGAGAGTATACACCAACAAGCCCCGCACGACTGGAGAGGGATACAAGGGGATGTTCCATCAGCCGGATCCGGAGAAGGCCCCCAACCTCCTGGCAGGAATCATTGCGATTCGTCGTCTGCATATGCGGGTGTTGGAGCAGTTTGGACTTCCGATTTCAGATGAGATGCTTTATTCAGAAAACTTCCGTTATATGTCAGATATTTTGTCCTATGTGGCGGTAGGTGCACGCTCTGTAGAAGATCAGCAGCATAGACTGGTTTCCAGTGGAATCGATGTACCCGTAGGAATGAAGAACCCAACCAGCGGAGATTTTTCGGTAATGCTCAATTCTGTCGTGGCAGCACAGCATGGGCATAATTTCCTTTATCGAGGTTGGGATGCAACCACCACAGGCAACCCTTATGCACATGTTATTCTTCGCGGCGGTGTCAATAAATATGGACGTACCATGCCGAATTACCATTATGAAGATTTGATTCGGCTCTGGGAGATGTATCAGCAGAGGAATCTGCAGAATCCGGCTTGTGTGGTTGACGCCAATCACTCCAATTCCGGTAAACAGTATAAAGAGCAGATTCGTATTGTCAAGGAAGTGCTTCACAGTCGTTCTCATTCTCACGACATTCACAATTTTGTGAAGGGCGTGATGATTGAGAGCTATATAGAAGAAGGAAATCAGGAGATTGGCTGTGTAAATCATGTTTATGGCAAGTCAATCACAGATCCCTGCCTTGGTTGGACAGACTCTGAAAAATTGTTGTACGAGATTGCGGAGAGGTGCTAAGAGATTCATGGATTATTGCACAGTATATGAAGGCGGCACAGGAGAAATTGTAGAAAAAAAATCGCGTTTTATCGCGCAGGTGTTCCCGGTGGAAACGGAAGAGGAAGCTGCGGTATATCTGGGAGATATCAAAAAGCAGTATTGGAATGCCAGACATCATTGCTGGGCATATATCATCGGTGAGGAGCAGGTGCAGGAGCGGTTCAGCGATGATGGGGAGCCGGGCGGAACCGCAGGGAAACCGATTCTGGACGTAATACGCAGTCATAATCTGCACAATGTCTTGATTGTTGTCACCCGGTATTTTGGCGGTACACTTTTAGGCACCGGCGGGCTTGTGCGGGCTTATACCCAGTCTGCTCAGGCAGGTCTTGCCGCAAGTACTATGATTACAAAGATTGACGGATATAAGATAAAGATAAAAACGGATTATTCCACCTTGGGAAAAATTCAATATCTTTTGGCACAGAGAGAACTTCCAATTGTTGAGTCTGATTACACGGATTCGGTAACGTTGACAACAGTGATTCCGGCAGGAGATGAAAAAGCCCTTATCACTGCGCTTACGGAATCTACCAATGGACAGGCCGAAATCATACGTGATTCTGCCTGTCGTTTTTCCTATCATCAGGGGAAAGCGATGATATTCTAAAAATGATTCAGGCGGAATAGATTGTATCCTTGTGCCGGCGCCGGCGAAGCGGTAAGGCAAGTAAAAAGGCCCTCAGAGTGCTTTCTTAAAAGCTCTCCAAGGGCCTATACTTGCTTACACTTTATAAATTTTAGCTATGTCAATTTTTTGAAAATTAAAAAAAACTATCAAGCCTAAATTTTTAATCAAACTCTGGTTCAATCAGTCCGAATGCACCGTCTTTTCTCTTATAAACTACATTCACCTCATCTGTTTCCGCATTGCTGAATACAAAGAAGCTGTGCCCAAGCAATTCCATCTGAATACATGCATCTTCTGGGAACATCGGTTTGATACCGAATTTCTTCGTCCGTACAATCTTAATCTCGTCTTCCTCAACATCCTCGTCCTCAGATTCAAAAAATTCTTTCTTAAAATTATTTGCTGAAGAAGATGCGGTAGGATGTCCCTGGCTCCTAGCAACCAATTTATTCTTATATTTGCGGAGCTGACGTTCAATGATTTCTTCCACAAGGTCAATGGATACATACATATCATTGCTTGTCTGCTCGGAGCGGATAATGTTGCCCTTGACAGGAATGGTTACCTCAATTTTCTGACGCTCCTTTTCTACACTGAGTGTTACGATGATTTCTGTTTCAGGAGTGAAATACCGTTCTAGTTTTCCCAGTTTCTGCTCAATTGTGCTCTTAAGTCCGGGTGTTACCTCGATGTTCTTTCCACTGATAATAAATCTCATGCTGCTCAACTCCTTTTGCTCATATTAGCGGAACCTATGTGACCACACATCTGCGGCCATCTGCCGCCTCCATTGTATTTACACATTATAACATGAAATTTTATTATTGTATAGAACAAATCACATCGATTGTTATAAATTTCCTGATTTTTTTATCTGCTGCTTTTACAATGTACAGACAGATTACGAAAAACGGCCTGGAGCTAATTCCTTATTTCAAATTACTACGCTTTCGCATTCTGGAATCTAAAATCTTTTTTCGGATTCGCAGGGATTTTGGAGTGACCTCCAGCAGCTCATCTGTGTCAATAAAGTCCAAGGCTTCTTCCAAACTCAGTACATGGGGCGGAGTCAGCCGCAGTGCTTCGTCTGCACTGGATGAACGGGTATTCGTCAGATGCTTGGTCTTGCAGACGTTCAATTCAATATCCTCAGCTTTTCCGTTCTGCCCTACAACCATGCCGGAATAAACCTTTTCTCCAGGGCCGATAAACAGAGTTCCCCTCTCTTGAGCGCTGAACAGTCCGTAGGTGACGGATTCGCCGGTTTCAAATGCGATGAGCGAACCTTGTTTCCGGTACTGGATATCGCCCTTGTATGGTGCATAGCCGTCAAAGCTGGTATTCAGAATTCCATTTCCCTTGGTATCGGTCAAAAATTCTCCACGGTATCCGATGAGTCCGCGGGCCGGGATTGCAAATTCCAATCTGGTATAACCGCTGCCGATACTTCCCATGCTCTGCAGTTCTCCTTTTCGCTGGCTAAGCTTTTCGATGACCGTTCCGGTAAATTCATCCGGTACATCCACATAGGCGGTCTCCATTGGTTCTAACTTATGACCGTCTTCATCGGTTTTATAGAGGACCTCCGCCTTGCTGACAGCGAATTCATAACCTTCCCGGCGCATATTTTCAATCAATACGGAGAGATGCAGTTCCCCACGTCCTGACACCTTGTAATTGTCCGCATTTTCCGTTTCCTCGACCCGGAGGCTGACATCAGTATTCAATTCCCGGAACAGACGGTCACGGATATGGCGTGATGTCACATATTTTCCTTCCTGCCCGGCAAAGGGACTGTCGTTGACAATAAACTGCATGGAAATCGTGGGCTCGGAAATCTTTTGGAAGGGGATGGGCTCCGGGCTGTCGGGAGAACAAAGGGTATCTCCGATTGCGATGTCAGAGATGCCGGAAATAGCGACGATGGAGCCAATGGTCGCTTCCTTTACGTCAATTTTATTCAGCCCGTCAAACTCATACAGCTTGCTGATTTTTACTTTTTTCTGCTTATCCGGGTCATGATGGTTCACAACGACCATTTCCTGATTGACTGCAATGGTCCCGTTATCTACCTTGCCGACTCCGATTCGGCCCACATATTCATTGTAATCAATGGTGCTGATCAGAACCTGTGTAGGAGCGTCCGGGTCACCTTCCGGAGCCGGGATATATTTCAGAATGGTCTCAAACAAAGGCACCATATTTTTCTCTTCATCTGTCAAATCCAAAACTGCCACCCCTGATTTGGCGGAAGCATAGACGAACGGGCAGTCCAATTGTTCGTCTGAGGCATCCAAATCCATGAACAGTTCCAGAACTTCATCAATGACCTCATCCGGACGGGCCTCCGGGCGGTCAATCTTATTGATACATACGATGACCGGGAGATTTAAATCCAGAGCTTTTCGCAGCACAAACTTGGTTTGAGGCATAGCGCCCTCAAAGGCATCCACTACCAGGATGACCCCATTGACCATCTTTAGGACACGTTCCACCTCACCGCCGAAGTCGGCATGTCCCGGAGTGTCGATGATATTTATTTTTGTACCTTTATAGAATACTGCCGTATTTTTGGATAAAATCGTGATGCCGCGCTCACGCTCGATATCATTGGAATCCATGACGCGCTCCGCAACTTCCTGATTTTCCCGGAATACCCCGCTTTGCTTAAGAAGCTCATCAACCAAAGTGGTTTTTCCATGGTCAACATGGGCAATAATGGCGATATTCCGAATGTCTTCTCTTTTTGTTTTCATAATCTATACCAAACCTTTCAATCAAAATCTGTATCTTGATCACATCCGGTTTGTCGAAACATTTATTCGCTGCAAAGCGGATGTAATCAGCCATTGCTCATTCTATCACAAAACAGTTTAGAAAAAAAGGGGAAATTCGTCGAAGGATTTTCCGGAGATTTTGTTCTATCTAGATGGACGGGCACATAAAATTAGTAGTGACTCAAAAATACCGCAAAGAGGAAGGGAGAACTTATAAATTATGTCAGATAAGATTATTGAAAACAATCAGGTAACAATCATGGGTGAAGTGGCGTCCGGATTTACATATAGCCATGAAGTCTTCGGTGAAGGATTTTATATGGTAGACGTTCTGGTGCGCCGCCTGAGCAACTCCGAGGATCGGATTCCGTTGATGATTTCCAACCGGCTGATTGACGTGACGCAGGATTACACAGGGGAATTTATCATGGTATCCGGCCAGTTCCGCTCTTATAACCGGCACGAGGAACAGAAAAACCGTCTGGTTTTGTCCGTGTTTGTCCGGGAAGTCGAGTTTATTGATGAGGAATTGGACGGAGCAAAAACGAACCACATTCTTTTGGAGGGCTACATCTGTAAAAAGCCCATATATCGGAAGACACCGCTTGGCAGGGAAATCGCAGACCTGCTTCTGGCCGTGAACCGTCCCTATGGGAAATCAGATTATATTCCCTGTATCTGCTGGGGGCGCAATGCACGCTATGCTTCAGGGTTTGAAGTGGGAGAGCATGTGCAGATTCTTGGTAGGATTCAAAGCAGGGATTATGTAAAGAAATTATCGGAGACCGAGACCGAGACGCGGACAGCGTATGAGGTGTCCGTGAGTAAATTAGAATGTCTGGAAGAAGATTAAATTCAGATCGTGAATGAAATTTTTGTGAAAGGGATATCATTTGTTGAGGAATTTCCTCAAATATGATATCCTTATTTTTATAAGAACGTTTTTAGGAAATATGAGGAAATGGAGTTATTTTCATCCATTTCCTTAGAAAGCCGGGACAAGCCGGCCAAGAATTAGGAGGAAGATGAAAATGGTAAAAGTCTTGATGCATGGATGTAACGGAAGAATGGGACAGGTGATCACGGGGCTGGTAAAAGAGGATGCCCAGATTGAGATTGCAGCAGGTGTGGATACTTATCTGGAAATTCAGAATTCATATCCTGTGTTTGCATCCATCGGTGAATGTGATGCAGCAGTGGATGTGGTCATTGATTTTTCTACGGCATCGGCTTTGGAGAGTGTGCTGAGTTATTGTGTGGAAAAACATGTTCCGGCGGTGCTTTGCTCTACAGGGTATTCGGAAGAACAGTTGGAAAAGATTGCAGAAGCGTCCGCAAAAGTGGCCATACTAAAGTCTGCAAACATGTCTATGGGAATCAATCTGCTTTTGAAGCTTTTAAAAGATGCCGCAAAAGTCCTGGCGCCCGCTGGGTATGACATGGAACTTGTAGAACGGCACCATAATCAGAAGCTGGATGCACCCAGCGGCACGGCATTGGCATTGGCAGACTCGATGAATGATGCATTGGGAGGAGAATACCATTATGTATATGACAGAAGCCAGGTGAGACAGAAGAGAGACAAAAAAGAGATTGGCATTTCTGCGGTGCGCGGCGGAACCATTGTAGGAGAGCATGAAGTGATTTTTGCGGGTGTGGATGAAGTGATTGAATTCAAACATACCGCATTTTCACGGAGCGTTTTTGGAAAAGGTGCTGTGGAAGCGGCAAAATTCCTGGCAGGTAAACCAGCAGGAATGTATGATATGGGGGATGTAATCCAGTTTTAGAATAAAATAATTAAGAAGTGTTGTGAAAGAATACAGAACTTTCGTATTTATTTGTGCCGCTGGATTGGCGGCGGAATGGAGATTTTCATGAAGAATTTAGAGACAAGGTATCTGGAACGGCTGTCAGATTTATATCCTACGATTGCGGCGGCCTCGACAGAGATTATTAACTTACAGGCAATCTTAAATCTGCCGAAAGGGACGGAACATTTTATTACGGATGTGCACGGTGAATATGAGGCGTTTGCCCATGTGTTAAAAAATGGCTCAGGCTCCGTGCGCCGCAAGATTGATGAGGTGTTCGGGAATACATTGAGCACAAAGGAAAAAAGGTCGCTGGCTACGCTCATCTATTATCCGAAGGAGAAGATGGCGATTGTAAAAAAAGTAGAGGATAATATGGAGGACTGGTACAAGGTGAACCTGTACCGTCTGATTGAGGTCAGCAAACGGGCAGCCAGCAAATACACCCGTTCCAAGGTGCGTAAAGCCCTGCCAAAAGATTTTTCCTATGTCATTGAAGAACTGATTACAGAAAAGGCGGAGGTCAATGATAAGGAATCCTATTATAATGAGATTATTATGACCATCATACGGATTGGAAGGGCAGAGGGCTTTATTACCGCAATCTCCACATTAATCCAGCGTCTGGTTGTGGACCATCTCCACATAGTGGGCGATATTTACGATAGAGGACCAGGGCCGCACATCATTATGGATAAACTGATGAACTATCATTCTCTGGATATCCAGTGGGGCAATCATGATGTGCTGTGGATGGGCGCCGCTGCCGGACAGAGAGGATGTATTGCGAATGCCATTCGTATCTGCGCGCGGTATGGGAATTTGGACATTTTGGAGGACGGATATGGAATCAACCTTCTGCCGCTTGCCACATTTGCCATGCGTGTTTATGAGGATGACCCTTGCACCTGTTTTACATTAAAGGGACAGGATAATACGATCAGCAAAGCAGAGAAAGAGATGAACCTGCGGATTCATAAGGCAATTTCCATTATCCAGTTCAAGGTAGAGGGACAGATTGCCAGACGGCAGACGAGTTTCCAATTGGAAAACCGGGCGCTGCTGCATCGGATTGATTTTGAGAAAGGGACGATTACCCTGGATGAAAAAGAGTACCCGATGCTGGATATGAATTTCCCGACCATTGACCCACAGGACCCGTATGCATTGTCCGAGGAAGAAGAGGAAATCATGGACCGTCTGGAACGTGCATTTCTCGGATGCGAAAAGCTTCAGGACCATATGCGTCTGCTGCTGACAAAGGGAAACCTCTACAAAGTGCATAACAATAATCTTCTCTATCATGGATGTGTTCCCCTCAACGAGGATGGTACATTGAAGGAAGTGGAGTTATTCGGCAAAAAATTCAAAGGACGTTCGTTGTATGATGCTCTGGACCGTTATGTGCGGAAAGGATTTTTTGCACTGGATGAGTACGAGCGTGAGAATGGAAAAGATATCATGTGGTATATCTGGCTGAGCCCTAATTCTCCGCTGTTTGGCAAGGATAAGATGGCGACCTTTGAGCGTTATTTCCTGGCTGAGAAAGAGACTCATGTGGAAAAGAAGAATCCTTATTACCAGCTTTTGGAGAATGAGGAAGTCATTGATAATGTGATGCGGGAATTCGGATTGTCCCCGGACGAGGCTTATATTGTCAACGGCCATGTACCGGTGAAGCGCAAAAACGGGGAGAGCCCTGTAAAATGTAACGGAAAGGTGATGGTCATTGACGGCGGCTTTTCCAAGGCATATCAGAAGGAGACCGGAATTGCGGGATATACATTGATTTATAATTCCTACGGGCTTCGTCTGGTAGCACATGAGCCGTTTGAGTCCACGGAGGCCGCCATCAAAAGAGAAAGCGATATCCATTCAGAGAGCATGATCATCAAGCGTGTGATGGAGCGGCGCCTTGTGGGAGATACAGATGCAGGCAAAGAGCTGCGGGAGCAGATTGCGGACTTGGAGGTATTGCTTGCGGCATACCGGAGCGGTGATATTAAGGAGAAGCGTTAGTGATATACGAGTAGTTCCTAAGTGCAGTTTATATTGAGAAACTTAGTTGCCTTTCTTTGAAAAACTGGAAAATATTTCTATACATAATATTTGCCAATCTACAGATATTACATGTATAAAAATTATTTTAGAAAGGGAGAGGAACTATGAAAAAATATAAGAAGCTTCTTTTATTAATGATGTGTACAGGTGTCATCGGAAGTATGACTGCCTGCGGGAACAACAACGATGCAGCCGATGGCGCAGGACAGACTGAGACAACAGAGGACAGCACCGGCACCAATGGAAACAGCAATATGAATGATGCAACCGGCGGAAACAGCAGCAATAGCAACAGTTCTAATAAAAACAATGGAACAAGCAACAACAATTCCAATAAGAACAATGGAAACAGCACAAATGGTTCCAACAGCTCCAACAATTCTAGCAGTTCCAACAGCAATGGAAACAACAATAGTTCCAATAATAACGGGACTACAAATAATGGAAACAACAATGGAGATAATGGAAACGGTATCGTTGATGACGCTGTAGATGATGTGAGAGACGGCATTGACGATATGCTGGATGATGATACAAATAACAGGTAGTAAAGAAGTATGGAAATCAAAGGTCAGGGAGTGTGTCTCTGGCCTTTGGTGTGATATTGACTAAAGATGTTTGATAGATAGGAGCAAAAGATGAAGTTTAGACCCTGTATTGATATACATAATGGAAAAGTGAAACAAATTGTGGGGGGAAGCCTCAATGATAAAGGAGATCAGGCGGTGACAAATTTTGCATCGGAATTGGATGCAGCCTATTATGCACGGATGTACCAAAAGGATGGGCTGAAAGGAGGTCACATTATTCTGCTCAATTCCAAGGATTCTCCTTACTACGAAGAGGATATAGAACAAGCTTTATCTGCACTGCAGGCATATCCGGGAGGTATGCAGATAGGCGGCGGAATTACAGCAGAAAATGCAGAGGATTATCTGAAAGCAGGTGCCAGCCATGTGATTGTCACTTCCTATGTATTTCAAAATGGATTGTTTCAAAAAGAAAATTTAAAAAAATTAAAAGCTTCTGTAGGGAGAGAGCGTATTGTTCTGGATTTGAGCTGCCGGAAACATGACGGAGAATATTACATTGTGACAAACCGCTGGCAGACATTTACAAAGGTAAAATTGGATAAGGATACATTGGATCAACTGGCAGGAGAATGCGATGAATTCCTGATTCACGGCGTAGATGTGGAAGGAAAGGCATCTGGTGTGGAAGAAGGGCTGGTGCGCCTTTTGGCAGAATGGAACGGAACGCGCATGACATATGCAGGTGGGATTGGGAGTCAGGAAGACATGGAGAAGTTTCGCCGCGTCAGTGAAGGAAGACTTGATTTTACAATCGGGAGCGCTTTGGATTTATTTGGCGGGACAGTGCCATATCGGTGGGTGGCCGAAGGGATGTCTCAGTAACTCAGATGTGATTATAAACCATAAAATGTTAAGGAGAACCATCGGTATGAGTGAACGGCTATCAGGAAATCGTAGAAGAATGGAAGGACAGGCAGAACGCTTATGAACTACTATTTAATGACTCATGACCATCCACCGTTAATTATCTATGACGAGGACAAATCTGCATATTATATGGCGCTTGCACTTTTTGATAAAACAGATGAGATGGAAGGATTTGTACAGTTTTTAAAAGAAGAGACAGAGAAAACATGGAATTTCAGGAAGCCAAGAAGGCTCCCATTGGAGATATAGAGTGAGGAACAGTCGAATTTGGATCGGCTGTTGCGGCTTTGATTCAGTTTGTTGGACAAATGCTATCGTAACAGCGGTTAAAACTGGAATGGAGAGCGAGGTGTTATGATGACCATAGAAGAAATTCTTGCAGGAGAATCTAAGAATGTGGAGTTCAAAGAGAGTCTGCCGGAGAAAAGCATCAAATATATGAAGTCTGTGGTTGCCTTTGCAAATGGAACCGGAGGAAAAATCATTTTCGGAGTTGCTGATAAAACCAGAGAAGTTGTCGGCTTTGATAAGGAAGAGGTGTTCAAAAAAATGGATGCCATTGCCAATGCCGTATCAGATAGCTGTGAACCGGCAATTATCCCGGATATTACTTTACAGACGGTTGATGGTAAGACTGTTATTGTGGTAGAGGTTTCTGAAGGCAGACAGCGCCCATATTATATCAAAGCCCTTGGCAGAGAAGGTGGTGTATATGTCCGTATTGCCGGAACTACCCGTCTTGCTGATGAGTATATGATAAAAGAGTTGCTGTTCGAGGGCAGCAACCGCTACTACGATCAGGCTTTGTGTACCGGGTTGAATATCACGGATGAAGATATTGATGCTCTTTGCAGAGCCATGAAGGGGCAGGCAATCAAAAACGCTCATACGGAGGAACAGAAAGCATCTATCAAAGATGTTGGAAGACAGCAGCTCCGTTCCTGGGGTGTTTTGATTGAGCGTGATGGGAAAGATTATCCGTCCAATGCCTTTGCTATTTTAACAGGTAATGGAGGACTTCATGTTGCAACGCAATGTGGCGTGTTCAAAGGTACAACAAAAGCGGTATTTGTTGATCGACGGGAGTATACCGGTCCGCTTTGGGAGCAGATAGACGAAGCATTTCAGTTTGTTCTGCGAAATATTCACTTAGGTGCTACCATTGTGGGGATTTATCGCCAGGATGTTTATGAGATTCCACCGGATGCCATTCGTGAGTTGATTATCAATGCCATGGTACATCGTAGTTATCTGGATCATGGTACGATACAGGTTGCGGTATATGACAACAGATTGGAAATCACTTCCCCAGGAAAGCTGCCAATGGGACAAACTATGGAGCGTATGAAAGAAGGCTATTCTAAAATCAGAAATGAAGCGCTTGCTCATGCGTTTGCTTATATGAATCTGATCGAGCATTGGGGAAGTGGTATTCCGAGAATTATTGATAAAGTAAAGGTTGCCGGACTGCGGGAACCGGAGTTCATTGGCGGCGAAGTCGATTTGCGTATCAATATTTATCGAGGTCAGGTTGCCCCCAATGACTTTAATGCTCTCAATAATGCCAATAAAGTGCCGGATACTATTGAGAAAGTGCCGGATAATGCCAATAAAGTGCCGGATACTATTGAGAAAGTGCCGGATAATGCCAATAAAATGCCGGATAATGAGCAGGAACAACAGATTTATAAATATGTATTGGAAAATGGTTTCATTACAACAGCTAAGGTGGTAGCGCTTTTAGGAGTAAAAAACCGTAGAGCAAGAGCTGTTTTGATGGATATGGTTGAGGGGGCATATTTGAGAAAAGAAGGTGCGGCACGAAGCACAATTTATGTAAAAAATACGGAAGGGAGATAATGCAGCATGGATATAGACAAAGTAATACAAGACTTGAACCGCCGATTTGCTGCACCTCTGCCAAAGTTTTGCGTCGTATCATCTTCTGGTACGATGAAGATAAGGAATTTGAGGATAAGTTGGACGATGTGGCACGGTATGTTGAGGAAGAAGCCCGTTTGTATCAGCGTTTTAAAAAGCTAAATATGGATGAACTGGCAGGAACCGAGTGCTTTCCGTGCATCAACGAAGTGATTCTGACAAAGCTGATGACAGAGATCAGCGACCATATCATTGATGTGGACACCATAACTTCTACTGTTGAAAAGCGAAGAACCTGTGTATGGTATGAGCCGTTTGAGAACTTTTATGACGGTATCTTACAGGTGGCAAATATGCAGAGCTTCTTTAAGGAGCATTCTGCCGGATTCCATACTGCAGAAGCAAAAGGTATCTGGAAAGAATATACGGAAAGCTATTATCAGATG
>CANOBT010000137.1 GCA_947564305.1 uncultured Lachnospiraceae bacterium | reverse complement strand
GTCCGCCAACTTCAAGGCATTTGAAATCCGTTTAAAGGATATGGGCTATGAAATCCGCCGTGATGAAAACTTCGCCCATTATTCCGTAACGGGGACAGGCTGGCAGAGAGCCATACGCTTAGACCGGCTTGGGAAAGGATACGGTGTAATCCCTTTTACCGAGTTGCACTGTATCCTGCATAAAAACATCCTTATCTGGCGACAACTAAGGATCTGTGACCTTTACGGTTATAGGAAATACATATTCTGTTAATCAGAGATTCTACTTCTGGTTTCAAGGTGAGAAGCAGCGTTGCATAAGCAGGGATTTTTTTAACTGGCTTCCTGCCATTCCCTGATATGCTATGTATAGATAAGCATTGCTTTGTATGAAAAAATAAATAACCATCCAAAAAAAGAACATGAAAAATCTCCCCAAACTTTAAAAACAAGTCTGGGGAGTGTCTGTTAAGTCTTTCGGGGTATAGCAGAACCGCCCACCAAACAATTGTTTTTTTATTTGGCGGGCATGTATTGCTCTCAGATTTTACTTATCAGCATCAATAATTTTTATCTCATATACTGTTGGATAATAATATGGTGTTTCTTCCGTAAATACATCTTTGAGTGTTACGGTAACAGTATTCCCTTGCTGAAAATCATTAATTGACAGTTCCTTTCTGTTTTTACCAAACAGTTTAGTATCTTCACTAATACCAAGTGAATTGACAGGATTTCCATAAATTTCCGTTGTTCGTTCAACAATCAGCCGAATTTCTCCGTCAGGCTGCATGACAGTTTCCTGAACAATAGCTTCAAATGATTTTTCAGACCATCTTGGGGACTGGTTAATCGCCATTGCACCAATAACAATTACCAGAGCTGCCATGATGCCCACAATCATCAGCCTTTTCTTTTTCATACTGTGCCTCCTTATGCAACCTGATGTTTCTTAAATCCTAATCTTGCTAATGGCAGCATAATTACTGTTAAGAAAACATATAAGATTGCCCTTATAGTGAGCGTGTCCAAAACCAGACTACCGAATTGGTATGAGATACATTTGCTGAATTCCGGCATTGTTGCGCGGTAGGGCAACAAAAACAAAGTCAGATTATATGCCCCCGTTGTTCCGTTTGGCGTTAGAAACATAGGAATGAATAGTATGGGAACAAGAATAATCAGCACAAGATAAGGACTTTTCATTTGTGCAGATAAAAGGAGTGTCAGTCCAACCATAGCAAGCAGTACCAAGTAAATAATTCCAATATTGATAAGAACAGCCTGTAAAAATGTCAATGGGTAAGGAATTGTCGTATTTGCAATCTGCAATGGCAGATTCCAGCCATCTGCCCCAAACGCTGCAAGCGGCAATCCACACGCCACAACAACATGGAGTATAAATGCAGCCGTCCCAAATAAAAGTGATGCTGCAATTTTTGCTGTTGTCAGTTTCGTTTTTCCATACTTTGCAGATAAAATTACCGCATCCGTCCCCTCCTGATATTCACCAGAAAAAACAGGGGCAACCACAATGCAGATAGCCAGTAATGCGAACATCAGAAGCTCAAAGCTGCTTATAATAACTTCCCATCCTTCGTAATATCCATACTGCAGCGGCGTGTCCACTTTTTCCGCCATACTGCCCCAATATTCTTTTTGTTCATTGGATAATTTTCTGGATGGATTATTGAGCAGGTCTTGTATCTTCCTTTCCATCGTCTGATAAAAGGACGCTCCGTCGTTTATATCCAAATCAGGGAGATTGTTATAGCCCAAAATTTCATTTGGCTTACTGTAAGTGCCTGCAATCAGGTTAAGCAATTTTTCCCTTGGTGCAACTCCATTCCAATAGGCATCGCCAATTAAAAACTGCTCGTTTCCGTCATATCCGATATTATCAGGGTTTTCAAAAAGCCCCTGCACTTCTCGGATTGTTTCGGCAACATATTCCTCGGACAAAGGAACTGACAAATCCGCATACTGCCCTTTTTCATAGGCAATACCATCCGCTCCCTTTATAACACCATCCTGATTGTAAGTTTGGAATTGCATAATGGGAAGCCCGAAAAGAAATCCTGTTAAAATCAGACTGGCTGCCATCACGATTAAAGTAGATTTTTTACGCAGTATCTTCAAAAACTCATATTTTATCAGCATATTACCTTTCCTCCCGTTTTTCAGTTTCTTCACCAAAATGGTACAAAAATAAATCTTCTAAGCTCGGTTCTGCAATCTGTGCATCTTCCCTCGGAGCAGTTTCCTCTATCATGCGCAGCCGCACCATATTGTTTTCATGGTGAAGGTTTACAACAGAAAAATTCCTGCTATATTCCGCAGCAGTCCTTTCATCAACTAAGAGTTCCCACACCTTGCCTTTGATATTGTCTGTAACCGTACTCATCGGCTCCTGCAAAAGAAAACGGCCTTGCTTCATCATTAAAATTGTATCTGCAATATAAGAAACATCAGAAACAATATGCGTAGATAGAATAACAATTTTTTCTTTCGCAAAATCCGAGATAAGATTGCGGAAACGCACTCTTTCTTTTGGGTCAAGCCCCGCCGTAGGTTCATCCAATATCAAGATAGATGGGCTGTTCAGTTCCGCCTGTGCAATTCCAAGACGCTGTTTCATGCCTCCAGAATAAGACTTGATTTTTTTATCTGCCACATCGGATAGGTTTACCATCTGAAGCAAATCCTCTGTTCGTTTTTTTGCCTGTCTTTTATCAAGCCCTTTTACTGCCGCCATATACAGCATAAATTCACGGGCGGTGAAATCAGGATAAAAGCCAAAATCCTGCGGCATATATCCTAAATGGGTATAATACCTCTCGCCTAATTGCTCAATTGTTTTTCCGTTTAAACTGATACTGCCAGAAGTTGATTTCAGAACACCACATATCATCCGCATCAGCGTTGTCTTGCCCGCACCGTTTGCGCCAAGCAGCCCATATACCCCCGGCACTAAATTGGCGCTTACACCGCCTACAGCACATTTTTCTCCGTACTGTTTTCTTACGTCTTGTAACTGTAATTCCATACAGAACCTCCCTATTCATTTTTATGGCCATTACTCGCACAAAAAAATAGATGACCTAGCTATAAGCATAAATCATCTATCTTAGGCAGTGCTTTTTTGTATCTTAATTTAACCTTAAGATACCTTTATGCCAGGGTCTGCCCCAGCGAAGCGAGGGTATACGGCAATAACAATGAAACCTTAAGTTATCGATCCACGAAAGGAAGAACGATGGTAAACCGTGTTCCTTCACCCCGTTTGCTTTTAACAGCAATATTTCCATTGTGGAGTGTTATAATCTGTTTTGCAATCGCAAGTCCAAGACCGCTTCCCTCTGGTTTCTCTTTCGTGTTTGTCCCTCTGTAATATCGGTTAAACAATTCCGACTGTTCCTTGTCACTCATACCTATTCCGTCATCAGAAATGCAAATCAATATTCTCTTTTTCGAGTCTGTGTCTATACTGATTGTTACTTTTGTTTCAGGTGGGTTATGCGTCAATGCATTAATGATAAGGTTATTCACAGCGCGACGGAATAAATCAATGTCAAGGCAAACCTCACATTCCTGTATATTGCTTTCAAACTCAATACTGCAATTTGCAAAAGCGGGGTCATTTACAATATCAATGACCAATTCTTTCAGGAAACGCACAAGGCGTACCGTCTGCGGATGGTATGGCACTGCACCTGAATCCAACTGATATGTCAGCTTTAAGTCGTTAATCATCTTTTCAGTATGATTCACATTTTTTAAGATAATTCCACCGTATTCCTGTATGGTTTCACTGTCAAGGGTAAGACTGTCCATAAGCAATTCCGCATAGCCTTTAATTGGTGAGAGTGGTGTTTTCAAATCGTGCGTAATATTTGCAATCCACTCTCTGCGTATTCGTTCCGTATCCTGCTGAACCTTATCACTGTGGCAGATTTCTGCATCCATCTTATTAAGCGCCCCATAGATTTCTCCAAAAACTCCCTTTTCCGGCAGCGAAGTATAGGAACGCATTGAAACATCCCCAATACCTTTTGATATTTTGCCAAGATGTCTGGTAAGCCAAAAGCCATAACAAATCACGAACAGAAGAATGGAACACAAAATGAAAAATATCCCCATGCGGAATAATGGTGAAAGCCTTCCCACATTCTCTCCGTTATAGTAAAGCATATGTTTCCCTATCGCATAAGGAAATCCAATCAAATAGCTCCACGTTTCCCCTGAATCTTCATAGCTGTTCACAAAAATAGTGTTTCCCTGTTCATAAGCACTTGTGTGGAGTGAAATCAGTTCAGATGCAGAGTATTTGATTGGATAATTCTCAGGCTTGTTGTGGCAAAAAACTTCTTGTCCTGTTTCATCAATGACCTGAATCCACAGCCTATATTCGTCCAACCGCTTAAGCCCTACTTCTTCTATTTTGACATGGCCGTTATCGTTCTCCATCCATACTGAAAAATTATCTGTAAATCTGTCTGGCCATGATGCCAGGCTCAAACCTTCTGGCTCAGTTATTCCGAAAATATAGTAGAACATTCCGATTGCAATAACAACGGCGATTAGAAGTAATGCTGACACTAAAACGAATATCCTTAAAAATGGATTTTGTTTCTTTTTATTTCTCATGTGGATTTACCAACTTATAGCCTAAGCCTTTCATCGTAATAATATATTGGGGCGTTGCGGGGTCTTCCTCTAACTTTTCACGCAAATGACGGATGTGTACCATTATGGTATTATCACACCCAAAGCTGTCCTCACCCCAAACAATTTCATATAAGCGTTCACGGCTGATTACCCGTCCTAAATTCTCCGCCAAATACCGTAAAATTTCAAATTCCCGCGCGGTTAACCCAATTTCCTTATTATTCTTCATTACCCTACACCCGTCAGTATCTATCATCAGTTCATCAATTTTAATAGAAAAATCCTGTATTGGAACTTGTCTGTATTCCGCACGGCGTAACTGTGCTTTCACCCTATATGCTATTTCTTTGGGGCTAAACGGCTTTGTAACGTAATCGTCACCGCCAACGGCTAAACCAAGTATTTTATCCAGTTCATCATTTTTTGAAGAAAGAAATAAAATCGGACAATGGGAAAATTCTCGAATTTTTTTGCACACTTCATATCCGTCTATGTCGGGCAGCATAACATCTAAGATAATAATGTCTGGCTGAATTTCCTTGCACGTAATTACAGCGGATATCCCATTATCAATTTTAGTAATATTGTAAAAACCTTCTATGTTTAGAGCTTTTTCAAGTAAATCTAATATATCTGGCTCATCATCAACAAGCATAATTTTATACCTATTCACTGAATCGCGCCCTCCTTTTGTTTTGTAGTTTCACCCACATTGTCCTTGTATCTTCTATCAGCAGGTTTTTCAGCGCCTTTCTGGATAAGCCAAGTATTCCCCATTTTTTCAGCGCCGATAATACGTCCCGTATTACAATATTGCAATACACGCCTATCTGAAACCTTCCATTCTGCAGCGGTTTCCTTTGTAGTCATATAATCCATTTTACACCTCCATCATTACATATTATATTTCGTTTATCCGAAGAATACAAGTTGCACAAATAAACATCCTTTAAAAAACTGGATTCCCGGTCAGTGGTATATAGTCTTTTCTTTTTCATAATTGTTCACAGCCGGTTGGCGTTCTCTTTCATCTCCTTTACTGTAGGGTTACTGTAAATTAAAGTTGTCTGGACATTGCTGTGACCTGCCTAATTGGCAACCTCATGAATGGCATAACCGTTCTGCAACGCATTAGGACAGAAATAGTGCCGAAGCGTCTTCGGGATAATCACATCCGAATACTGGTTAAATATCTGGTTGATCCTCGAAGGGCTCAGTTTTCCATTCTGACGGCTGACAAACAGATATGGACTATCCGAGTCCCGCACCTTCAGGTATTCTCGGATGGCATTGACAATCTTATCACTAAGATATACCAACCGGTGCTTGTCGCCCTTGCCGACAATCCGAAGCTCTTTGGCCGTCAGGTCAATCTGGCTCAGCTTCAGATTGACGCACTCACTGCGCCGGATCTCGGAATAAGCATAGCGCGTGACTATGCAAAAATCCCGTTTGCTGCCGCTTTCCAAAAGACGCTGGCGGAACGCCTCCACGTCCTTTTTCTCCACCGTATAGGGGCTGGCATACTGGATTTGGATCTTCATGAAATCACTGTCCAGTACCGCAGCTTCCGTCTGCCTGCCGCTCGTGATTAAATACTCGTTCAGACTCCGCAGGGAAGAGAGATGATGGTTTACGGTCTTCGGATGATATCCACGCACATTGCGCATATAAGAAATGTATTCCTGAATATTGGCTCTGTGCAGCAGCTTAGGCTCATCCCCAAAGCTGTCCTTGCACCAGGCCAGAAACAGTTTTCCATCCCGCAAATATGCCGACGCTGTATTCTCTGATTTTCCAAGATCCAATAAATGGTCTTTGAACCCATGTAACATAAGCATCGCCTCCTACCTACATTACACAAATGAGAAACCGATATTACAACCCGATTTGATTGTGTTTAACTTGATTTTCATGGGCTTGGCGCCGATTGTGTTTAACTCAGAACTGATTTTTACTCAGCTACATACTCTCAGTTAAACATAATTGCTATTATGATTAACCCAGCCAATATCATTCTGATATTTCTACTTACTGCAAGCAGGCGCAGATATTATATGCTAATAACCCCTTCAAGGTGACTGGGGGGGTGACTGAAGCAGAAAAGCGCTTCCATTGCACGATTACCCGAAAGAATACAGACATACAGATACGAATTTAAGCCAGGCAACAATCAGCCGCCATAAGTTTTTTTGTGAAATCTCTTGATATTATTCCGCTAACTGAATATAACATATATAGCAAAGGAAAGGAGCCGAATCAGAAAATGAAATTCATAACGACAACAGAAGCTGGAAACAAGTGGAACCTTTCCTCCCGGCGTGTAGGAGTCCTGTGCAGTGAAGGCCGAATCCCAGGAGTGCAGAAAGCCGGTAACACCTGGCTGATTCCGGACGATGCAGAAAAGCCCGGCGATGCCCATATAAAAAGCGGTTAATATATGAAAACAAAAACCGAAACGGAGGATGCATCAAAATGATTGACATTGCTTCTATATTACAATCAAATGAGCGCGTTAATATCGAAGTGAACGCTGCAAGCAAAGGAATCCCGAACAGTATCTGGGAAACATACTCTTCATTTGCAAATACCTTTGGCGGCTCCATTATTCTTGGCATTGAGGAAAACAAAGACACAAAGGAATTTATTCCAAGAAGAATCCATAATCCTCAGCAGATGCTCTATGATATCTGGAATATGTTAAACAACTATCAGAAAATCAGTAATAATATTTTGCTTGAACACCATATATACAGTGCCCGGCATGAGGATATGGACTTCATTGTTATTCAAGTTCCCCGCGCAGACCGAAGGGACAAGCCCGTTTATATCGGACAGGATATGTTCAATGGTAAGGACATTGTAAAACCCAAATGTCCGAACCTACCATCCGGTCAGCTTAAAAACGGCCTGAATTGTTACAAAGCTCGGACATTTCAAAATTCTTAGTCAGTATCCCTATATTACTGCTGCAGCTTTATGGTATCCACAATGGACAGCTGACCGATCCTTTTGATTGGCCGCCGGATTGCCAACGCTGCAGATCCAAAACATAACATGACGATCAGCAACAGGGAGGCAACCGGAAGCTGCCAGGTTGTTCCCCATTTATCTGCAATCAGGAACTGGAACATCATCTTATTCAACGGCAGGCCCAGGACACATCCGGTGACACATCCCAGGACTGCATAGGTAGCTGCCTCTGCAGCAATCATCTTATAGAGCTGCCCGGCTCCCATTCCAATGGAACGCATCACGCCATACTGTCTGGTCCTTGCCGCCACGCTGGCATTCATACTGTTAAAGATATTGAACACGGTGATCAGCGCAATGATGAGCAGGAACCCGTAAATGAACACCGCACCTGTATAGTAGGAACTCTGGGATTCCGAATTTGACAGCCGTTTATCTGCAATGGAGACGTCAGATGGAAGCAGGCTCCGTATTGCCGATACTGTCTCATCCGTGCTGCTGCCTGCAAGCTGTATATCCACAGCCGTATAGTCTGCCGCACCGATGCTCTCCGTAAACAGCTGTTCTGAGCATATGATGTATCCAAGGCTTCCCGCTTCACTTGACGCATTTGTAGAAGAAAGAATTCCCGCAATTCTCACCTGTTTCTCCCCCAAAGGCGTATGGAGCGTCACGGTGTCCCCGGCCTTCCATTGCATGCCATCCCGGTAGGACACTAAGATATCCCCGGCTCCTCCCGAAACCGCATCGATATTTCCCCCGTTCAGTTCCTCTTTTGCCCATTTGAACTGATTTTCTTCATAGGAAACCAGCGTGGCCGTTCCGCTCTCGGTATCGGAGGAAACAGATAAGCCGCCGTATTCCATTCTGCCAAAAGCACGCTTCACACCATCGACGGCTTCCATTTCTTCTATGACAGAAGTTTCCAGCCCTGCAGCGGCTGTCACAGATACATCCCCCGCCCACGGGGCTAATGCAGGCATGCCCTGGCCCAGGAAGACGACCATCACCTGGAAAGCAAGGAAAAGCATGATGCTGATGGCAAAGGAACAGGTCATCAGGAATAAATTCTTTTTCCCGGACAACGCATGGAACATGCCCATGCCTGTTTCCACATGGAACAGCTTTGTATTCGCCGCACGCTTGTTCTGCGTCAGCTGGGAGCCTCCGCTGATCGCCGTGACAGGTGAAACCATGGAGGCCTTTTTCGCTGGGGATAAGGAAGCAAGGAGGACGATCAGGAAGCCCACCACAATCCCTGCCAATATACCGGCAATACTGAATTCAAACAGCGGAACCTCTGAAAACCGGTCTCCGCTGATGGATTTGAGCAACAGGCAGGCGGCCCATGTCACAGCCTGGCCCGCCAGCAGGCCAATGGGAACGCCCTTTGCGCTCTGTCTGAGTCCCTGCAGGATCACAAAATGCTTTACCTGTTTCCCGGATGCCCCCAGACAGCGCAGCAGCCCATAAAACTGTGTCCTCTCTAATACATTGGTGTTAAAGCTTGCAGAGATCATTACCGTTCCCGCAATCAAAACAAGAAAAACCAGGATTGCAGCAATCAAATAGAGCGCCTGCATGATATTGCTCTCGCTTTGTCCCATCAGGCCTAATAAAGCAGTATTTTCTGAAATCTGGTCATCAGAAAGGCCAAACTGGCTCTTGATTTCCTTTATGGCCTCTTGAATATGGGCGCCGCTCTTAAACTGGATGCGGTAGGTGGTTCCGTCTGCCGCGTTTTCATCTGCAATGGCAAGGAAGCCCTCTTCGCAGAACGCCATCCCACAGATATCCGCTTTCAGCATGGAACCCATATCCGCAAGGGTTCCGGTAATCCGATATTGTTTTTGTGAGCCGTCCGGTACCGTAACCGTCACGTTGTCGCCAATGGACAAACCCAGCTGCCCCATGGCGCTTTCATTCAGCAACGCCTCATCCGGCAGGGAAGGGTACGCCCCGGCCGTCATATCCATTTCAGTTAGGGATTCCATTGTTTTTTCATTTGCCCCCACAAAACTGACGGCTTTGCCGGACAGCATCCCCGTACTGCCCTGGTAGACCCATCCTGATAAAGCCACGTCAACCCTTGCCGATACCAGTTCTGCCGTCTCCGCCTCCACATCATGGAGCGCCGCATGGTATTCGCCATTGGTTTTAATAAAATAATTCTTCTGGGAGCGCATCGCCATGTCCGCCATACTGAAAATCGCCATTACAAGGCATACCGAAAGCGTGATGCACAGCACAGAGATCCGGTTATTTTTGCGGTGGACCTTTTCATACTGGGGTATCAGCCCAAGATAACTTCTCATCTCGCCGCCACCCCCAAATCCTTCAGCCTTCCGTCCGTCATGCGCAGTACCCGGTCCGTTGCATCCGCATGGTTCTCATTGTGGGTAATCATCAGGATTGTCTGCCTGTACTTGGCCGACATGGATTTTAAGAGGGTGATGACCTCCTGGCTGTTCTTAGAATCCAGGTTCCCGGTAGGCTCATCCGCCATGATGATGGCAGGACGGGCTGCCAGCGCCCTCCCGATTGCCACCCTCTGCTGCTGGCCTCCGGAAAGCTGGCTGGGCAGGTGCTTCCTGCGCTCCTTTAATCCCAGAATCTCCAGCAGCTCCTCCACATACTTCTGGTCCGGCTTCTGGTAGTCCAGAAGCAAGGGGAATGTAATGTTCTGCTCTACATTCAGTTCCGGGATCAGGTTAAAGGACTGGAAGATAAACCCGATATTCTGGCGGCGGAACACCGTAAGCTTCTTTTCGGGCATGGAAAAAATGTCCTTCCCGTCAATCAGCACTTTCCCGGAGGTCGGGTTATCCAAGGCTCCCACCACATTTAAAAGCGTGCTTTTTCCGGAACCGGATTCGCCTACGATTGCGATAAATTCCCCTTTGCCCACGGAGAAGGAAACATGGTCAAGCGCCCGGACTTCCGCTTCCCCTTTTCCATAGGTCTTGCATAGATTTTGTACTTCAAGAATATTCATATTCATTACCTGCCTTTCGGGCATTATCATACCCAATGGGTCTTACTTTCACATGAATTTCATCTTACTCTTTTGTAAGATGAAGATAGAATGTGCAAAAGCACATTCTTGCGCCGAGCGCGGCCGCTTGCGGCATACTACATCTTCGCGTGAGTGCGCATCCCCCGGAGGGTTTTACCATACAGGGAACGAAGTTTCCTGTATGGTAAAAAAGCTTAAGACAAATCTGCTGCCCTGGCCGACTCTGCTCGTTACGGAAATCGTCCCCTGGTGGGCTTCCACAATGGATTTTGCCAGCGGCAGCCCCAGACCGATTCCATGGGTATCCTGGGAAAAACGGCTCCGATAGAACCGCTTGAAGATATTATGGATATCCTCCTGGTGGATCCCTGTTCCGTTGTCTTCCACCACAATATTTGTAAGAAGGGGCGTCCTCTCCCAGCTGATTACTACTTTCCCGCCTCTTTTGGTATGCTCCAGCGCATTTTTCACCACATTCCCCAAAGCTTCCGACATCCAGAGGGCATCGCAGTAAAGGGAAACATCGCTGCTCCCGGATAACACAATTTCTTTCGCTTCCTGGGCTGCCAGTGTCTCAAAGCGTTCCGTCACGTCCTTAAGGAGCATTTCTATGTTTTCCTCCGCCGTTTCCATCCTGACCGTACCCGCGTCCAGCCTGGCTATTTTTAAGAGCGTATAAACCACATCTTCCACCTGGCGTATTTCCCGCAGGGATTTCTGGCTGAATGCATGGATGGTCTCCCTGTCCGTCCCCTCCTGCGCCATAATCTCATCATACATCTTAAGCGCTGCCAGGGGCGTCTTTAACTGGTGGGAAACATCTGAGATCATATCCTGCAGAAATTCGCGCGTCTGTTTTTCATGTTCTGCCTGGGCAGAGAGGATAGCGGCAAGCTCATTGATCCTGTGGAACAGGCTGTACCAGTCCCCGGTTTCCTCACTGTCAATCCTCTGTCCCGTATCCCCTGAAAGGAACCGGGTAATCACAGTATCTGCCTTTGCTATCGCTTTGTTTTGTTTCCGGATGTAGATCCAGACTGTCAGAAAAACAGCCAGAAAAATGCTAAAAAGCATACCTCCAAACCAAGCGGCGGTATGCTTAAGGTAAGCATAGACGGCAGGAATCAGCCTGGGATTCGCATTTTCATGGTATCCCGCTTCCTTAAGGGCCTGCCTTCCGGCCTCCAGGTCAGAGTCCGTTTTTTCTTTCGTAAATACGGCTGCCACATTTGTGTCCGGGTGGTTGACCAGATACCCTGCCGCCCCATAATCATGCTCCACCATTGTTTTCTGGAAATCATTTGTCATATAGAATAAGAGGATGCCCAGTCCTGCCGCCGCTGCCAGACAGATGGCAAGCAGCCAACACAGCATCCTCCTTGTTTCTTTTCCCATTGTTTTCATGTCTTATTACTCTCCAGCCCATTTATAGCCAAACCCAATTTCCGTCAGAAGCTTTGTGGGGGAATTCGGGTCATCTTCAATCTTCCTCCTCAGCCTGCGTATATAGACGGAAAGGGTATTGTCATCCACATAGCTGCCGTTCCCATCCCAAAGGCGGTCTAAGATCAGTTCCCTTGGCAGAATGCGGCCTGGATTCTTCAAAAACAGGCAGAGCAGCTTATATTCCACCAATGTCAAAGGGAGTTCCGTTTCCCCTTTCCAACAAATCCGCTCTGACAGGTCAATCCGGATTCCATTGGATTCCAGAATCGTATCACTCATAAGAAATTGCTGCCCGGAACGGCGCAGCAATGCGTTGATCCTTGAAAGGACCTCCCCCAATTTAAAGGGTTTGGTAATGTAGTCATCCCCACCCATGTCCAGCCCTTTTACAATGCTGATTTCTTCATCCGAAGCTGTCAGGAATATGATCGGGACAGCAGAGGTTTTTCTTACTTCCTTACAGATATCAAAGCCTGTCCCGTCCGGCAGCGTGACATCCAGCAGCAGAAGGTCATACTGGCCTGCCCGGAAGAATTGATATGCTTCCATTACGGTACGGGCATTATCTACCAGAAAACCATTTTTCTCAAGTGTGTATTTCAGGCCTTCAATCAGGCTTAAATCATCTTCTACATATAATATCTTTTTTTCATTCATTTTTTATCCATCACTTCGGATGCCTCCCACATATAAAGAGCAAAATTGCAATCTCAACAGCCAGCACCGCACTCTGCAGAGCAAAGAAAACAGCCCCGGCAATCATCAGGACAGTGACACCGCCGTTTTGTCTCTGCCAGCTATAGGGGAATATCGCATCTGCCGCCATATTACAAGAAAAGATAAACAGACAGTATGGGATGCAGAAGCGCCGTTTCTGTCCAGGATACCGAAAAAAGTACCGCCATAAAAAACCCCTTTTCCGTTGCTTAACAGCATGGCTTTTCTTATCTTCTGCGCTGCTTTTTGCGCATACAGGTATACCCAGAGGGTGTTTCTCACTCTCCCCCTGATAAAATGCGTATCCGTCTGCCTTCCACAAAATCAGAATAGCAACTAAGCTATTCGCAAGCAACAGCAAATCAAGCAAAAACCCGCTGCCTAAAAACAGAATGGCAGACACTATGGCAACCGCCCAAAGCCCGCCCGCATACCAATATTTTCTCAGGGAATAGGCGGCGGCAGCCATAAGGACCGCATGAAGCATACTGATGAGCATTCCTATCATCTCTATGGGCTTCCATGCAGACACAGCCATAAGGACCGCCAAAAGCAGCCCTGTCTTTGTAAGGACCGTATAGGCTCCCAGCGCCGCCACATAGGAGAAGACAAATTCCCGACCATGCCCTGGCAGCATCAGCATATGTTTCAGCTCCACAGCGTTATCTTGGGAAGAAAGGGCCTGCCACATTACGCCTGCGGTAAAGGCGTTAATCATCAGTATCCGTACAGATGCCGCAATCTACACCTGAAAACCTGCGATATACAGCCCCCAGAATATGATCACATCAAGCAAGATCGTCCGGGACAGCCGCTCGTATCTTGCCCCAAACAGTTTTGGGGCAAAGGCTTTACCTGTCATTTTCATCATGCAGTGCCCCCCGAATATCCGCAGCATTAATCTGCCCGCCTTCAAAAGTCTGCCAGATCTTACCGTCCTCCAGGGCAAATACCCGGTCAGATGTCAGCATGATGCTCTCCAGAATGTGGGAGGAAAACAACACAGTTCCATGCTCCTTATACCCCAAAATCAGCTTATACAGATATTCCGTACTCTGGAAATCCAGGCCATTGACCGGTTCGTTCAAAAGGAGCAGTCTGGGTTTCAGGGCACAAGCCGTGATCAGAAATGCTTTTTTCCGGTTCCCGGTTGACAGCTCCCGAAACAGGGTATCTGTATATTCTTCAAAGTGAAAGCCCTGTACCACGCATTCAGGTTTCGAACAGTCAAGAGCGTTTCTCCCATCTTACCTCCCCCCCTTTGCCGTCCTTCTCTTTTTTCCATGCAGCACATGCGGAGTATAGGAATACACCTGCCAATACCAGATAAAGCCCCATCATCGGGAAATTACCGGATACCCCGCATACAATAGCTGCAACCAGCCAGAGCAGGCCAATGATTCCGCGAATATAAATATGACGCATTGCTCTTACCTCCTTCATCGTCTCTTTGTGTTCTCTATGTATCCTGCCGCTGCCTCCATACATATGCTTCTTTCAGCAGGCCTTCTATGCATTCCTGCTTACCTTCCGTATAGCTTCTCCGGTCATCTGGAAATTGTAACGCCAGTTTTTTCTTGCAGGCATCGTATATCATTGCTTTATCAGGATGGCAATTCAGATAATCCCGAAAATTGATATAGTTCTTCCATTCTGTCCCATCCCATTTCACTGCATGAATATGATGTGTACGCGTATCCTTTTCAAAATCACCCATTACAAATAGCATTTGCCCGGCAACATCTTCCCCGCGAAAAATAAAACCGTGTTCTTCCAACAGTTGCATATAAGGTGAAATATCATTCAAATCACGGAGGCCAATCACAATGTCAATAATTGGTTTTGCATAAATGGAATGAATCGCAGTGCTTCCCACATGCTGGATATCAACAGCGGCATTTCCGAAAAGCTGCTTCAATTCCAAAATTACATTTTCGGCATTTTTATCCCATTCCTCCTGATGGGATAAAAGCTCTACGCTTCCTCTTTTTAATCCTAATCGGACCATTTTTCATATCCCCTTATCCGCTAAAATTTTATCAAATTTCTTTTCCGACAGGATTTCATGGGTCACGAGCTGCCCGTCATAGAAAAGGGAAAATGTCGTAAAGGGCGAAGGGGCATTCTGCG
>CANOBT010000136.1 GCA_947564305.1 uncultured Lachnospiraceae bacterium | reverse complement strand
AAAAGGACGTTGTCCTTGTGGGAGTTCAGGATCGTGTGGAGATCTGGGATAAGGAGCTTTGGGAAGAGAAGAGCATGGTCAGTGAAGAAGACCTGGATGCGATCGCGGAACGCATGGAAGCGATCGGAATCCGGATATAATGCGGTCAGCACACTAGGAGGATAGGATGGCATTTCAACACACTTCAGTCTTACTGAAAGAGACGGTAGACTCTCTGGCGGTGAAGCCGGACGGCATCTACGTAGATGCCACACTGGGCGGAGGCGGACATGCCTTTGAAGTGTGCAGGCGTCTAAGCGATAAGGGGAGATTCATAGGGATAGATCAGGATGCTGCTGCGATAGAAGCGGCGAGCGTCCGCCTGAGTGGTTTCGGGAATCAGGTCACGGTGATCCGAAGTAATTACTGTGACATCGGCTCCCGGCTTAGGGCTGTCGGAATTGAAAAAGTCGATGGGATTGTTCTTGATCTGGGTGTATCCTCGTATCAGCTTGATGCAGCTGAGCGAGGATTTTCTTACCGGCTCGATGCGCCTTTGGATATGCGTATGGACCAGCGGCAGAACCGGACGGCCAGAGACATTGTCAATTTTTACAGCGAGGCAGACCTGTACCGGATCATTCGGGATTATGGAGAGGACAAGTTTGCGAAGAACATCGCGAAGCATATCGTGATGGAGCGTGAAAAAGCACAGATTGAAACGACAGAACAGCTCAATGAAGTGATCCGTCATGCGATTCCCATGAAGGTAAGGAAAACCGGAGGCCACCCGTCTAAGAGGACATTTCAGGCCATTCGGATTGAACTGAACCGGGAGTTGGAAGTACTTGCAGGTACACTTGATGAGATGATTGCTCTGCTGAATCCGGGAGGAAGGATTTGTATCATTACCTTCCATTCTTTGGAGGACAGGATTGTAAAGAGTACATTTCGAAAACAGGAGAATCCCTGTACCTGTCCGAGTCATTTCCCTGTGTGTGTCTGTGGGAATGTATCAAAGGGGAAGGTGATCACCAGAAAGCCAACCCTTCCTGGAAAGGAGGAGCTGGAACATAACAGCCGTTCGAAGAGTGCTAAGCTGAGAGTTTTTGAACGGCACTGACGGGGGATGCGGTGAGATGAGGGCGAAGTTTTTTCGAGTTATGATAAAGGAAAAGATTTGTCATTACGCGGAGATTTATGGCTGATTTTACGGCATTGTTTGAGGAGCTTCGAGAAATAAATTCCGTAGTTTCATCAGGAAAAATTTTTTCAAGAAAGTTCCTTGTATAAACGGAGTATATAAAATAGACATGGCAGCAGTCCGCGGGGACGGATTCTGCCGTATTTATCAGGAAGGGGAGAATCCTGGTAAATAAGAAAGGGGCGTGGGACGAATGGCAAGGAGGATGGCTTCTTATGCAGATTACGGAAGAAAAGCCAGCAGGAACCGAAGCGGACAGGCCTATGTATATGGCAGCGCTGCACGGCAGCCGGAAGTTCTGCCCATGCGTGCACCGGTTGGGGAGCCGGAGCACAGACAAAAGACAAGCAGTCAGGTTCTAAAGAACAGGAGACGGGCACTCAGCATCAATGCGGCATATGCATTTTTTCTGGCATCCGCAGCGATTACTGCCGTGGTGATATGCTTTCTGTATCTGAGCCTGCAGTCAGAGACCGTCATAAGGTCTGAGAATATTACGGCGCTGCAGAAAGAGCTTGCAGAACTGACAGAGAAGAATGACGCGGCGCTGCAGGCGGCCGAGGATTCTGTAGACCTGCAGGCCGTATGGGATAAGGCAGTCAACGAATTAGGGATGGTATACGCAGCACAGGGGAGAGTGGTGCCATACGAAAATCCTACTAATGATTGTGTGAAGCAGTATAGTGATATCCCGGAAAATGGTGTTCTGGCGAAATCAGGGAGCCTGAAGGAATAAGGAGACAGATGGCAGTAAGAAAACGTAGAAACAGATTCGATTTTCTGACAAAAAAATTTCCAAAGAGGATGCAGGAAAAGCTGGTAATGGTCTTTATGGCGATTATACTGGCTTTTGTTGCTTTAATCGGCAATATTACCTATATTAATGCCTCCAAAGGAAGCGGATATTCGAAAATTGTGTTGGAACAGCAGCAGTATGACAGCCGTCCCATTCCCTACAGGAGAGGGGACATTGTGGACCGCAACGGAACCAGGATTGCGGTCAGCGATCGGGTCTATAATGTCATTCTGGATGTTTATGTGATGTGTTCGGACGAAGAGTATGTGGAGCCTACGATCAAAGCTCTGGAAGAGTCCTTTGGTATTTCAGGGGAAACAGTCCGCAAAGTGATGGAGGAGCGTCCGGACAGCCGGTATGAAATTCTGAAAAAAAATGTTGACTACGAGACCGCCCAGGCGTTTGAGGATAAGCTGAAAAGTAAAACGGAGGCTGAGGAAGCAGCAGATAAGGACTCCGGGGATGCTGAAGATAAAGATACCGCGGAGGACTATTCCAATGTACATGGCATCTGGCTGGACGAGGATTATCAGAGGAACTATCCATATAATACGCTGGCATGTGATGTGGTCGGATTTGTGGTCGGCACGAATGAGGGTGCGATTGGAATTGAGAGTGCTTATAATGATATCCTGAACGGGACGAACGGCCGGGAATATGGCTATTTCAACGAGGATGCGTCGATTGAGCGGACTGTCAAGAGTGCTAAAAATGGAAACACAGTGGTTTCTACGATTGACGTGACTCTGCAGCGCATGGTGGAGCAGTGTATCCGGGAGTTCAATGAGGAACATGCCGGCGAGGTGCGCCCGGGAGAACTGGGAAGCAAAAACACCGCGGTGATCATCATGGACCCAAATACCGGAGAAATACTGGCGGAGGCTTCTTATCCGTTTTTTGATCTGAACAACCCAAGAGACCTTTCCATCCTCTATCCGGAGGAAACATGGAATGGAATGACGGAAGAGGCGCAGCTGGAAGCCATGAACAACCTGTGGAGGAACTTCTGTGTCAGCGATACATTTGAGCCGGGTTCTACGGTAAAACCGCTGACCGTGGCGGCAGGACTGGAGTCCGGGACTGTGAACGGCGACGAGATTTACCAGTGTTACGGAGTGCTCCATGTAGGGGACTATGATATCAAATGCCATCTGCATGAAGGACACGGTACAGAGACGGTGCAGGATGCGGTGGCCTATTCCTGCAATGTGGCTATGATGCATATGGCAGAGACCATAGGGGTGGATCATTTCCTGCGTTATCAGCATATTTTCGGATTTGGAGAGTATACAGGAATTGATCTTCCGGGAGAAGCAGCCACGGAGGCACTTCTGTTTCAGAAAGAAAATATGCTGGATGTGAATCTTGCCACCTGCTCCTTTGGACAGGGTTTTAATGTGACTATGACCCAGGTAGCGGCAGCGTTTTGTTCCCTGGTTAACGGCGGCTATTACTATGAGCCGCATGTGGTCAGGCGGATTCAGGACGAAGCGGGCAGGGTTGTGGAGGCCAGGGACCCGGTGCTGCTGCGCAAGACAGTTTCTGCGGAAACTTCCGCGCAGATTAAACCTTATCTGCGTGCGGTCATGGAGTATGGCACAGGGAGTCAGATAGTGGTTTCCGGATATGATATCGGAGGAAAAACCGGAACGGCGGAGAAGCTGCCGAGAGAGGACGAGAATTATGTGTTGTCATACATCGGATGTGCCCCGTTGGAGAATCCGGAGGTGGTCGTCTACGTGGTGATTGATGAGCCAAATGTAGCAAGGCAGGATGACAGCCAGTATGTGAGGGAGCTGTCCCAGAAGATTATGTCCCAGGCATTTCCATATCTGGATATTACCACTGTGGAGGGTTTTGTGCCGGAGGATACGGCAGAAAATGCGGATTCTGCGGAGGCGGAGCTGACGGTGGATGTTTATACCGATACGGAGTATGTGCCCTATGACGAAAGCTATGAGGATACTTATGCAAATGAAGACGGCCCTTATATCGATGAAACGTATGAACCAGATCTGGATGGCTGGGCGGAGGGCGCGCCGGTGGAGTATTGATGTAAGATTTCTCATTTGCCTTTGACGTCAGGCTTTCTGACAGGATGGAAATATATATTTGTAAACATAGAATGCATAACCTTACAAAAGAGATAATAAGTTGTAAAAATATCTTTTGTAAGGTTTTTCTATGAAAAATAAGACATATAATAAGAAGAAGATGCTGGTCGTATTTGCCGCGGCATGTATCATTGTCCTCGGGCTGATAGTCCGTCTCGTTTATCTGATGATCTTTGATGCGGAGTATTATCAGAAAAAGGCGGAGGCGCTTCATGAAAGGGAGCGCGAGATCAAAGCAGCCCGCGGGGAAATTGTGGACAGGAACGGCACTGTTCTTGCCACCAATAAGACGGTCTGCACGATTTCTGTCATCCACAGCCAGATTGAGGACCCGGAAACGGTTATCCGCACCTTATGTGCGGAACTGGAAATGGAGGAAGAAACGGTCAGGAAACGTGTAGAGAAGGTCTCTTCCATGGAAAAGATTAAGACGAATGTAGAAAAAGCGGTGGGGGACAGGATTCGTGAATATAACATGGCCGGCGTTAAAGTGGATGAGGATTTTAAACGCTATTATCCCTATGACCAGACGGCCTCCAAGGTACTGGGATTTACAGGCGGGGACAATCAGGGAATCATTGGACTGGAGGTCAGGTATGAGGATGTTTTGAAGGGAACCAACGGCACCATCCTGACGGTGACGGATGCCAGAGGGATTGAATTGGAAGGCGTAGCGGAGGACCGTGTAGAACCTGTAGTTGGCCACACATTGCAGGTAAGCCTGGATTATAATATCCAGTCTTTCTGTGAACAGGCGGCTTTGAAAGTGATGGAGGAAAAACAGGCGGACAGCGTGTCTGTGATTTTGATGAATCCCCAAAATGGAGAGATTCTTGCCATGGTGAATGTACCGGAATTTAATCTGAACGAGCCGTTTACCCTGAATTTGGATGTAGACACCGCCGGTATCAGCGATGAAGAGAAGCAGAATCTTTTGAACCAGATGTGGAGAAACGGATGCATCAACGATACATACGAGCCGGGCTCGACTTTTAAGATCATTACATCCTCGGCCTGCCTGGAGGAAGGCGTGGTCAGTCTCTCTGATAATTTCTCCTGCCCGGGATACCGTATGGTGGAGGATAGAAAAATCCGCTGCCACAAGGTGGGCGGGCATGGTGCGGAGACTTTTGTTCAAGGATTGCAAAATTCCTGCAACCCTGTTTTTATTGATATCGGCCTGCGTCTGGGGGCAGAAAAATTTTATGACTATTTTCAGCAGTTCGGTCTGCTCAGCCTGACTAATGTGGATTTACCGGGAGAGGCGGGGACGATCATGCACAAAAAGGAGGATATTGGAATCGTGGAGCTGGCCACCATGACGTTCGGGCAGTCTTTCCAGATTACACCTATCCAGATGCTGACAACAGTGAGTTCTTTAGTCAATGGAGGAAGACGGATTACCCCTCACTTTGGAATGGCAGTACTAGACTCTGAGGGCAGAGAGCTGGAGGAATTTACCTATAAAGAAAAAAAGGGAATCGTGTCTGAAAAGACTTCGGCAACCATGCGCACACTGTTGGAAAGCGTGGTGTCTGAAGGCGGAGGCAGCAAAGCCTATATCGAAGGATATCGGATTGGAGGCAAGACAGCCACCTCCCAGACACTGCCCAGAAGCGCCCACAAATACATTGCTTCTTTTATTGGGTTTGCTCCCGCTGACAATCCTCAGGTAATCGGCATGGTTGTAATCCACAATCCGCAGGGAGTCTATTATGGCGGTACGATTGCAGCACCGGTGCTTCGGAGTATCTACGACAATGTGCTGCCATACCTTGGGATTGAGAGGGCAGCGGTGGAGAATACAAAAGATGGGGAAAACAGCGAGAATTAAAAGAACGGATATGTTACGGCCTGAGGCAGGTCACGCCGTAAAAAATAATATGTAATGCCCGTATGTCTGTCCTGCTGTAAAACACAAAGGTTGAAAAAAAGGACTAGATAGGGTATACTGTGATTAGAGGGTATTCAAAAGAGATGAGAGGTGAATGTATGGCAGCAAATCATGTGGTAATACCGGTATTGATTTCATTTGTATTGAGTGTGATTATGGGACCTGTTGTGATCCCTTTTCTTAGAAGGCTGAAGGTAGGGCAGACAGAGCGTGTGGAAGGCGTGCAGTCACATTTAAAAAAGGCAGGCACGCCTACAATGGGTGGTGTGATGATACTGCTCAGTGTGGTAATCACATCTTTGTTTTATGTGCGGGATTATCCGAAGATCATTCCGGTGCTGTTTTTGACGGTGGGTTTTGGATTGATTGGATTTCTTGATGATTTCCTGAAAGTAGTGATGAAGCGCTCGGACGGTCTCTTCCCGGCACAGAAGATGGCGCTGCAGATTGCGGTGACATCAATCTTTGTTTTTTATCTGGTAAAGGTGGCGGATATTCCGCTGACCCTGCAGATTCCGTTTTCCGGTGGGAAATATTGGGATATCGGTTGGGCGGCAATTCCGCTTCTGTATGTAGCGGTCATCGGAACGGTGAACGGGACGAATTTTACGGATGGACTGGACGGTCTCGCATCCAGTGTGACGGTATTAGTTGCCACATATTTTACGGTGGTGGCAATCGGGACTCAGAGCGGGATTGAACCGATTACCTGTGCGGTGGTCGGTGCATTGATGGGATTTCTGCTGTTCAATGTCTATCCTGCCAGCGTATTCATGGGAGACACCGGTTCCCTGGCGCTGGGTGGATTTGTGGCTGGAACGGCATATATGATGCAGATGCCGTTGTATATTATTATCGTTGGCCTGATCTATCTGGTTGAGGTGGCGTCAGTCATCATACAGGTGACATACTTTAAAAAGACGGGTGGAAAGCGATTTTTTAAGATGGCGCCGATCCACCATCATTTTGAGCTGTGCGGATGGTCAGAGACACGGGTGGTCGCTGTGTTTTCCATAACGACCGCGATTCTGTGTCTGATCGCATTGCTGGGGTAGGATAAGACAAAAGATTGATAATACAGGCAGGCAATCAATTTGCCCCGCAAATTGGTTATAGTAAATGGGGGTATGAGCATGGATATCAAAAGAAAACAAGTATTGGTATTTGGTACAGGCATCAGTGGAATTGCAGCAGGGCAGCTTTTGCTCCAAAAAGGCGCGGATGTGATTCTCTATGATGGAAATGCATCTCTGGATGCGGCAATGTTAAAGGAGGAGCTGTTGGAAGGCGTGGAAGGCTTTGATGCAGCAATGCCCAAGGAAGGATTGGAAAATCCTGATGTGCCGAATGCCGCGAAGGAATCCGGGCGGGTACGGGTTGTTCTGGGAGACTTTCCGGAGGAAGATATGGATGCCCTGGATTTGGTTGTGATCAGTCCGGGTGTGCCCACGGATCTGCCCATTGTAAATAAGATGCGCGAGATGCAGATTCCGATTTGGGGCGAGGTGGAACTGGCCTATGTATACGGGCAGGGCGATGTGCTTGCGATTACCGGTACAAACGGCAAGACGACTACCACTACACTTTTGGGCGAGATTATGAAAAATTACAAAGAGAGCGTGTATGTGGTAGGCAATATCGGCAACCCATACGCCTGTGTGGCCTCAGAAACCTGCTCAGAGTCTGCGGTGGTGGCGGAGATGAGCAGCTTCCAGCTGGAGACCATTCACACATTTTGTCCAAAGGTGAGTGCGGTATTGAATATTACGCCGGACCACCTGAATCGTCATCATACGATGGAAGCTTACATAGAAGCAAAGAAAAATATTTTCCGGAATCAGACAGAAGCAGATACCTGTGTCCTGAATTATGAGGATGAGGTAACGCGGAAATTTGGAGAAAATACAAAAGCGAAGGTTCTATATTTCAGCAGCAGGCGTAAACTGGAAAGAGGGGTTTATCTGGAAGGCGATAAAATTATCTGCTGTACGGAGAAGCCGGTGCTGCTCTGCCGGACCGATGAACTGCAGCTCTTAGGCGTACATAATTATGAAAATGTGATGGCCGCCGCTGCGATGGCAGCTGCTTACGGGGTTCCGATAGATATTATCCGTAAGTCTGTCAAGGCGTTCAAAGGAGTAGAACATCGAATCGAGTTTGTGGCGGAGGTTCATGGCGTGGCATATTATAATGATTCCAAGGCCACCAATCCGGATGCGGCAATCCGGGGAATCCAGGCGATGAATCGTCCGACATTGTTGATTGGCGGAGGATATGATAAAAATTCTACCTATGAAGAGTGGATTCGGGCCTTTGACGGCAAGGTGAAGAAGCTGGTTCTTTTGGGAGCAACGGCGGATAAAATTGCGGCGGAAGCACATAAGTTAGGCTTCGAGGATACGATTCTGGCAGATACTTTTGAGGAAGCGGTGAAAACGTGCAAACGATATGCCAAACCGGGCGATGCGGTACTGCTTTCTCCGGCCTGTGCGAGCTGGGGAATGTTTAAAAATTATGAAGAACGAGGAGAGAAGTTTAAGGAGCTGGTGAGGCAGTTCTGATTTTGTAAATTTATAATATGAATATCAGGAGTGTAATTTTATGCCGAAGGAGAAGTTTTTTCGACAAGGGGGAAAACGGTATGATTATACGATGCTGGTAGTCGTTCTTCTGCTGGTGGTGATTGGTCTTGTACTGTTGTACAGTACCAGTGCGTACAATGGGCAGGTTAAATTCCATGATCCGTACTATTATTTGAAAAAACAGGGTTTTGCAACGGCGTTGGGGCTGGTGGGTATGTTTTTTGTGGCCAAAGTGGATTATCATACATGGGTGCCTCTGGCGAACCTCGGCTATCTGACGGCAGTTCTTTTATCTGTTGCAGTTATGTTTGTAGGAGATGAATACAATGGGTCCAAAAGATGGTTGTCTTTGGGCCCTGTTTCGTTTCAGCCCTCGGAATTTGCCAAGGTAGCGCTGATTCTCTTCCTCGCCTGTCTGGTGACAAAAAATGTGAAGACTATGGGGAAATTCAGTACCTTAATCCGGGTCATGCTGCCGGTGCTTCCCATTGTTGCCCTGGTGGGGGCCAGCAATTTAAGTACGGCAATCATCATCCTGGGAATCGCGGCAGTTTTGATTTTTGTGGCAAGTCCGAAATATGTGCAGTTTATTGCCATGGCCGCGGCAGCAGTGGGATTTCTTGGAGTGTTTCTGGCATTGGAAAGCTACCGTTTGGAGCGCCTTGCAATCTGGAGAAATCCGGAGAAGTATGAAAAAGGATATCAGACCCTGCAGGGATTGTACGCGATTGGTTCCGGCGGATTGTTCGGCAGAGGGCTCGGAGAGAGCGTTCAGAAGTTAGGTTTTTTGCCGGAAGCACAGAATGATATGATTTTTTCGATTATTTGCGAGGAGCTGGGTCTGGTAGGCGCCAGTTTCATTGTTTTGCTGTTTTTGATTCTTATCTGGCGTTTTTTCGTCATCGCTACCCATGCCAGAGATTTATTGGGGGCGCTGATTGCGTCAGGGGCCATGGCACATATGATGATTCAGGTGATTTTGAATATCGCCGTTGTCACCAACACCATTCCGAATACGGGAATTACCCTTCCTTTTATCAGTTACGGGGGGACATCGGTTCTATTTTTGCTGTTGGAAATGGGGCTTGTGCTGAGCGTGTCGAATCTGGTAAAATAGTGGCAGGGTAGTTTCGGAAAGCCGATGATGGCTGCAGATTCCGGATGATGTTGGTACAATAAAAATGAAGAAAAAGTGCGATGCATATGAGGAGGAATGTTATGACGGCGAGTGAACGTCCGGAGAATGGGACAAAACGTATCCCCTCCAGCACATCCTCTGTTCAGGGAATGGACATAGAAAAAACACATGGACAGAAACTAGAGAGTGTGGATATTATTCAGGAAAGACGAAGACCGGAAAATGGGAACAGACTTCGCAGTGGACAAAATAATCAAAGCGGTCAACGAGCCAGAGATGCGAAAACCGGGCGGAATAATCAAAGTAAACAAAGAACCGGAAATTCGAAAAGCGGACGGGAAAATCAAAGTGTGCAAAGAACTCGAAATTCGAAGAGCGGACGAAAAAGCCAGAATGTTCAAAAAGGCAGAAATGTGAAGGACGGAAGAAAGGACGGAAGGAATGGCAAGGCGGTTCGGGATAGCGCCGCCGGTGGCTCGGCTGGGAGCACGCAAAAGGCAGGAGGCCACCCGTCCACGGCTCAGCGGGGAAAAAAGCCAAAAAGAAAGAAGTCAGGTAAGAAGTTTTTGGTCGGATTCCTGTGCATGCTTATCATACTGGCGGGACTTGGATTTCTGGTCATCGTATTGTTCGAGGTGGAGAAGATTACGGTTACAGGCAATCAATACTGCTCCGAGGAGGAAATCATAGACTGGCTGACGCAGGACGCATATTCAAATAATGCCCTGTATTTGCTGTGGAAATATAATCAGAATGATGTGGAGCAGCTTCCCGCGGTGGAGGAGGCGAAAGTAGGGCTAAAGGACCTGCGGACGGTCACTGTGCAGGTGAAGGAAAAAACTTTCAGCGGAAGAATAGATTATGCCGGAAAGTTTTTGTATTTTGACCAACAGGGAAAGGCCGCCCTGGTTACTGATTCCGTGATAGAAGGTGTGCCTTATATAGAGGGCATGGAAATCAATGAGGATGAGATTGTTCTGGGCCAGGCACTTCCGGAAGAAGAGGGACAGGTTTATGAAGAAATCAAAGAACTGATTCCGCTTTTGGAAAAGCAGGAGTTGTCCCCGGATAAAATCAGCTGTGCAGGGCTTGACCTGACTTTGCATTTTGGCAGCGTCCGGGTACAGATAGGAAATGGCAAGTTTTCGGACAGGCTGGCCCAGATTCCGCCGATTCTGGAAAAGCTGACGGAAATGTATTCCGGACAGCCCGGGGTTCTGCACCTGGAAAACTATGATGCCTCCGGAAGCACCATCCGTTTTGTGCCGGATAAAGCGGAAGCACCATCCGATGATAAAGCGCAGGCGGAGGGAGAAGGAGAAGAAGGGACTGAGGCGATAGAGCCGGAGTAGAAGAGATTTCTTTGATAGTTACCTGATTATGATTTCAAAAAATAGCGAAAATTAAGAAGGTTTTGGAGAGCAGTCCAAAAAGCATTGATAAATTTGACTGTACAATTAGTCAAATTATAGACGTGTCAGTACAATGACGAGTACAGGATTCACCGTGCACTGTAACAGAGGATAAAGTGGGAAAAAATCGCTATGTCTATTTTAAACATCGCGTATAACTGGAATTTAGAAAATCTAAATCTGATGCATCCTAATTTCCCTGGGATAGATCTTGGGGATTATGAGCGGCATATTGGAGTATCGGACCAAGGCATTGAAGTTTTATGGAAATGCTGAAAAAATATGAAAAAAACAACTGCCGCAGAATTATGCCTTTCCTGACAAATGCCAGTATGCTATTGGAACAATTTATTCAGAGAAGGCATCCAAGGGTGAGGAGACACAATATAAAAAGGCGCTTGAAATTTGCATCAAATACTTTCCGGATGATAAGAAAAAGCTTCATAGAATCCGTAAGACAATTGAGATAACAAATGGAGAATTAAATAAACGTACTGTAAAGATAGAGGAGCAGCTATGAAGCATTGTGAAAAGCAGAAACCATATTATTCCACAAAAGGAGTTCAATAAATTATGAAAACAATCATCATGGCCGGAGGAAGGGGAACACGCATTTCAGAACTTTTTCCGGACATACCCAAACCACTCATACCAATTGATAACATTCCGGTGTTGGAACGAGAAATCGAATCCCTCAGGATACAGGGATTTACGGACATTATCCTGACTGTTTCCTACATGGCTGATAAAATAATGGAGTACTTTGGAGACGGCGGCAGGTTTGGAGTATCCATCCAATACTACAATGAAACCACGCCTCTCGGAAATGCAGGCGCACTTTTTAAGCTGAGGAATGTCCTGGGAGACGAGGACTTCCTTCTCTTAAATGCAGATGCGGTATTTGATGTGGATTTTAACAGAATGGTAAAATACCACAAAACTCACCGCGCTTTGGTTACTCTTTTTACACATCCGAATTCACATCCCTATGACAGCGGACTGCTCATAGCTGACGAAGACGGGTGGGTTAAAAACTGGCTTGCAAAGGAGGACGAGAGACCTTTATACTATAAAAACAGAGTAAATGCCGGGCTGCACGTCATCAATCCGGCCATACTCGACCGTATCAATCTGGACGCTGAGAAGATTGGCACTAAGGGGCCCGATGGTAAAACGATAAAAGTTGATTTAGACCGTCAGATTTTGAAGCCTTTATCCGGTACAAAGCAGATGTACTGCTACGATTCTCCTGAGTATGTAAAGGATATGGGTACGCCAAAACGGTATGATGCTGTAGTCCGGGATTATAAAAATGGCATAGTTCAATCTAAAAATCTTCGAAACAGGCAAAAAGCCATTTTCTTAGATCGTGATGGTACAATCAATAAGTACGTGGGATTTTTGAGAGATATTGAGCAGTTTGAACTGCTTCCAGGAGCTGCGGAGGCAGTGCGTTTGATTAATCATTCCGGCTATCTTGCCGTGGTGTGTACCAATCAGCCGGTGATTGCAAGGGGAGAAGTGAGTTATGCTCAGTTGAATGAAATACACAATAAAATGGAAACACTCCTTGGATTAGAAAGCGCATATCTGGATGCTGTTTATTACTGTCCCCATCATCCGCATAAAGGTTATGACGGCGAAATTCCGGAACTGAAAATAGACTGTGAATGCCGCAAGCCCAAGCCGGGGATGTTATTGAGGGCAGCAGAAGAATTAAACATAGAACTGGAAAATTCCTGGATGATCGGAGATAGTGAGAATGATGTTCTGGCAGGTAAGAACGCGGGCTGCAAAACTGCACTGATTGGCGGCATGGGAGAATGTTTTGGTGCGGATATGGCAGTGGAAAATTTATTGGATGCAGTCAGGAAGATTGTCCGGTTTTAGAACAGAAGGGGGACAGCTCTGTCAAAGGGCAGAGCCGCACCCCCATTCTGATTAATCAGCATCAGCCGCATCCTGTGAATCATAAGGATTCTCGCCTGCCCAGAAAAAAGCTTCCAGAGGATCATACAAATCCTTTCCAACAGCAAACACACCGCACGGATTTTGTACGCCGTATTTGTCTAAAACACTGTTTCCTGTCTCGTAAGTTGCATAGGCAGGATCCTCAAAATCAATTTGGCTTTCACTGTTCTTATTATATTCTTCCACTTTTTGTATGACTTCTTCATACGGCAGCTCCGTCAATGCGGCTGCGCAGATACATAGACGTAAGGAGCGCATCTTGTCCAGGTAGGCCAACAGGTTGGCTTCCGTTTGTTTGTGGAGTCCCTTGGAATAGTAAATAAAGCCTACCTTATCCGGAAGCACTTCATTTGTCTCAGACAGCTCCGCCCGGATGTCAACGCCTGCATACCGCAGTATGCAATAGTTATGTTCCCTGACAAATATCTCCGGCTCTTCCAAATCCAAATCGTATTTTTGTGATTCTTCCGCAATACGGTGAACCAATGCCTGAATAGATGGATTCGAAACATTGTCTCCAAAACGATAGCCTTTTTTGCCGCAGAAAATCACTGCAATCCGGTCACTTTCATCAGAATTTTCCCATACGGTCCCGTTTGAATCGACCGCTTTGCACACGGATATTTCATATATTGCCGCATCTTCCCTGCTAAAGAGAAGTCTCATAATTGATTTTTTATCACTATGGTAATCTGAGCCGGGTGCAGGCTGTTTAGAAGCGCTGAAATCATCCGCAGCATATATGGCTTCAGCTCCGTCTTTTGCAGGAATCGCGGTTCCATAAGAAGATTTGGCTGTAATCTTATATACGACATCTATGATGCTTTCTGTCTCAGAAAGGTTCGTCCAGTCTGCCTGGAAATCTATGAAAGGGGAGGTTTCTGATGATGCATAGAAAACCGCTTCATTTATTTGAACAGGGAATGCACCGCAGCCTTTCTTTCCGTCTATCTCTGCAGACACAACAGATGGATTGTCCCCGTTTTTCCAGACCGAGCCGTCTGTATAACCAATCTGTAATATGGATACTTCCAGCGAAGTTATTTCCATAGAAGGAAGTTCATACTGTTTTATTTCATAACGATTGGTACGATTGTGCTCTCCAGGCGCAATCCCCTCTGGTTCCAGGATACGGTAGCGCAATGGCTGCGTATCTTCTGATGCAAAAGAAACAGATAAAATCAAAAAATCAACGGTCTTTTCATTGGAGAAGTTCCGCCAGTCAATATAAAACCCAATGTCACCGGAATGGTAATCCATATAAAATGCAGAGAATGCAAGGATTTCAGCCGGTGATTTCTTTATTGCGCAGCCGCTTGTCAAAAGCATTATCATTATCGGTAAAGCCAGTCTCAGAATTTTGTGCTTTCCCATTCTAGGCCTCCTCATCGGCTTTCTTTCCAATTTCACGGATACTGTTCGGATCGTACAGATATTTTTTCAGCGTCTGCCGGACTTTTAACTCATCCTTACCATAAAACGGCGCCAATTCCTGTGTCAATGCTCCGGTATAGCCGATACTTTTATCCGCAAATACAGGTACATCCACAGACACCGTATACGTCTCTGTTGTCTGTGGTTTTCCATTTACAGAAAATACGTCTCTGCATTTCACGATACAAGACTTTGTGGGTGCCAATACAGTTTCCACCCTCAGCGTATCATTTATAACAGGCGTTCCCTCCGGCATCGCAAAAGAAATTTTGCGGGGGTTGTCATCTACATTCAGCACCGCAAAAAGTGTGATATCATATGGCGGAAAACCACTTCCGCCATATTGCAAAACAAATTTTCCGTTTTCATAGCACAATTGGGCATTCCATTCAAAAGTCCCATCCTCACCTT
>CANOBT010000135.1 GCA_947564305.1 uncultured Lachnospiraceae bacterium | reverse complement strand
TCAAGAAGCTTAATATATTGAGAAGCTGGTCGGGATTTAAAGGATTTACGCCGGAAAGGCTGCCATATATCGGTGAAGTGGAGGATTATCCGGGTGTTTATTATGCAGTGACAGGTTTCTGCGGATATGCGATCGGACCGGCAGTCGGAATGCATGCCTGCAGGATGATGACAGGCCAGGGTGAGCCGGGCGGTCTTCGGGCAGAGAGGAGGATATAAAATGTCCAGAATAGAGAATCATATTATCTTGGGCGATCTGGAAGAAAAGAAAGAAGTCTGGATCACCGTAGACGGTAAGAAGATTCCCGCGAGGGAAGGAGAACCAATCCTGTCAGCGCTTCTGGCAAATGGGATCAAGGTTCAGAATATCAGCGCCAAGAAGCACGAGCCAAGGGGATATTTCTGCGGAATCGGGCGGTGTACAAACTGTGTGATGACGGTGAACGGAGACCCGAATGTCCGTACTTGTGTTACGCTGGTAGAAGATGGAATGGTAATAGAGACGCAGGACGGTCTTGGAAAATGGGAGGAGCAGAAATGAATAAAGATGTAGAGATACTGATCATTGGTGCAGGACCGGCAGGGCTTTCAGCGGCAATCGAGGCGGCAAGATACGGAGCGAAGGTGCTTGTCGTAGATGAAAATGATAAGCCCGGCGGACAGCTTTTTAAACAGATACACAAATTTTTCGGTTCCAGACGTCACCAGGCCGGTGTCAGGGGAATTGATATCGGGACAGAGCTGTTAAACGAGGTTAAGGAGCTTGGGGTAGAAGTTATGCTGAATACCGTAGCTTACGGTATTTACCCGAATGATGAAGGGGTTGCGCTGTGCGTAGACGGCGAGACAGGCATGATCGTACATCCGGAAAAAATCATTATGGCAACGGGGGCTTCTGAGAACCCGCTGGCATTCCCGGGATGGACACTGCCGGGAGTCGTAGGTGCAGGAGCGATCCAGACTATGATCAATGTACACCGGGTGCCGGTTGGAAAAAAAGTATTGATGATTGGTTCCGGAAATGTAGGGCTTATTGTTACATATCAGCTTTTGCAGTCCGGTGCAGAGGTGGCAGGGATTCTCGAAGCCGCGCCGGCACTGGGAGGATACGGGGTGCATTCTGCGAAAGTAAGAAGGGCCGGTGTGCCGATTTATACAGGGCATACGATACTGGAGGCTGTGCCCAACGAGGATCTGAGCGGAGTAAAAGGGGCGATCATCGCCAAAGTAGATGAGAAGTTTCAGCCAATCAAAGGAACCGAACAGTTTATCGAAGCGGACTGTATTGGGATCGCAGTAGGGCTGACCCCGGACATTGCGCTTCCCTCTATGGCAAGAGTCGGATTTACAAACGGAGGAAGGCTGGGCACGCAGGTTCCGCTGCACGACAGGGATATGATGACAACGCAGGAAGGTATCTATGTAGCAGGCGATTCCTCAGGCGTAGAGGAAGCCTCCACAGCTATTGAAGAAGGAAAGCTTGCAGGCATCGCGGCGGCGGAAGCTCTGGGCAAGATGGATAAGGAAACAGCGAAAACAGCAAAGGCAAAAGTATGGGAATCCATGAATCAGCTTCGGACAGGTCCGTTCGGGGACGGACGGGCGGCAGCGAAAGAAGAGATCATTAGAAAGATGGATGAATGGAAGGTGAAGAACAATGCTTGCTAGAGATGGTTATTTAGAAATTGAAGAAATAAAAGATATTCCGGGATTTCCCGGAACCGATGTTCTGTCTCAGAAGAAATGTGTGGTGGTAGAATGTTCGCAGAATATTCCATGTAATCCATGCGAAGCAGCCTGTCCCCATGGGGCGATCACTGTCGGCGAACCGATCACCAATCTTCCGGTTGTGGACAAGGAGAAATGTATCGGATGCGGCCTTTGTGTTGCTAAGTGTCCGGGGCAGGCGATTTTCCTGGTAGACCAGGCATCCGAAGAATACGATACGGTGACATTGCCTTACGAGTACTATCCATTGCCGGATAAAGGACAGGAAGTGTATTGCCTGAGCAGAGCCGGGAAATACCTGACAAAGGGAACTATATTACGTATCGTTATGACAAAAACAAATGACAGGACAGCTGTGGCAGAGGTGAAAGTCCCAAAGGGATACGGCATGGATGTAAGAGGAATCTCTACGGATGGAAGGCGCATGGCTTCAGAAGCTGAACCGGAAAAGCCGAAAGAAGCGGTTATAGAAGCGATAGATGAGGAAAACATGTATGTATGCCGCTGCGAAGAGATTACAAAAGCGGAGATTATTGAAGCGATCCGTAACGGTGCAACCAGTGTCAATGAGGTAAAGCGTGTATTAAGGCCAGGGATGGGACTTTGCCAGGGACGAAACTGTGCAAAGACAATAGAACGTATTATTGCCCAGGAACTTAAAATATCTCCGGCAAATGTTGTTCAGGCGACAAAGAGGGGACCGGTGCGCCCGATTAAAGTGACCGGATATACGACATTGGAAGTGGAAGCGGGTGAAGGGTTCTTCGAGCATGATTGGTAGAACAGGATATGTACTATAATAAAGAGGAGGGTTTATGTTTGAGCAGATTATAACTATGTTAGACACTTATGTGTGGGCAACTCCGTTAATCATATTGATATTTGCATCAGCAGCTTATTTTACATTCCGTATGGGATTTGTTCAGCTGCGTGATTTGAAACATCAATTTAGTCTACTATCAAGAAAAAGAGATTCCGAAGCAGGGATCAATCCGTTTGAGGCCTTTTGTACAATTGTGGCATACCGTGTGGGTACGGCTAATATCGCAGGTGTCTGTGTGGCGATCCTCTGGGGAGGTCCAGGCGCCATTGTCTGGATGGTCATCTGTTCATTGCTTGATGCAGCAATTTCCTACGCAGAGTGTTCTCTGGGGCAGATTTATAAGATCAAGCAGGACGGAGAATACCGCGGAGGATCATACTATTATCTGGAGCGGGGACTGGGACTTAAAAAACTGGCGGCATTTTTTGCTGTATTAACGATTATCTGTGTGCCGATTCTTACTGTAGGTCCTCATGCAAATTCTATCGCACTTGCATTCAACACAAGTACGGGAGTACCGAAATGGATATTCGGCCTGGTGATCGGCCTGGTGATGCTTTGGACAGTGTTTGGCGGAATTAAGCGGATAAGTAAAGTATCAACCTGGCTTGTTCCGATTATGACACTTTTGTATCTGGCATTGACTGTCGTTGTAATTGTTACGAATGTGTCTTCCGTTCCGTCTACGTTAGGAATGATGTTTTCCAGTGCCTTTGGTGTAAATGCAGCTTTCGGCGGTTTGCTCGGTCAGGCCATTATCTGGGGCGTAAAGCGTAGTGTAAATTCTTCAGGGGCTGGTATGGGCGAAGCGGTTCCGGCAGCGGCAGCAGCGGAGGTTTCTCATCCCGGTGAGAGTGGTCTTGTAAATTCGTTTTCCGTATTTATTGATGTGGCAGTTTGCTTTTGTACGGGATTTATGGTGCTGCTTACCGACTGTTTCAATGTAGCCGGGACAGATGGTACGACGTATCTTCATATAGGACAAGGCGCGGAATCCATGGCAGAGATGGCGCAGACAAATATCGCAGGCATTCCGTGGACACAGGCAGCGGCTGGTACAATATTTTCTAATGTAGGCAGTATATTCATTGCATTTGCGATTCTGCTGTTTGGGTTTACAACTGTACTAAATTATTATTATCAGGGGGAGACAGCACTTGCTTACTTGTTGCAAAAGAAGAATCCGAAGGTGCGTAAAACAGCGATTTTTGCGCTTCGTATCATCGTTCCGATCGTATTTTTCCTGTTTGCTATCGCAACTTCAAGTGCAACCTGGTCAGTAGGATCATTTGGCGTGGGACTTATGGTATGGACCAACGTAGTTGTGCTTCTGATTATGTCGCCTACAATCATCAGGGTATATAAAGATTATAAAGAGCAGAGAAATGCAGGAGTTGAAGAACCAATCTTTGATCCTGATAAAATTGGAATTAAAAATGCTGATCTGTGGAAGGAAATCAACAAAGAGAGATTGGAAAAATCTGATGCCCTCAAATAGATAGTGAGTTTTGCCATTGTTGTTACAGCATAAAAGAGAGGATTTTATTTCCTCTCTTTTATGCGTATAACCGACACAATCGTATCTTATAGGAGAACGGTGCTCTTAATCAGTCATTAGTGCCAAGAATAATTGCCACACCGGCATCTCTTAGTCTGGTTACATATAAAGGATCTAAATCACTGTCAGATATCAGGCAGGTTATTTCGCTGATGTCGATTGTTTTTTCGATAAACGGTTTTACAGAAAATTTGGTTGAGTCAGCCAGGATATAGCATTTTTTCGCGCACTTGATCAGACTTTGTTCTGTTCTGGGATCGATATCGAGAGAGGTGATTCCCACATCCAAATCTACAGAGTCACAGCCCGAATATGCTTTATCTACTTTTACTGTGCTGAAAAAAGCTTCGGATGTAGGTCCAAAACACGCACCGTTACGTTCGCGGATTTGTCCGCCGCAGACATAGAGCCTTATGTTTGGATGGAAGAGAAGGATGTTTGCGACAGGGATAGAATCCGTAACGACGGTCAGTTTTTTGTCAGTGATCTTAGAAGCCAGAAGCAGAGCCGTAGATCCGCTGCTGATTGCAATAAAATCACCATCTTCAATTGTCTCGGCTGCTGCTGCGGCAATCTGCTGTTTTTTATCAAAATTGACAATGCCGTCAAAAAAATTCAGTCGGGTATTAAAGTCTTTCGGATAGTCTGCCTTTATTGCGCCGCCGTGGGTACGCAGCAGCAATCCTTTTTCGTGCATGCTTTGAAACTGCAGACGTATTGTGGACACAGACAAGCCGGTAAGCTCTGCTGCTTCAGCAACCGTTATTCTACCTTTTTTTTGCAGTAAATCTAATATTATCTGTTCGCGCTCTTCATAAAAAGAGCCATGTATTCTGCCTGACATATCTATACCTCAAATAATAAATCACTAATATATTTTATAAGTATAAACGATTAAAAACGATGATAATATTACATTATAAACCCGGGAAAACAATTAAAAACATTTAAAACAGTGTTGATTACATACACTGGGAAAGGAAGGCGTCTATGTCGGAGAACAACAGCAGATATTCTAAAGAATATCTTCAGGAAGCGGAGATACGTCTCAAGGAGATGGAAGATGTAAATTATGAATTTCCAACCCCATTCAGCAAAACGGATTGGATTTTGGCAATTGCAACGATTGTAGTATCAGGAGCGTTACTTGTTGGTGGATATTGGATGTAGTGTAAAGATGGAATAACTGTAGATGAGGAGGAAAGAAAATGGCGAATAAAAATAATTCAGACGAACAATATACAAAAGAAGCGACTTTTGGTACGCTGCCGGTTCGCAGATCGGAACGCCAGTATGGTATGCTGGATGCATTTCTTGTACTCAGCGGATACGGTGTGGCAACCTGGTGTTATACACAGGGAACCTTTCAGGCAGCTTACTGTAATTTTAAGCAGTTATTGACGACAACTTTTGCGGCAAATATTTTTATACTTGCATTATATTTATTGCCGGTATTATTTGCGACCAGGTATGGTATTGATATGTGGCAGTGGCTTAAGTCAACATTCGGTACAAGAGGCGCCGGGATTGTTGCGTTGGTTCTTACAGCAGTCAATTTCCCGTGGTTTGGACAGTGTGCGGAGATATTTGCAAACACAATAGATAATCTGATCCGGATGGCAGGGATGACCCCTCCGGCGTTCTTGCATAAACCCATGGGTATTCTTTGTATCGCGTTGGGTACGATAATTGCAATTGCCGGCCCATTAGTAATCAAATGGGCAAATCGTATTATCGTTCCGCTGCTTCTCCTTGTTGGAGTTGCTGTTTGTGTTGTGGCGTTTACTTCCGTACCGCTTGGTGATATTTTTGCCTATGAACCGGATCTTTCATTTCTTGGAGGGGACAGCGGCGCAGCCTATGCAATAGCATGTGAAGCCGGGCTTGCATTTGGAATGTCCTGGTGTGCAAGTACTGCCGTTACACCGCGTCTGTGCAGGAAAGAGAGAGACGGCTATTGGGCTACGATTGGCGCATACGGCGTGGTTGCCCCATTCTTTGTTATGGCGGGCGGAGTACTTGGAATTGCGACATTTGTAAAAACAGGTGTTATGGGAAATGATATTACAGAAATGCTGGTTACTCTGAGCAGCCCGGGCATGGCTCTTACGACATTAGCTTTGGTTATATTTGCAAATATAGCAACACAGGGTACAGGATCGTATATGTGGTCCGTAGTTTTGAAGTCTACATTTCCTAAAGTCAAGTTCAATACGATCGCTATCGTGCTTGGCGTTTATGCCGGAATTATGGTTATATGGGGGCAGCTCCTGGATTATATAGGGGCAATGATTACGATTGCTGCATTTTTCTATGGACCGGTTATGGGGATCATGTTTGTAGATTATTTCTTTATTCGGAAAAGAAAAGTTTCGCTTCGGGCAGTCTATGAACTTCAAGGGCATGATTGCTATGAATATACGAAAGGGTTTAATCTTGTAGCGTTCGGATGTTCAATAGTGGGTATTATCGGTGACCTCCTGATTTTTGACCCCATTGCATATGTTCCGAAAAATCCGATTTTTAATTTTGCAACATGCACATTTTTTGGATTTATCTTTACGGCAATTCTTTTCTTTGCTGTCAATCAGATTCCATCCATCAGGAAGTATATGATTCGTGACCGTGAAGATATCACTGTATAAAAAATAATTTTAATGAAAAAGGAGATAAAAAATGAAACCAGAACTTATTATCATGTTGACACACAATGACGTAACCGTAAAAAATGCTGCCGAGGTATTTGATTCCTGTAAGGATCTTCCGGCAACCCGTTGGGGATTTAAAGATGTTGGCCTCAGTAAGGAAGAAATGATCGCGCTTAACCGTGCGATGAAGGAGGCTGGGAAAACTACATATCTTGAAGTAGTTACCTATACAGAGGAAGGCTGTCTGGAGGGAGCAAGGCTGGCAGGAGAATGTGGATTTGACTTTCTGACCGGAACAGTTTATTATCCAAGTGTAGACAGTGTGCTTAAGGAATACGGCTTAAAGTACTTCCCGTTTCCGGGGAATGTAGGAGGAAGTCCGGTTGCGCTTACAGGAACAATTGATGAGATTGTGGCTGATGCGGTAAGGCTCGTTGAAGCGGGAGCTGACGGTGTAGATCTTACAGCATACCGATATACAGATGGAGATCCTTTGGAGCTGGCACGGGCAGTAGGTGAAAAAGTAGGTATGGACAGACTTACTATAGCCGGCAGTGTTGGAAACGAAGAAAGGATGGATGAGATGACCAGGCTGGGATGCCATGCTTATACAATGGGCAGCGCATTGTTTAACGGGAATTTTGTAAAAGAAGGAACATTCCGGGAGAATCTGGAATATGTACTCAATTACTGTAACCAATAGGCGGATGTGGAATAACACAGAAAGGCTGGAAATATGAGATATATTCTTGGTATAGATATAGGAACAACTGCAATAAAAGCAGCAGTGATCGGCGAGGATGGAAAGGTATACGGTGAAGAGACATGCGAGTATGCTCTCACAACATTGCCTACCGGAGAGGTTGAAGCGGATCTGCAATTATATATAGATGCATTTGCGGGGGCAATCAGGGGGGCGGTCAAGAATTCAAAGGCTGATAAAAAAGATATAAAATGTGTTGGATTTTCTTCGACGGCAGAAACATGTGTATTTCTCGACGCGGATAATCAGCCTCTTTGCAAGGTGATTGCCTGGATGGATACAAGAGGAACGAAGGAAGCGGAATATCTGTCAGAACATTTTGATAAGGAAGATATTATCAGCAAGGTAGGTTTTGATAATATTTACGCTATTCATCCGATAAGTAAGATATTGGCGGTGAAGAATAAGTATCCGGAGGTGTTTGCTAACACCAAGATGTTTGCACAGATTAAAGATTATTTTGTATACGTGCTTTCGGGGAAATTTATTACCGAACATTCTGTAGCCAGCGATCATGGATTTTTTGATATTACAAATAGATGCTATTGGCAGGAAATGCTTGATTTTGTCGGGATTGATAAAAAATATCTTCCAGAACTTACGGAGCCGGGATTAGAGATTGGAAAGATAACAGAAGAAGCGGCAGAAATCTTTGGACTGGATCCGGATACGATGATTAATGTGGGTGCCTTTGACCAAGCCTGCGGTGCGATTGGGGCAGGTAATATAAAGCCTGGAATCGCTTCAGAAAGTACAGGATCTGCTCTTGTAACTGTTGCGACTATCAATGAGCTGAGTCCCGATTCAAAAGGAGATGTGCCCACACTTTGCAGCGGTATTCCGGGGAAATATATGTATCAGCCATACTGTACCGGGGCCATGATCACAAAATGGTTTAGAGACGCTTTCTGTGAGATGGAGAAGGAGATTGAAAATGAAACCGGTCTCAATGCGTATACGCAGATGGATGAATTGGTGAAATCAACACCTCCGGGTGCAGATGGCCTGATCATGCTTCCATATTTTCAGGGGTCAGGAATCCCGGAGCTTAATGAAAAGGCGAGCGGTGTATATTATGGTGTAAACGCTGGACATACAAGAGGACATTTTATACGGGCAATTATGGAAGGCCTTGCAATTGCGCTGAAAAGAATGCTTGAGTGTGAAAAAGCTCTGGGTGCGACAATGGATGAGATACGCTCTTTGGGTGGAGGCTCGAAATCCAAGGCTTGGTGTCAGATTAAAGCGGATATTCTCGGGATGCCGGTCAAGGTGATTAAGAACAGCGGAAGCACGCCATGTATGGGATGTGCGATACTTGCCGGGGTTGCAAACGGTATATGGACATCCGTGGAAGATGCCGCAGAAAAATTTGTTGCTATTAAAGAAACGTACTATCCTGACCCGGACAATGCAAAAATCTATGAGGAAACTTATCGGAAGTATGTTGAGATTACAGAAGCGCTTAATCCGACATTCCGCTAATATTGTGAGAATATAATAAAGTTTGGAGAGAAAGCAGTGGGTAATCCATTGCTTTCTCTTTAGTTAAAACTTCCCTTGATAATATTCGAATATTTTTCTGAATATCAGAGAATTACAGTCTATGTCTAAAAAGCTGAGGATAAAATATCTTGACTTGTCCCTTAGGGTGAACTTTATACTTTTATTAAGGATAGGATTTTTCTGTTTAATATCGGGGTACAACAGAAAAATCTAACAAAATAAAATAATCTAGGAGGATTGGAAATGAAGATTAACATGCTTTTTATGTTGCGTGCAGCACTGCTCATTTGGACTTTTACGTCTTTGCTTATTGTGCTGCGGGATGTGAGGAAACACAAAGATGAAATCAATCTCAAGCGTAAAGGGGCAGCACTTGCTTTTACGGGTTTCATTACAAATTTTTTTGACACATGGGGAATCGGTTCTTTTGCAACTACACAATTTTGTTTCAAAGTGGCAAAATCATCTGAAGATGAAACAATGCCAGGTACACTTAATGTGGGAGATACTTTTCCGGTGGCAGTAGAGGCGTTATTATTTTTTGGATTTGTAGAAATAGATCCATTAACGTTAGTACTCATGATTGCAGCTGCAGTTGTCGGTGCTTATGTCGGTGCAAGTATTGTATGTAGATGGAACGTAAAAATCGTTAGGATTGCCCTTGGATGCGCTCTTCTTGCACTGGCGACAGTTATGGTTTGTAAAATGCAGGGATGGGGACCATTTGGCGGTGTAGGAGAAGCCCTTTCATTATCTGGTATTAAATTGATAGTAGGGATGATTGGAAATTTTTTCCTTGGAGCGCTTATGATGATTGGATTTGGGCTTTATATACCATGTACTGCTTTAATATCTATTCTTGGGATGAGCATCGGCGCTGCTTTCCCAATTATGATGGGATCCTGCGCATTTCTTATGAATGCATCTGTTCCTAAATTTGTAAAGGAAGGAAAATATGATCGGAACGCAACGCTTCATCTTGCATTTTTTGGTTCATTGGGTGCGCTTGCAGCATACTTACTCATGAAGTATTGTTTTGACCTTACAACGCTTACATATATTATCTGTGTTGTAATGCTTTACACATCAATTACATTTTTTAAGGATGCGAAGAACGATAAATAGAAGGAAGGGGACTATTACAGTCCCTTTCTTTTTAACAACTTTTTGAATTTGTTTACAGGTTTTTCCGGAGTCCATATGACTTTAGTACAGATTTTGGTTTCAATATATTGTCGGAATTCATCTACATCACCTATAACAAAATCCTTTTTGGGAAGCACATATAATTCATCTTCATTCATTAGGATAAAGAAGTTTTTTTCGTTTTCATAGAAAGAAGCAATTTGTTTGTAGGAACCACCGGCTTTTTCCAAGGATTCATTAGTGTAAACACTCAATCCATTATCCTCAAAAACATATGTGTTAATAAGAATTTCTGTATCAGAACAAATAGTCTTATATATTTTGGCGGTAGCAATACTGTGACGAAATATACCCAAAAACAGAAATAATATACCCAAAATTGAAAAAATTAAAATCCCGATTAAATTTCCTGGTACAAAAATTACAACAGATAACATAAGTATTCCCATAATACACAAGCGTATTGTTACATGGCGATGTTTGATATTGTCTAAAAACACAACAAAACTTTTTATCATAGCTTTGTCTCTGTTAGTTACTATTTTAAATTTGATGATCATAGTATCTCCTTAAAGTTGTTTTGTCAATAATAGTAAAAAAATGATTTAGGATTCAGGGGGCAGCAGGCAGCTTAATATATACGATGGTGAATCTATATTGTATGTGAGTTCTCTCTCTATTACGATTTTGTCATAATTCATGGCAAAGAGCTTTTTAAAAAGCTTTGGCGCCAGATGAATATTCCATTCCTTTTGTTCTATACTGTGGTAACTTCCTTGTGGAAGATAAAAAATGTTTTCATGGATCACTGGCTTTTTTGAAGGGAATTTTATATCTGCAAAGTAATAGATCCGGTTTTCATTGCCGTTACAAATCATAAGTAAACCATAAGACTGAGTAAGCGTCAGTCCATACATAGTAGTGTCATGCAGTATTTTTTTAACTGCCTTTTCAATATTATTTTTATTTGGGGTTCCTTCACAAGGAAGTAACCAGACAGGGCGTGTGCTGATATTGTTTTTACCGTTAAGATGTCTGGTGTTGTTTTCTAGATAATCAATGTATCTCATTTTATTCTCCAAAGTCTGAATTCTTTCCTTTGTAATAGATTTTCCGGCTTCCAGTATTTTTGCATAGTCAACATGTTGATAATTTTCATCTATATAATTACAAAACTGGTTCAGACACATATCCAAATCAGTGAAAAGCCCAATTAAATTAAGCTGATAGATTTGCTGAAGACGATAGTAACGATATCCGCTTTCTGGATCGATCCATGTTGGTTTTAGGATATTTTTCCTTTCATAGTATTTAAGAGCCTTAGTAGTTACGCCTGTGAGCCGTGAAAATTCTCCGATTGAAAACAAATTTGATTTATCCATATGTTTTAATTACGTGGCCTTTCATTTCCTTTTATTATTATAATTGAAAAACTATTAGAGTAGATAACCAAAATTATCTGAGATAACATAAGCAAAACTTATGGATATAAAAAAATAAGAAGTTTTTACATTGAAATAATAATGTGATATGATAAGGCCGTAGTAGAAATGAGCGAAAGCAGGTAGAAAATGAATTATGAAATTATATGTGCTGTATGCGAGACGGAAAATTTATCGAAAGCGGCACAACATCTTAATTATTCTCAATCAGCGGTGAGTCAGGCAATCAAAAATTATGAAGAGATGCTGGGGATTACATTGTTTGAACGCTCAAAGACAGGGGTAAAATCATTACCAGGCGTTGCACCTATCATAGAATCCTTGAAAACAATAGCTGAGGAGGAAAGAAAAATAAAGATCTATGCGGAATCCATCCGGGAACTGGATCAGGGAATGATAAGGATGGGATGTATTTCCCGGATTGCAACAAAATGGCTTCCGGACATTTTCAAAGAATTTGGGGAGCAGTTTCCTAATATCAGATATGAGATGATAGCGGGTTCTTTTTATGATCTTCAAAATGCTCTAAAAAATAAAACGATTGATTTTGCATTTATTTCTAGTATGGCAGCTAGAGATTTCGTATTTACTCCTATTATTAAAGACGAAATGGTTGTATTATTGCCCAAAGGACATCCTTTGGCAATGCAAAAATCCATAGATATACAGGATTTAAAGGAAGAAAATATCATAATCACTTCGGAGGGATTAGATTTTGAGATTGGAGATATATTAAAGGCTTTGAAAATAAGGAAAAACGATGCGAGATATATCTTTAATGATGATATTGTTATTATGAAATATGTGGAATTGGGATTTGGAGTGTGCATATTGCCAAGATTGTTTCTGGATATTATAGGAGCAAATTTTCAATTTGAAATCAGGCCATTCCATAAAAAGTATTATCGGATACTTGGAATTGCTTATCCGAACAAAGAACATATGACGCTGGTTTCTGCAAAATTTATTGATTATGTATTAAAATGGTTTAAACAGAGGGAAAAAACCATTGAGAATATCATGTTATAAAAGGCGGTATAGGGAGAGGAAAGTGAAAACAGAAGTAACAAATAATAGGAATACCTGGGAAAAAGAATACATTTATCAGAAAGTGCAGGATTATAACCAGATGTTTTTTGAAAAAGCTGGGTTTAAAGATCTTGGAATTTATATGAGGAATGAGAAAGATGAAATAATAGCAGGGCTGGCAGGGGTTCTTAGAGGAAAATGGTTGTTGGTTTAATTGCTTTGGGTAAGGGAAGATTTAAGAAGACAGAATATTGGGAGTGATATTTTGCAAAAAGCAGAGGCTGAGGCTAAAACATATGGGTGCAAACACATTTTGTTAGATACATTTGAGTTTCAGGCACCGAAATTCTATAAGAAGAAAGGATTTAAGGAAGTGTTCGTTTATGAAGAGCATCCCATAACAGGGAAACACTACTATTTTTCCAAAGACCTATAATTCTAAATATAAATTTTATTTTTGTATTGACTTGACCGTTAGGGATAACTTTATACTTTAGATGACAATAAAATATTATATTGTCACTCCAGATTACTAGATATAAGGTGCAAAATCCCAACCTAATCCCGAATTGTCAGGCTGGGATTTTGTATTGTAAATAAGACAGAGTGTTTTTTCTGTGTTATTTAAAATGAAGAAAGAGACGTGTATTGTGGGAAGTCTATCAGGAGAGTATGGACGGAAAGGAATTTTTGGAAAAAGCAGACATCATTCTGAAACAGTATTACAAGGAAATACCATCGTTAGAACAAAATGTATGTGTCTGACTGCGCTGTTTTATATGGCGCAGATCTGCAAAAGAAAAATTCCGGCCAAGGTTAATCCTCGACCGGAATTTTTACTTGCCATAGCATATGGAGGAAGCCGCCAGTGGCAAGTTCTGTAGTTGGAAGAATCTGCAGTTGATTTTCCCTGCCTGATTACATACAATATGATTATTAATTGTGAAAGATAACAGCAATCAAAGTAGAAATTGCCAAGATTACAGGATAAGCAGGTGAAATAAATTGAGATATTATATTGCAGACCCGCATTTCTTCCACGGGAACCTGAATACAAAGATGGACTGCCGGGGATTTGCGGATGCGGAGGAAATGAATGGATACTCTGCGACAAGAAAAGGAGAGAAAATTATGTGCGGAAGGTTCTATGTAGATGAGGGGACAGCCAGGGAAATTGAACAGATAATCCGGGGAGTAGATCTGCGGATGCAGAAAATGCGTACAGGGGATATCTACCCTTCTCAGTCTGCTGGTATTCTGACTTACCACAGCCAGCAGAAAAATCCGTTATCGGGAGGTTCTGCAGCGGAAAATGCACCGGCATTGGAACTTACAGAAATGCACTGGGGATTCCCACAGTATCAGAAAAAAGGACTTCTGATCAATGCCAGAGCAGAGACGGCACTGGAACGGAAGACATTTCGTGAAAGCGTATTGCACAGGCGATGCGTGATCCCGGCCAGGCATTTTTACGAGTGGGATTCTGATAAGAATAAAGTGACTTTCTTCAGAGAGGACAGGCCGGTTTTATTTATGGCGGGATTCTATAACCGGTTTCAGGATGAGGAGCGATTCATTATTCTTACGACACAGGCGAACGCTTCTGTAAGCCCTGTTCATAATCGTATGCCGCTGGTTCTGGATGAGGGTGAATTGGAGGAGTGGGTTTATGATGACAAATTTACGGAGTATGCGTTTCATAAGACTCCGTCAGATCTTCGGCGGGAACAGGAATATGAGTAGCAGAGCTTGTTCCTGACATGAAAAGGAGCCATCTGAGATATATATCTATTGCCAGATGGCTCAGGAATTAATTTCAATTTATTTGTTGTCGTGTACTGTATGCAGTTTTGCGAGTTGCTTAACTTCAGCCACACTAAGGGCAGAGTATTCCGCAATTTCCCCGACTGACAGCTTTCCCATGTTCAACATCTTAAGTGCTATTTCTTTTTTTGCTTCACTGATTCCCTGGCTAATGCCCTGACTAATGCCTTGACTTATTCCCCGATTTAAAATGGTTTTTGCTTCTGTTTGAATCAATGGTTCTCTCATCATAGCACCTATGCTTTTCTGCACGTTTTCATACCTTGTCGGACGATAGTCCGGCCGCCCTGTCCAGGGCATGCATTACGGGATGCCCTTTGGGTATACTTACGTGCGATTTCCCGGATCACATCACTTGAAAGCTCTATGATTGAACTGATTGTATATGGTGCGAAAAAGGAAGAAGGTACTAAAATCCAAACATTTTCCTTATTTCTGCATCGGAAGGTTCGGTTTCTTCGTGTTTATATTTTTCGGCAGTATAGTCTCCGG
>CANOBT010000134.1 GCA_947564305.1 uncultured Lachnospiraceae bacterium | reverse complement strand
AGGACAATTCGACACGTATCCCGTTTCTAGCGTAATGATATTGGGGATTGCGGGCGGCAACGGTCTTGAGCATATTCAAAAAGAAAAATTCCAAAAGGTATACGGGGTAGATGTTAATTCTTCTTATTTGAAAGAAGTGATTCAGCGATACCCTGATTTAAGCGGGCTTCTGGAATGCCTGTGTATTAATCTGATTGATGGGACTGATAAATTGCCAAAAGCGGATATGGTTATCGCAAATCTTTTGATTGAGTATATTGGCTATGAATGCTTCCAAAAAGCAATACGGCAGGTGGAGCCTGATTATGTCTCCTGTATCATCCAGATAAATATTGAAAATACATGGGTATCAGATTCACCATATCTTCATGTGTTTGATGGGCTGGAAGAGGTACACCATCAAATGGAAGAACACGCATTAGAGAAAGCAATGCAGGAAATAGATTATCGTGTGATCAGAACGTTAGAACAGATACTGCCGAATGGAAAAAAATTAGTACAAATGGATTTTGCAAAATAAAAGTTCGTGTAAACACAGGGGTCGTAAAAACGGGTTACGATTGTAAAAATGTGAATATGGATAAGAATAGGCGAAATAGAGAGGGCTTTACTTTATGGCAAGAACGATAGGTATCGGACGTCAGGATTTTGAAAAGATAAGAAAAAGTAATAATTTTTACGTCGATAAAACAAATTTTATAAAAGAATGGTGGGAGTCGGATGATGATGTGACTCTTATTACTCGTCCCAGACGTTTTGGAAAGACTTTAAATATGAGTATGGTAGAAAAGTTTTTTTCCATCAAATATGCAGGACAAGAAGCGCTTTTTGAAGGCCTTTCTATATGGAGGGAGAACTCTTACCGACAGATACAGGGCACATATCCAGTTATTAGCCTTTCTTTTGCAAATATAAAAGAACGTGAATTCTCTATGGCACGAAGGAAAATATGTCAAATTTTGACGAACTTGTATTCGGAAAATGGCTTTTTACTGAGTAGCGATATATTGAATGACAGAGAAAGGGAATTTTTTGAGGCAGTATCTATAGATATGGATGATGCGGTAGCGACACTTGCGATACACCAATTATGTCTTTATTTATATCGATATTATAATAAAAAGGTAATCATTCTTTTAGATGAGTATGATACACCTATGCAGGAAGCATATGTAAATGGGTATTGGGAAGAACTGATTGAATTTGCCAGAAGTATGTTTAACGCAGCGTTTAAGACGAATCCGTATCTGGAACGGGCTATTATGACAGGAATTACAAGAGTCAGCAGAGAATCTATCTTTTCTGACTTGAATCATCCGAAAGTAATAACATCTACATCTGCAAAGTATGCGGACAGCTTTGGATTTACAGAGGAAGAGGTTTATGCGGCATTGGATGAGTTTGGCTTATCGGAGCGGCAAAATGAGGTGAAACAGTGGTATGACGGTTTTACTTTTGGCAGGCGCAAGGACATTTACAACCCATGGTCAATCATTAACTATTTAGAAACAGGAGAATTGGACACCTATTGGGTAAATTCCAGTTCAAACAGCCTAATTGGAAAATTGCTGCAGGAGGGGGCTAAGGGAGTAAAGCAGGCATTTGAAGAATTACTGAAAGGAGAAGTAATTCGGGCGGAGATTGATGAGCAGATTGTTTATGGTGAATTATCTGTAAATGGAAATGCAATCTGGGCGCTTCTTCTTGCAAGCGGTTATCTGAAGGTGATTGAGACGACACTTACGGAGGACGGGGAACGTTATTACGAACTTGCATTAACGAATAAAGAAGTTTGGATTATGTTTAGAAAAATCATCCGGAATTGGTTCTCAGAGAGAGATGATTATAATGATTTTATACAGGCATTGCTGCAAGATGATGTTCAGGCAATGAATCTTTATATGAATAAAGTCACTATGGAGACATTTAGTTATTTTGATACAGGGAAAGAGTCATCTAAGGAGGAACCAGAACGCTTTTATCATGGTTTTGTACTTGGATTAATGGTAGAACTGAGAGATAGATATGTTTTACTCTCCAATCGAGAAAGTGGATTTGGCAGATATGACGTAATGTTGGAACCAAAACGTCAGGAGGATGATGCAATTATATTGGAATTTAAGGTGAAAAATCAAAATGAAAAAGAACTTTCTGATACGGTGGAAGAGGCATTGAATCAGATTGAGAGAAAGAACTATGCAGCAAACCTTATAGCAAAAGGAATTCCTGAGGAACGTATAAGAAAGTATGGATTTGCTTTTCAGGGAAAAAGAGTGTTAATTGGATAACAATTTCTTTTGTTGAAGTTCTCCTATGAGTTTAGTATAATGGGATGAATGCAACCCATGAATATTACCAGGGAACTGCCGGAGAAAATTCCTGTGCATCTGGCACAGGTTATTCACCTGCAGTTCCAACAACAAAAAGGAGAGAAGATGAAAGAGAGAAGAATTATCCAGATTGAAGAGAAGGTTCCTGCAAAACTGCTGATTCCGCTGAGTATCCAGCATATGTTTGCGATGTTCGGGGCTACGGTGCTTGTTCCCTTTATTTTTGGGATTAGTCCGGCAATCGTACTGTTTATGAACGGCGTAGGAACACTTCTCTTTATTGTAATCACAAAGGGAAAAGCACCGGCATATCTGGGTTCCAGCTTTGCGTTTCTTGCGCCGGCAGGAATCGTTATTGAGCAGATGGGGTATGAATATGCATTGGGAGGCTTCGTGGCAGTCGGCTTCTTCGGCTGTATCGTAGCTTTGATTATCTATAAATTCGGGTCAGACTGGATAGATGTTGTACTCCCGCCCGCTGCAATGGGTCCTGTGGTTGCCCTTATCGGATTGGAACTTGCAGGGAGCGCCGCAGGCAATGCCGGGCTTTTGGATGAAACCATCAATATGAAAAATGTAATTGTCTTTCTGGTTACGATTGGCGTGGCTGTGTTTGGGAATATTTTGTTCAAGGGATTTCTTTCGGTGATACCGATTCTGATTTCGGTCATTGCCGGATATATCGCCGCGCTGGCCTGTGGGATTGTAGATTTTACAGAGGTGGCGCAGGCGCCGCTTTTCTCATTGCCGCATTTTCAGCTTCCCAAATTCGATTTGTCGGCAATCTTGATTATTCTTCCTGTGATTCTCGTGATTACATCGGAGCATATCGGCCATCAGGTCGTTACAAGCAAGATTGTGGGTAAGGACCTTTTAAAAGACCCAGGACTTCACCGCTCTCTTTTTGGGGATAATTTTTCTACCATGATTTCCGGTATGATTGGTTCTGTACCAACGACCACCTATGGAGAAAATATTGGAGTCATGGCGGTTACGAAAGTTTACAGTGTGCGTGTAATCGCAGGTGCAGCGGTGCTCTCGATTATCTGCTCTGTCATCGGAAAGCTGTCCACTCTGATTCAGACCGTTCCAGGTCCGGTAATCGGAGGCATTTCTTTCCTGCTGTATGGAATGATCGGTACATCCGGTATCCGGATTCTGGTGGATTCTCAGGTGGATTATGGACGCTCCAGGAATCTTACGCTGACCTCCGTTATTTTTGTCACCGGACTTTCCGGCATTTCCGTGAAACTGGGAAATGTAGAGCTGACCGGTATGGTGTTGGCTTGTATCGTGGGAATGCTTTTGAGCCTGGCATTTTATGTATTGGACAAGATGGATTTGACGAACGATAAAGAATAAGTAGTAACTGTTCACGGGGCTGTGCACTACGCTGTACTGCACGGCATCCGAACCAATAAAGTACTGATTTCGGGCATCCGGCCCCTCGCTGAAAGCGACTTTTCAATGGGCCGGATGCGTTACAGTTCGCGGCCGGTTAGGCCGTGAACCAATGTCAATTAGTTAAGGCCAATAGCTTAACATCCAATTTATAGAAAATGAACTTGAAAGGCCAAAAAATGAGTAAGGAATTGAAATCTATCTGTGTATGGCAATAAAAAATATTTTTGCGCATGGCAATTCTGAATTGCCAGAGTGTAATTCACCTGATAGATATATTTTCTCTTTTTCTGCTTGATTACTGTGCATGCGGTGATTCTCGAACAGAAGTTATAAAGCAGAAGGCGCGCCCAGATTTCATGTGTTACATATTCGAAAGATTTGCAATGGAAATCGGAGGCTCTTACTGCATGTTTGAGTTCTCGAAAAGAGGTTCCGACGTTCCAGCGCAGATAGTAAAGTATCCGAAGTTCCGCAAGATCAAATTCCTCTTCGTTCTGTGGTCTGTCCTCCCGCGGTCTACTAGCTGGCAGACCGTGGCATATTCATTTTTTTGCGGAGAAGGCTGAATGACAGCATCTGTAAAGATTCGTTCGGTGAGCCTGTATGCCGTAGTGACATGGAGTTCATTGTGTCCCTGCGATGAGCTTTTCGTAGGAGGGAGGAAGGTAAACTTATCCTATGGATTATGGAACAAGTTAAAACTGGAGCCATCTACGGCAGTAAGGACATATTTCCCCTTATAAAGCGAATCTGAAAAATGGCTGTTGAAGCGTTGGAAGCTCTGTCGGTATGTATCCGGCAGCAGCTTCTGCCGCTGTTGGTAATAGGCAGATACAGAGGGAGTATCCATGCTGTAATGAAAATATTTGAGCAGTTCCCGGTTCAGGGATTGGCTTTCCATAATAATAGGGAAAAGAAGTACATCTTCAGCAGAGAGTTTTCTTTTGCGTGTGAAGTCTTTATCAGGATGTTTTGCAAATGTCTCGGGATGAAGCGAGATCTGGTGGATATCTTCTAAAAGAGTGTTTTTAATATGATTCGCTGGATTCATAGTGTGTCCTCCTTGTAGTAAAAAGTGTTTATACTTCCAACTACAAGGGCCGCTTTCGCTACTTCTTTAAAATCAATCAGCAGCGAAAGCGGCCGCACATTTTCGACTGCTTGTCAACCCTATATATGAAATTTATAAAAAATAAAGAAAAATAATTGTTACACCCATTTAGAAAACGAGCTAAAGTGCTTAACTAATTGACATTGGTTCACGGCCTGACCGGCCGTAAACTGTAACGCTGACTTCAGAAAATGAACAGTAACTCTATTATTTTATTGACATTTGAGAACGGTATGTTATTATATTATTAAGGTGAGTCCTACCTATAAGTGGAAGTTGTAAAAGCGATGGAATCGCCGATGGTGGTTCTACATTATGGCTATGCCGTAAGGCATAGCCATATTTTAGATATTCAAAAGTTGATGGGGTACAAATGAAGCAGGAAAGATTAAACCTATATTTGATTGATATGAAATACATACGAAATCTGCATAAAGCGGACGATAAAGTATCTTCGGTGTCGCCGCAGATAGGAAAACAGCATCGTATTTATGTAGGAATTATTATTTTGTGTAATAACAGGAAATATCTCATTCCGCTTTCCCATGCGGTTGCCAAACATATGAAAATGAAGCCACGAGCTGACTTCGATAAGATATTTGATAAAAAAGGTAAATTGATTGGTGTTCTTAACTATAACCTTATGATTCCGGTTGAGGATGCGCAAATATACAAGGTTAATTTAAAACCTGATCCAAAGGATTCACCAAGCGAGTATCACTACAAGCAGTTGTGTATAGACGAATTGTCATGGTGCAGAAAAAACCAGGAAATAATTGTAAATAAGGCTAACTGTTTATACGATTTGTGCCGGAGTGAATCTGGGTATAAAGGGAAAGCAAGATGCCTTGATTTTGCAAAACTGGAACAAATATGCGATAAATACAATTCCCGATTCTGATAGTGGTAAAAAATATCCCTGCCTGTCTTATAATAAAGCACGGCAGGGATTGTTGTTTTATCTGTCTTTTTTGTATTCCTAACAGGCTTTCACTATTGAAAAAAATAAAAAAATCCTGCACATTTTGCATTCCTGGATTGTCATATATAACAGGGAGGTGAGGTAATGCCAAAGAGGAAGCGTTTTTCAGACACATCCGGGGACGGTGAACTTCAACAGATCATATCAGCATATTATCCGGATATCTATCGATTTTGCTGCTGGAAAATACATGACAGCGTTGAGGCGCAGGATATCACCCAGGACACATTTGTCCATTTTCTGGATGCGGTACAGACCTATTCCGATATAGAAAAACCGAAGGCGCTTCTCTATACGATCGCCGGCAATCTCTGCCTGAACTGGTTTAAGAAAAAGCGTTCGGTTTCCCTGGATGAGCTGGAAAATGAGGTGCCTGCGAAGGACGATTTCGCTGTGGATTCGCTCCGCAGGATTGATTTATCCGATGCCGTTTCCGCGCTCCCGGATTCCCAACAGGAAGTCCTGCTCCTGCGGTACGGGCAGGAACTGCAGGTAAATGAGATTGCGGAGATTCTGGGACTGTCCAGATTCCAGGTCATGTACCGCATACGTAACGCGTTGAATCAATTGAAAAAACAAATGAAACAGTATTGAATAGAAAGAGGGTGTGACCATGAACCAAAATCTAAAGAAACAATTAAACAAAATGTATCATGCCATGCCGCCTGTGCCGGATTCTGGCCAGATGAAAGCTCTTCTGGTCATGGCAGGAAGAAAGAAGCTTACCCTGCCGAAAGAGTCCTCCCTGTTCTGGTTTGTAAGATCCCAGATCCCATTCGTAAACCGTGGAATTTTGGCGGCTCAGCTTATGCTGTTCTGCCTGTATGGTTTCTTTACAAATGTAATCCTGCATGACCGGGAAGGCATTCTCCTGCTCGTTCCGGCCGCGCCGCTCGTCGTTCTGATCGGAACGGCCGAGATATCCCGGTCATTCCGCTGCAATATGGCAGAACTGGAACTGCCGTCAAGATTTTCCCTGCCCCAGGTCTTACTGGCCAGACTGGTGATCACCGCAGTGGTCGACATGCTGTCTCTGACTAGCATGCTGTTCCTGACATCAGGTATGGAAAGCGGTACAACCTTCGGCTTATTGATCTTATACGGACTGGTGCCCGCCTTCCTTGCGGCGGCAGGCTCTTTATTTCTGCTCAACCACTGCCGCGCCGCAAATGTCCAGTACTATGTGTCCGCGTACTGTGCCGGGCTTTCCGCTTTCGGCGCGGTATCTGTAAAAGAATGGCCTCAGTGGTATAACGGAACGGCAATCGCTGTCTGGTTGGCCGTGTTGGGAATCGCGGTGATGGGCTTCGCTGTCGAATTATATAAAATGTTGAACGAATGCCCGCAGAGAATGGAGTACGCGGCATGACCGGGAACTGACCGGAATAAAAAATAACCAACTGTGCGGTTGGAAAAATAACACGGAATGGAGGAATGACATTGGAACTTACATTTGACAGACTGACGAAACAATTTCAAAATAAGATCGCCGTTGACCGTTTCAGTTATACGATGACAAACGGTGTGTACGGCCTGCTGGGTGCCAACGGCGCGGGCAAGACGACGCTGATGCGGATGATTTGTACAGTGCTGAGGCCGACAAGCGGTGAGATTCTGTATAACGGAAATAGTATTGGAGGCATGGGTGCGTCCTACTGCGATCTTCTCGGCTATCTGCCCCAGAACTTCGGATATTATCCTGACTTTTCCGCCCGTGATTTCATGCTCTATATGGCATCACTGAAAGGAATCCAGGGACGTGCCGCAAAGCGCAGAGTCGATGAACTTCTGGAAGTGGTTGACCTGTCCGGCGCTGCCAGGCAGAAGATACGTTCTTTTTCCGGCGGCATGAAGCAGCGTCTGGGTATCGCCCAGGCTGTGATCAATGCCCCCAAGATCCTGGTGCTGGATGAACCTACGGCAGGACTTGATCCCAAAGAGCGGATCCGGTTCCGCAACCTGATCTCCGATCTGTCCAAGGACAAGATAGTCATTCTTTCCACCCATATTGTAAGTGATGTGGAATATATCGCCGGCCAGATCCTGATGATGAAAAAGGGCAGTCTGATCTTAAGCGGAAGTCCGGCAGAATTAACTGCGGAGGCATCCGGCCTGACCTGGACATTGTGTGTACCTGCCGGCGAGGTGGGCCGCTATGAAACGGATTATTGTATCTGCAATCTGCGGCATGTGGAGGATCAGGCAGAACTGCGCATCGTTTCTGAAGAACGTCCTTCGCCCGAAGCGCGGAACGTACCTGCGAATCTGGAAGATTTATTTTTGTATCATTTTGCGGAGCAATTGTCTGGAGGTGTAAGATTATGAGAACATTGATACAATATGAAATAAAAAAGATGCTGACCCGCAGATCCACGTGGATTATCTGTCTGCTCCTGCTGCTCTGTATCGGCGCAATGAATTTTGTGCTGATCCCGGAACAGTCTTACTTCAGGACAGACGGCACAGAGTTATCCGGCATTTCGGCCATTCATGCAAAGAAGGAGATGAAACACGCCCAGGCCGGACCGCTTACGCCTGAACGTTTCAAAGACATTATGTACCGGTATCAGACCGTATACGGCAACCCGGAGAATTACGACAGCATAAGCGGAAGACAGGAAAATGATGTCTGGGTGCGGTACATCCAGCCGGAGAACGACATTCTGAATCTAATCCGTCAGGTATGTGCTCCGGCGTCAGACCCCGGGACTTATGATATGAATGCCCTTTCCCATGTAACGGACGAAATGGCATATCATTTTTATGAAATACGGGATACAAAAGTCCAGGAAATCCTGGATATGGACTACACCGCCAGAAATTTTACACCGTTGGAAAAGGACATGGTCATGAAACGGGAACAGCAGATTGCGGCACCCTTTGAGTACGACTACACGGATGGCTGGAAAGTACTTCTGACCCGCATATTCTCCCTGCTGTTTCTGCTCACCGGAGTGGCCGTATGTATCATCATTTCGCCCTTATTTTCCTATGAATACCAGACCGGAACAGATGCCGTCATATTGTCCGCGAAATGCGGCAGGCGGGAAACAGTACTGGCGAAGATTACGGCAGGCTTTCTTGTTACAAGTATGATTTATACGGCGGTGGATATTTATTCGGTTTTTTCGGATTATGTCCTGTTCCCTGTCGGCGGAGCGGTGCTTACACTTCCGTGTGTGATCCTGATCGCGGCGGTCGGTGTGGCTGTGGTTTCACTTCCCATAACGCACAGGCAGTTCTGCAGACATCAGGTAGTATAAAAGTGGGGGTATGTCTACTCGACCAATAAGTATTTAGGAAAGGAAATTGACAAAATCCCATATTGGATGTACCATAATAAGTAAGATAACTACATTCAAAAAAGCAAGGTTATATGTACCAAAAAAGGGAAAGGAGAAGCTTATAGCAAAGGAATGTGCTGTAAGCTTTTTCTGTCATACTGTGTTTTCAGGGAGTAGACAACGATGAAAAAATCAAAACGAATTGAAGCGTTGGACAAGCGGCCGGTCAATCTGGACGGTTATATCAATGAGTGGCCGGAGATGGGCTTTGTTGCAATGAAGAGTCCTTATGACCCGGCTCCGTCCATAAAGATTGAAGATGGAAGGATTGTAGAACTGGATGGAAAGAGAAGAGAGGAATTCGATTTTATTGACCGATTTATTGCGGATTATGCGATTCGTATAGACCGCGCGGAAAAATCTATGGCAGTATCTTCTTTGGATATTGCCCGTATGATTGTGGATATCCACGTCTCACGGAAAGAAATATTAGATTTGGTGAGCGGAATTTCCCCGGCTAAGATGACGGAGGTGATCAACCACCTGAATGTGGTAGAACTGATGATGGGGATGCAGAAGATACGTGCGAGAAAAATCCCAGGTAATCAGGCACATATTACGAATTTGAAAGATGACCCGGTGCAAATCGCAGCGGATGCAGCGGAAGGCGCACTGCGTGGATTTGCGGAAGAAGAGACGACTATGGGGGTGGCGCGGTATGCTCCTCTGAGTGCAATGGCGCTTTTGATTGGTTCCCAGACCGGACGGCCGGGTGTGCTGACCCAATGTTCCGCGGAAGAGGCCACGGAACTGGAGCTTGGAATCCGGGGGCTGACAACGTATGCGGAGACGTTATCTGTCTATGGGACGGAAAAGGTATTTGTGGATGGAGATGATACCCCATATTCGAAGGCTTTCTTAAATTCCGCCTATGCCTCCAGAGGCTTGAAAGTGCGCTTTACCTCTGGTTCCGGTTCCGAAGTGTTGATGGGCAGCAGTGAGAAAAAGTCTATGCTCTATCTGGAATGCCGTTGTCTGTATGTCACAAAAGGTGCCGGGAGCCAGGGCATTCAGAATGGCTCGGTAAGCTGTATCGGTGTGCCGGGCGCTGTACCCGGAGGAATCAGGGAGGTCTTAGGAGAAAATCTGGTTGCTGCATTACTGGGGCTGGAATGTGCTTCCTCTAATGATCAGAGCTTTTCAAATTCTGACATGAGACGGACGGCCAGGACGATGCTGCAGTTTTTACCAGGGACTGATTTTATTTTTTCAGGTTATGCAGCAGAGCCAAATTATGACAATATGTTCGCAGGTTCTAATTTTGACGCGGAGGACTTTGATGATTACAATGTCCTGCAGCGGGATATGCAGGTAGACGGGGGACTGCGCCCGGTTACAGAGGAAGAAGTCATCCGTGTGAGGAACAAGGCGGCAAAAGCGGTGCAGGCAGTATTTCGGCATCTGGGCTTGTCTCCGGTATCAGATGAGCAGGTAGAAGCGGTTACTTATGCACATGGCAGTAAGGATACCCTGCCAAGAGATGTGACGGCGGATTTGATGGCTGCCGAGGATGTCCTGAAACGAGGGATTACCGGCGTAGATGTGGTAAAGGCGCTGGCAGAGACCGGCTATACAGATATTGCGGAAAGCGTTTTGAATATGTTGAAGCAGCGTGTGGCAGGGGACTATATGCAAACTTCTGCCATACTGGATAAAAATTTTCATGTTCTTTCCGGTGTAAATACGCCAAATGACTATATGGGACCGGGAACAGGCTACCGTCTGGACGGAGAACGCTGGGAAGAGATTAAGCGGATTCCTCATATTATTGATCCGCAGGATATATAAGGAAGGGGGGATTCATGATGCAGATTACAGAAGAACTCATCAGGCAGGTTACGGATGCTGTTATCGCCGAGATGAAAGAGAATGAAGATGCCAGTCGAAAGAAAGAAAACAATGGGACTTTTGTTTCCTCTCAGGAAGCGTGGAACAGTTCACAGAGCAGTTCGTCCTTTGCAGGAAGGGACCGGATTAACCCGGTGAAAACTTCCTATGTAGATTACCCACGAGCACGGCAGGGACAGGACCCGAAGGAAGTCGTAATCGGTGTAGGCGCTGCATTTCAAAGAGAGATTCAGAAAACAATCTGTGGAATTCCGTTAGATGATGTATTAAAAAATGTCAAGGCGGGGATTGAAGAAGAAGGAATGATTCCGAGGGTAGTTAAGATTCTGGATACATCAGATGTCTGTTTTATGGCGTTAGAGGCTGCCCGGCTTTCCGGCTCAGGGATTGGAATTGGGATACAGTCAAAGGGAACTACGGTGATTCATCAGAAGGATTTATATCCGCTTTCCAATCTGGAATTGTTTCCGCAGGCTCCCCTGATGACATTGGAGACATACCGCCATATCGGGCAGAACGCGGCAAAATATGTAAAGGGCGAGCAGGTGGTGCCGATTCCTTCCGTCAATGACCCGATGTCACGCCCAAAGTACCAGGTCAAAGCAGCGTTGATGCATATTGCAGAGACGGAACAGCTTGACCCGGAAGTCGGAAAGATAGAGTGGGAGGGATAAACATGCAGTATCCATTAGGCGAATATGAAAAGGAACGGATTACTTCCAGAACAGGAAAGAAACTGACGGATATCACTCTGGAAGAAGTGATGAAAAACCATGTTGAGGCAGAAGACATCAAAATATCGAAAGAAGTTCTGAAAGCCCAGGGACAGGTAGCCAAAGAAGCGGGAAACGACCCGATGGAAAAAAATTTTGAACGGGCGGCAGAACTGGTGGATGTACCGGATGATGTGATTTTGAAAATGTATGACAAACTTCGGCCAAATCGTTCCACAAAACTGGAATTAGTTTTGATGGCTCAGGAACTTTTGGAAAAATATCATGCCAAAAGCTGTGCAAAATTGGTTATGGAAGCTGTGGAAATATACGAGAAGAGAGGAATTTTGCTGTGAATGGAAGCTGCATCGCAGGAGTAGACATTGGAAATTCTACAACAGAAGTGTGCATTGGAGAAACAGGCAGGGACAATCATATTCATTTTCTTGCCAGTGCTTCCTGCCGCACGACGGGAACCAAAGGGACACTGGCCAATGTCCACGGCATACGAATGGCTCTGAAACAGGCTATGGGGAGTATCGGACGTCAGGTAGAAGACGTTTCATTGATTCGTATCAATGAAGCCGCACCAGTCATCGGAGATACCGCCATGGAAACGCTGACCGAAACTATCATTACGGATTCTTCGATGATTGGGCATAATCCTTCCACACCGGCCGGAGCGGGGCAGGCTGTGGGGGAACTGATTCTGTTGGAAAATCTTGCGAGGGCGGAGTCAGGAAAGGCATATATTGCAGTGGCATCTGCAAAGCATTCCTATGAGGAGGCTGCCAGGCTTCTCAACAACGCGGCTGCGAAAATTGAAATCACCGGTCTGATTTTACAGGCAGATGAGGCGGTACTCGTGGAAAATAGATTGGATAAAAAAATACCGGTTATTGACGAAGTGGCACGTATTGATAAACTGCCGGAGGGAGTGATGGCTGCTATCGAAGTGGCGCTTCCGGGTCAGACTGTACGGATGTTGTCTAATCCCTACGGAATTGCAACGTTGTTGAAACTGAATGCGGAAGAAACGCATACAATCACTCCAATCGCAAAAAGCCTGATTGGAAAACGCAGCGCTGTGGTGCTGAAAACACCAGGCGGTAATGTTCATGAAAATGTTCTTCCTGCCGGAGAAATTTATTTTTATAAGGAATGTGAGAACGGGGATACTACCTGTTCTGTTTCCGCAGAAACCAGGGTGGATTCCATCAATCTGGACGAAGGCGCAGAGCGGATCATGCAGGCATTGGAGCAGGCGGGAACCATTGCTGATATCAGCGGACAGCCGGACACGAATGTGGGCAATATGCTTTCCCGCATCAGGCAGGGGATGAGTGAGCTGAACAAGGAAGAGGGCGCCGATATTCGGATTACCGATATTCTTGCGGTAGATACTCTTGCTCCGGTACTGGTTTCCGGCGCCCTGGCGGGAGAAACTTGTCTGGAAAAAGCGGTCGGAATTGCGGCTATGGTGAAGACACAGAAACTTCCTATGCGGGCCATTGCAGACCAGCTTCAGATGGAATTAGATACGCAGGTAATCGTAGCAGGAGTAGAGGCTGTTATGGCAAGTCTGGGAGCGCTGACGACTCCCGGAACCAGGCTTCCACTGGCAATCCTTGATATGGGCGGAGGTTCTACGGACGCGGCATTGATTTCCGAAGACGGAAAAGTGACAATGACGCATCAGGCAGGCGCGGGAGAACTGGTTTCCATGCTGATTCAAACAGAATTAGGATTGGAAGACAGGCATATTGCGGAGCAGATAAAAAAATATCCGTTAGCAAAGGTGGAAAGTCTGTTCCATATGCGTATGGAAAACGGTCAGATCAATTTTGTTGAGGAATCCATCGAGCCACGTTTTTACGGGAGAGTCGTGCTTCTTGCGGAGGATGGATTTATCCGAATCGAGCAGGATATACCGATGGAGAAGATTGTGCAGGTGCGTCAGGAAGCCAAACGAAAAGTATTTGTAACAAACGCATTTCGCGCATTAAAAAAAGTTGCCTCTGGACATCAGTTAAAAAATATTTCCAATGTGGTGCTTGTCGGAGGCTCCGCGGAGGATTTTGAGATTCCAGACATGTTGATGGAGGAATTTGCGTCTTACCGTATTGTCTGCGGAAGGGGAAATATCCGGGGCAGTATGGGGCCAAGAAATGCGGTTGCTACCGGATTAGTGTTATCCTATGCGGGAGGCGAAGCATGATTATCAAGAGACCATCCATTTATATCTATACGCATCAGGCAGACGGAAATGTTCTTAGGGAAATTTGCGCGGGAATTGAAGAAGAAGGCGTTTTTTTTGAGCAGATGGAGCAGGAAGAGGCGGATATGGATACATTGGTCTGGCGGGCGGCTCAGGATTCGATGCCAGGTTCTGGAATCGGGATTTGTGGGACAACAGCCGCGCTGCAGATTCGTGGAATGAAAAAGGGAAGGTTCGTAGAAAGCTATCAGAATCCGACCAAAGAGCAATGCAGAAAGTTGGGCTCTAACAGTGCCCGCGCAATTAAGAAGCAGGCATTTAAATAATTAGGGAGTATTTGTTATGGGGATTTATACAAAACAGGGAGACAGGGGCACCACTTCGCTGATGAATGGAATCAGTATATCTAAATCTGACGACCGTATCGAACTGGTAGGCACCATTGATGAATTGAACAGTCTGATTGGGTTGGCGAAAGTCATTGCGGTACCGGAGTTCCATGAGAAGCTGACGCATATACAGAAGGAATTGATGCAGATGATGTCTGGAATTGCTGAGCCGCGTAACCCAAAGTATTTGTTCACAAAGGAACAGACTTTGGCGTTGGAAGAGGATATTGATCGGTTAGAAGGCAGTTTCCCAAGAGCGAAGGAGTTTGTTCTGTATGGAGGCTGCGAACAGTCCGCACGTCTGGATGTGGCGCGCGCCGTGGCAAGGCGGGCGGAACGCCGTTTTCGCGTAGTTGCCCAAAAATACGGGGCGGATGCAAAGGCTGTGCGGTATATCAACCGCTTGTCTGATTACCTGTATATGGCGGCGCGTTATGCAGATTATCTGTATTCTACCCAAAAGGAAGAATCAGTCCGCCAGGAAGTGATAAAAAATTTGATGATAGATGGATTACATAAATGAGGTTCCCCCGGAAGTATTTACGGTACTTTCGGGGGTTCTTTTTGTGTGACAGCAAAAATAACCCCCCCTGCTATGCAGGGGGAGGGAAAATCTTTAGATATAAGCAAGAACTCCTGTG
>CANOBT010000133.1 GCA_947564305.1 uncultured Lachnospiraceae bacterium | reverse complement strand
AATACCTTGTTCAGCAAAAGGAGCGCTATTTATAATAGTTGTAAACTGGTGTATACACTTTATAACTTTAGAAAAACAAAAATCCTTTAAATTATTTTCATATTCTTCTGCCTCGCTATCAATTTTTAAAAAGAAATACCCTTTTATTTCTGAATCCCCTTTTAACTCCACCAAATAAACTTCTGCACCAGAAAAACCTTCACCTATTTTTGATTTTATATCTATATTTTCCCTATCTCCGATTCGAAATTTCATAATAATGTTTTCTAGCAGCCTGTCCAACCACGTTTCCATAATTTGTCCCCCTAAGTACAATACTATTATTTACCATCCATTCTACAATAGTATACCATAAAAAGAGAAAGCAAAAAACATTTTTTTCGTTAGAATCACTTTCCATCAAGTAATAAAGTAAGTCTTAACAGCAACTTTTCCCGCACAATATGGGCATCCTGCACCATTGGTTCTGCTATAGATGGCAGCTCTCCATTTATGCCCTTTTTCGCATTTCCACCAAACCTTATTATGGGCATTAACCGTCAACTGCTGTGGACAGATTTCCTGGTTCCTACTATAATCCCATTCCTCAGCCAAATCCGGTCGAACTGTCAAAAGATCACTATAACCAATTATAGCATTCCTACCGCTGCAATAGGGACATCCGTTCCCAAGTGTGCGGTTATGGATAGTGGAAAGCCAGCTATGGCCTTTAGCGCATCTCCACCAGACTTTTTTCTTGCTGCACCCCGTAAAATGTTCCGGCAGTTTCTCATTGTTCTTCCCATAGTCCCATTCTTCAGCAAGGGCAGGGTTTGTTGTTGCAAGATCATTATAGCCAGCCAGCACCCTTTTCCCGCTACAAAAAGGGCAATTCCTACGACCGCCATTACGGCTGTAGATGGCAGCTTCCCAGCTATGCTCTAATTTACACCTCCACCAGACTTTTTTCTTGCTCCCCAGCGTAAAGTCTTTTGGCAATGCCTCCCCATTTTTATCATAATCCCATTCGGCTGCAAGCAACTTATTCAATGTCCCCAGGTCATTGTATCCCGGCACTGCATACCGCCCACTGCAATAGGGGCATTCATGCCCAGAAGCCCTGTGATTAACCGCCGCCTGCCAGCTATGTCCATTTCTGCATTTCCACCAAACTTTCCGATTGCTCTTATGTGTCACCATACTTGGGGTCATGCCTTCATTTTTCGCATAATCCCATTCCTCTGCAAGAGCCGGATACCTGGACGCAAAATCATTATAGCCAGCCCACACCTTCTGTCCGATGCAATAGGGGCATCCACTTCCGCCATACCTGGCACATACAGCAGCCTGCCAGTTGTGGCCTTCCCTACATTTCCACCAGACTTTCCGGTTGCATCCACAGGTCACTGTTTCCGGTGAAATTCCACTGTTTTTTTCATAATCCCACTCCCCTGACAGCCATGGTGCCTTCGATGCGAGGTCGTTATAGCCAATAAGCACTTTTCTTCCACTGCAATATGGACAGCCCCTCCCAGCCGTTCTGTCATATACAGGCGCCTTCCACAGATGCCCTTTGCTGCATTTCCACCAAACAGTTTTATGCGATCCCCGTGTAACGTCCGACGGAAAAGTTCTCTCCATGTCATTTTTATCATAATCCCATTCTGCTATCAGTTCCGGAAATTCCTCGAATAAAGTTCTTTTCGCCATTTTATATTTTACCTGTTTCCGCCCACATGCGCTGCAGAAGTTCTTCCTCCCGTTTCTTCACATTCCTGTCTGTGGATGTGGCTTCTGGAAAAGAAGCAGGAATTCTACCGTCGGCCAGTTTTTCCATTGCTATCCCGGTCACTTCCGTATCTGGGTTTCCCAATAAATTTTCCTGCTTCAATATCTCATTCGCCACTGCCGGGTAAAGGTATGTTTTCAGCATCCTCCTTAGATACCTGTTCTCCGCCACCAGCTTATTATTTTCCCGTGAAATCCTGTCAGCATCTTCCTCCTTTACCTGAATATCCTGCATAAAAGAGGCGTTGTCGCTTTTCAACTTCCGGATTGTGTTCTGGAACTCTGCATTTTTCTTTGACAATGAAATACATTTTTCATAAACCTGCTTCCAGTAAGCATCCATTTCACCAAGGATTTCCCTCAACTCGTCCAGATCACGCCGCGCCTTTAACACGCGGGCTATATCAAGGCTCTTATAAGAGTTCCCCTGTAGCATCTGCATCCCATTCTCATTCAGCACCATCGCCTTTAGTTCCTCCATTCGCTCCCTTACCTCTGGATAACGTCTGAAATCATACGCCTTGATATCCTTCCCATTTCTGGCGGCAAACCGCTCCAAGAATAAACATTTGAGTTTTGACGGATCACCGGCAGCCTCTGTTGTAAAATAAGAATCCACAAGCTGTATCAGTTCATCCGCATCCGCTTTTCTTGGCCTTGCCATTGTTCCTCATCCTTTCCGTAACTTTTTATCAGGCAGTCCCTGTAATGCATACAGCTCTGCTGGAGCCTTAACATTACGCTTTTTATATCTTCCTGCAGCTCGATTCCTTGCCGTACAGCCTCAATCATATGCATCAGGAACCAGCTGTCTGCATCGACGTTTTCTCTTCCTTTTGCCGTATCATAAAAATCCAGATGCACTCCCTGTATGTCTGCCATAAAATATCTGCAGCATTTACAGTCGCCCATCTCTCCAAGGGAATTAACTGCAGTGATACAATCCTCCACATCAAAGCCTTTCCTTCTGGAGGATCTGCACCATCCATCTTTTACCCTTGTCAATCCGTCCGGCCGCACAAACTGGTACTCCCTTTGTCCCTGTACCAACGCGTGGGAACCCTTCTTCCCTTTCCTATACATCTCATATGTTGCACACTCTACGAGATTGGCCATGTTTGCATAATAATTGGAACTGACATCTATGTCCTCATGCCCAGCCAGCTCCATACAGACAGTCGGCGATCCTCCTGAAATAATAAGATTCATCATGGCTATATGCCTTGTATCGCCCAGATGGATCATGGAAATATCATTTCTTTCAGACAGCGCTTCCCGATAAAAAACCTTTAATGCGAAGCTCAGATTCATATACCCATAAGGAAGTGTAATGGCTGCCCTTTTATTCCATTTTTCATAGTAGCTACTTGCCTCCCTGCGGAACAAAGCACCAATGGGCGAAGGGTGCATGCCATTTGTCAGATTCTGATACCATTTAATTTCTTTTGCCAATTTCCAGCTGACAGGATATAGCTTCTTCTCAAAATCCCCATCAATGCTATAAGTGATCCTTGAATTTCCTCCTTTCAGTTTGGTGCGTCTGACAGTAATAAAATTTTCATCACCACTGCACACCAGGCAGTCCCGCGGCATCATCAGAAACTCCGTAGGTCGGAGCGGCAGTATTGCCGTCAGGTTCCACCATAAAAACATAGGAAAATAAAACAGTTTCGCCGATTCTGCAGCTGATCCCCAAAACTTATCCAGTTCATCGTGAAAGCGGAAATATGATTTAAAATCAGCTAGCTCCCGTGCCCCTCCCTTTTTTCTGCCTGATACAGAGTTATTCTCTTCCAACGATTCTATGACAGCATCCCTTTCCGTGGAATATCCGGGAATCAGCTGCAAAAACTCCGCAGCATGCCCTGCATTTTTCCTGACTGTAACCGCCTGGTCAAACCCTGATTCGCCAAGCTGCCTCAGCGTATTGGTGATATTCCTCAAGGAATGGAGCGATAACATCCCCATCCGGAACAGCACATAGGCTTTGGTAGCATCCCTGTAACAGTCAGACGTGCAGCCCGCCCAGCTTTCCGCATTTCTATAAAACAGCTCGTCAGATAACCCAAAGCACAGACGCAACCTGTTCCTCTCATCACACAGCTCCCATTCATCGTCTCCAAATGTCCCTGTCTGTATCACACCGTGTTCTTTATAGTAAGAAAATATACTTTCAGCCCTCTTGAGGCTTTCATCATCAATGCTGTTAATCGACAGATACCTGCTATGGCCCAATTCCAGGATCTGATTTGATGCAATCACCATATCCCTCTATCCCCCTTTCCATAATTTCTGCCAACAGTCCCATATCAGCATCTGGATAAAGCTCCTTTACGGAATGCAGCAATTCCCCTACCATTGGCAGGACTGCCTCCCTTATCATCTGCCTATAGCGCCACCCGTCATCTGAACTGCATAGGGTTTTCATCCTCATGTATTCTTTCATCATCTGGTGCATGACCGATTTCGTATAAATCTCATACCGGCACCCAATACATGTCCAGCTTCCGCTTCTCCGGCATGGATAGCCGCAAGCTGCCAGCATGCATAGGCTGCCTGTATCTTTTCCGGGTGCCGCCCCAGACGCAATCCGTTGCAGGATGAGGCATATATCTGCCCCGCCAGCGGTCAACTCTGCCACGGTTTCCTTAGCCATCCGATAACTCTTCCCTGCCAGTTCTGCAAGCCCCTCTATGCCAGACGGGCTGATTCCTATGGACTGTATCAATGTTGTCTGATGGGCTACGCCAAGCTTCTTATATTCCTCACCAGCATATGTTTCCAGGAGAATATGTGGAATAAATCCAAACACGCCCCTTTCAAACATTTCTTTTGCAATAAATTCCGGTGTATAGCCGCTAAAGGAAGCATCTTTCAGGTATATCTCCGTGATATCCGGAAGGGTGCCAATCCCTCCTTTATGGCTCCGTGCAAGGGCAGCAATCATATACCCTTTGGGGGCATCCGCACCAGCCATCCCTGCAACAGCCTCTATCCCCTGCAAATATGATTTGTTCGCCCTTCTGCTTGAAAAGTTACTCCATCCCAATGCCTCTGCAAACGGCTCGCCTAAAAACTTCCTTATGACAGCGACACTCCTGGCAGCCTTTATAAATGGCATCCCCACCTCTTTATCATCATAGTAGCTTGCGGCAACGGCAAGTATCACCCCTATAGCTTTCTCAAGGCTTGCCGGGATGAAAAGCTTTATTTCCAGGATGCCGGAATGGCTTAATGTTTTATGCGGATGGCGGGACTTATATTTCATGCGCAGCTGAATATCCTTTGAAATCATACTGGCATCGTTAATCTGTTTCTTTAATAATCTCTCCCAGAAATCCCTTCCACAGCATGGGATTTCTGGTTTGGGAATCCTTTCGATATCTGTTGCCCTCATGCCGCATACAAAATGCAGCGCCAGAAATGCCCAAAGGTTTGCATGGGTTCCACTGGCGCACGCCTTTTCCACCAGATGCTCTTTTTCCCAATATGTCTCGTTAAAAATACAATATGCCATCCTTGAAAAATCCCTCATGGGGTAAGCGGCATTCTCTTTTCTTTTGCTCCTTGCATGCATCCTGTATGTCCAGCCGTTCTTCCCTGTTTCCTTCTGGATTTTCTCCCAAAAACTTATGAACAGTTTTGCTGTAACCAGCGGCATCTCCCGGCTTACCCTGTCCAAAATGGACTGCATTTCGTCTTCATCAGCATCCAGCAGTTCTTTTCGGAGTACGGACAGCAGGTAATCCAGCAGCCTCCATGAATTTGCATCTTCTTCAAGCGAAGATTCCCTTATATAACTGACATATTTTAACGTTGTATCTGGAAATTTTCTCGCCCCATAGCCTGCAAGCACTGCCAGCTTTTCTGCATCGCTCCTTCCATAAGCATCCAGCCACAGACAGATATTTTCCGCCAGCCTGCCAGCCTCCTTGGCATCCAGGTAATAATCCCCCCTGTCTGTGGCTGCCCTCTTTTCCCCACATATATGCACATCAACTCCAAACCATCCGTTCATCTCCATAAAATCCACAAGGTTGCTTTTATCCGTGGCGTTGCCCACGTATAGCGACTCCCTTGCCTTTGCCTGCTGCGCAACCACTGTATAAAAACTCACTTTACTATCTCTATGTACAGCCATTGTTTTCTCCCTCCTCCATCAAAAATGAGGCAAGAAGTTCATTTGCTTTAGCCAGTTCCCTTACCAGTTCGCCCTTATCCTGGAGATAGGTAAACGCGCTTTCAGGATTTTTATCCCCTCTCCAAAACTGGAGCTGCGCGACATCCTCACCCCGCAATGCCAGCTGCACTGAAAACCAGTGGCGCAATGCGTGTGGCCCAAGCCAGTTTTCGCAAAGCAGCTGCCCATAAATACGGCATTCCGGATCAGGGTGCCCAAGGAGCATTGGGCGCAGCCTCTCATCAATAAGTTTTCTGAATCTTTGATAATAGTCATCATATGTCATTGCCATCCCCCGGCTATTTATAAACATAGGGCGGTACTCTGGTTCAAACGCATGGATTTTCAGATACTCCAGATGATACGTATACAGCGTCTGGAAAGCTTCCAGAAACGGCGGATAAATACACTGCCTCCGTTACTTTTTAATGTTTCCACAGACTACGCCGTCACTTCTCATTGCGTACTCATGGATTAGGTCTATTTCTGCTTTTACAATCCTCCCATCAATGAATGTAAAAAGGATTCCAGCCCCTTTTGGGCTTGCTTCCTGCCTGACATTGCATACCTCCCCCGGCCTCAGCCCTCCGAAAGCCTGCAGCCCAATAACAAGGGCTATATTAGGAGTATACCTGACAGCAAGGTTCATCAAAATCTGGAACACTTTTGTTGGTATATCACGAAAAATATTTTTTTCCTCTGGGATACCTCTAATCTGGAAATCCGGTATCTTTTTCTTTATCCACTTTCCTTTCCTTGTATAAACATCTTTTTCCTTATACAATTCATTCCTTCTGAGTGCCACGTAAGAACCGTATTTATAGATCAGCTTGCTAAAGAAAAGTGTAACAGCACTGACGCACTTTTCAATACTCTGGCTTCCTTTATGTGTCCCATCCGGTTTTCTCTCCAGTGCATAATCCATAAAGAAGCTGACCAGCATGTCCTTTGTCACTTTAAACACATGATCTATTTTGTAAATGCTGTAATGGTCAACCAACACATAATTAAGCATACGGCAGATGTAATAGAGCTTTTCCTTTGCATCTGATGCCAGTGGACGGTATACCCTATTCTCATAGACACCCGTAAAGTTATGAAGCCTTGTAAACCGTATGATAACACCATAGCTGTTCTTGATAATAATAAACGATCTTGGATATATCATTCCATCCGCTGTCACCAGTTTATGTTCATACACTGCATAGCGATAATCTTTTCTCCAGCAGCCCTGTCCATTGATAGGAATTACTTCAGCCATCTAAATCACCTCCTACAGAGGCGATTGTACCTGAAAACATATCAAAAAAACAGACTTATAATTCCCTGACGTTTAAACTATACTTGCGATTTTTTACCCTCATACAAGTATGCCCAGAAACAAAACCCTATCCTCTGTGCGATCATCGTTCCTCCCATAAAATAGACAAAATGTTTTATTCATTCCAGACCATTCTGTCTATTTACTTCATTCATGAACAAAACCCTCAAGCCCATATAAATCAAGGATTAAAAGCTTGTTACGAATTTGTTCAAAAATTTCGAGTTATTGCATATAGATTTCCTCCTTATTCTTTGCTGTGTTGATAGTTGTTGAAAACAAAAAAGGTAGCTGATTTCCTGTTAGGAAAAACGCTACCAAAAGTTAAAATATTCAGTTTTATGAATATACTTTCTCCCCCGACATACTTGAATTTAAGGAGCAACAGATATTTTGATTACCTTTGCCGTTTGCTTCCCATTGTTCCAGATAGAGTGAGGAGTCATTCCATTTACAAAAAACATTTCATCAGTTTTAACGATATGAGAGACTTCTCCTAAAACAACTTTTACTTCGCCCTCAACCACAATAAATATATGATTATCGCTATGTGTATGATTTCCTTTGGGTCCTCCGCCATTTTCTTCTATATATGCAACTGCACCCCATTGGATTTTACCCATTTCATTAAACAATTTCTTTGCTGCAAATTTTTTGTGTCCCTCTGGTGTCATAAATGTATTGTCCATATTATTCTCCATTTCATTAAATTCCAGTTGTTTCAATTTTAAATCATACTCATTTAATCTTTTCTGTACATCATCCAATTCCAATTTAACCTGCATACATTCCTTTGATTTCAAATAAGCTAAAATTGATAATAAAAATGCCGCAATAGGCATCACATAAAGAGCTATATTCCTAATAATTCCAGATATCAATTCCATCCAAAACACCACCTTAACGAATTCTTCCTAGTTTTCCAAGACTCTTTTGTAGCTCTTTTTTTAATTCATTTACTGCCTCTGTCTTTACATCATTCAAATTAGCATTTATCATTTCCTGATTTTCTTCAATCAATTGTTCTCTGGAAAATTCGCAACCACAATCCGAGCATTTATAAATAGGTGCCTCTGAAAATTCCAAAATTTCTTTGCCCTCACAATCCAAAGCCATAAACTGACTGTTGCCACACACACTACAAAGCAATGAAACTTTCTTACTTATATCTTTCATAACATATTTCCTTCTTTCTCTATACTAAGTCAAATTTAAATCTATAATTTTGTTGCGTACCTTGAATATCAATTTTACCTAAAATTAAATTTTGGTTCAAATATTCCAATACATATGGCTGCAAATTATACGAAAACATCGTATAATAACTAACATTTGACGAACGATAAATAATGCCCATCTTCTCTAGTGCAGCTTTTCTACCATCATTAATTTCAATATATCCAGTCATATTAAACGTATTGTCATTTCCGTCATAAAAATGCTCTATAAGTAATCTTTTCTCATCTATACTCATATGTTCTTTCATATACTTTATAGCTATACGTTTAACACTATATTTTTTATTGTGAATTGCTTTTTGGATTTTTCGCAGTGTACATAATACATAATAAGAACCTATAATAATCAACCCAATGCTTACAAACGATTGATATCTATTTCGCAACTCCAAGATTTCCATCTTATCAGCAATATTCGATGGAATTAAACTAAAACAAACACCAGCTATAAATAAAATTGCAAACAGTTCCTTTATTTTCAACTTTTCCACTATTGCCTTTATAATCCCCATATCTCTCCCCTTATTACTTAAACCGCACCTGTAAATTCAATTTCAAATACATCTCTCCACCATCTTCATACAAGCTCATATATTCATGTCTGGAAGTAGATGCCCTTTCACAAATTGTATTATCCAGCAAATACTGTTCAAAGAAATTACGATTATAGATATGATAAGCCAAAATCTCTCCGTCTGCCTTAACAATGATATAACCACCATTTGCCTCATCCAGTCCGTCCCACACTTTTGCCGGTTTCATTCCCAATGCACAGGAGCATAGGAATTTTTTGAACTTGTATTCATACATGGCAGCATCTCCATATCCCAACGGATCACGCTCCCCAGCTAACTTCACTAATGTCTTACAGTCCTTAATATCTTCATCATAAAAATATAACAACATATTTGCAATGATTTCTGGCATGCTGCTGTCCACCATAATAAGATTTCGTTTAAATCCATCATGATTCATTCCACAAAATTCTATTTCTCCACCATACTCTCTGATTTTAGCCATTCTGTCTATAATCTTATTTCTGGTATCAATATTATTAATTTCTTCTGCCTGCTTACCGGAAATCCCCTCAACTTTGTATATAAAATTAGTTGTTTTCCCTGCATTTAACAGCGTAGGAGCATGTCCCACCTCGGACTTAATTGAAAATCCTACATTTCGCACATAATTTGTATGTGTATCCTGTATCTGCATGGAAATATCAGTTGTATCACTTGAAGGTGCTTTAATTTTCGTAACTTTAATTCCATTTGCAAATTCAGCCACTTCTTCTAATTCAAAACTACCACTATGTCTTGCGATCTGCTCTAAAAGATTATCTGCCTGTTCATCCAGTTCATTCCTGTCAATTGTCATAATTCTTCTGGACTGTACTTCCACAACAATCTCATCTTCTTTAATCACATAATCTAACTGTTCTCCCTTTTGTTCTTCTCTCATAATTTTTAAGATAGGATAAAACACACTGTCAATTTTCTCTACTTTCTCATTGGCAGCATAAACTCTCCCCTGACTCAACAATTTCATAAATGCATATAATTCTGACCACTCACCCTTATTTCCCAACATTCTTCCATCTTTATTTTTTGCCATTTCCAACACCTTCCTTATTTCTCTTGCAATCGCTTCTATTACATTTACAGTTACGCTGTTACCAAATTGTTTATACAAATGCGTATCGGCCAATTCCAGTTTAAAATCATCCGGAAAGCCCTGCAACCTTGCCCACTCTCTCGGAGTCATCTTTCGTATTCCCTCATGATTGACTTCTCCTTTTATATGAGTTACCGGAACAAAATTAGTAAGCCTTTTATCAATCACAAGATTTCTTTCGCGCCCCATTCCCCCACAGACTATTGCACCTGCCTGTCCATCTAAATCTCTTATTTCATACCCAAACCCATTCCCCTTAGCCTTATGTCTCTCCTTATGTTTTCTCAGTGTATCCACATATACAGTGGATAAATAATATTTCACACTGACTTCTTGTTCCTCCAGAATGTCCCTAATACACGTATCTGCATTATTCCCTTCTGGAAACTTAAAAGAACTGCTGTCAATATCATTCCGAAAGGCAACTATGTAAATTCGTTCTCTGTTCTGTGGAACACCAAAGTCTTTGCTATTCAAAACCTTATCATATACTGTATACCCAATCTGTTCAAATGCCTTTTTTATTACTTTAAAAGTACGCCCTCTGTCATGAATAGTCAATCCTTTAACATTTTCACAAAAAATCACTTTCGGTTTTCTATATTCACAAATTCTTACAACATCTTGAAACAATGTTCCACGACACATTCCCTTATAATCATCATCAAACCCCATACGTCTCCCAGCTAATGAAAATGCCTGACATGGAAAACCTGCTAAACATATATCAAATTCAGGTATATCTTTTTCACTAATTTTTGTAATATCCCCAGCAATTTCAAAATCATCATGATAATTCAATTTGTATGTTTTTTGAGCATATTCATCCCATTCACTCACAAATACCGTCTCAATATCATCCCCAAATGCATTGTCAAAACCTTTTCTGATTCCTCCTATTCCTGCAAATAAATCTATTAACCTGTACATTGCAAAATCTCCTTTACTCACAATAATCGTCTGCATCCAGCATCATATCAAATATCGTTTCTTCAATCACTTGTATGCACTCATCCGTTCTTTTCATAATATCTTTACCCCAAAAACGTATTACCGTCCATCCAAGATATTGAAGCTGTTTATTTACTTCCTCATCCCTTTGCTGATTGCTTGAAATCTTCTTTATCCAAAATTCAGCGTTTTTTCCCCTTTCGAGCTGAGGTTTCAAAACCTCCCAATCTTTTCCATGAAAAAATTCACTGTCACAGAAAATGGCTATCTTATATTTTGATAAAACTATGTCCGGTTTCCCAGGTAGTTTCTTATCATTTTTGCGATAACGATACCCTTTACTCCACAAGGCTTTGCGTAAAGTTACCTCTATACCGGTATCTTTATTTTTAATATTTTTCATATTCCTGTGGCGTTGTTCTTTCGTCAGCCGATCCATCCAATCACCTCAGTTGTTAAACCTCAATCTCTGTTACAATTTCCATAATATCAGATATATCACATTTTAATGCGACACAAATTTTCAGCAGAATATCTGTATTAACATTTTCATTTCTTCCTAATTTCGCAATAGAAGCTGAACTAATTCCAGATAACTCTGCCAAATCTTTTTTCTTCATATCTCGGTCAATCAATAACTTCCATAACTTTTTATAACTAATTTTCATTTTCATCCTCCAAAAGCACGCACCCGAACATACTTTCTATTATACTAACATACTCTACTGTATAAAGCAAGAGAAATCTTAAAAAAATATGAGAACTCACACTTTTGTATCAAGAAATAAATTTCCGTATTTTTCTAATTTTGCCAGATACGATATAACTTCTTCCTCTACGCCCATCCTAATCCCATTCACTTTACCGACCCACTCCAGTGGATTTTCAGCTTTCAACTGTTCCGTCACGCCCTCCCTTTTCTTTATCCGTTCCACCGCCAACTCCACTTCCTTATGACACGCCTCATCAATTTCATGTAAGTATTCATTCCAAATCCCAGCCATAACTATCTTAAGATACCAATGTCGCTGACATTCCATCAAATACTCCCCTAATATAATTCCATACTTTCCAATCGGATAGTTCGTTTTCTGCTCTAAAGACAACTCAGGATAATACAAATCATGTTCTCCCAAGCGATACACAATTCCGTTTTCCACAATAACCTCTGCTAATTCTTTACTCATAGTCTGCCTCCATTCTTATGTACGGATAAGAAAAAAATCATTTCTCTTATCCTCTTTCCATTATCTTCACTATAATTACCTGCTCCTGCCACCAAAACCGATATTTCCCGAAAAACTATGCACTCTTTCTCCAACGGACTCCAGAAAACGCTCCAGCATATTCAGCCCATTAATGGTAAACTGTTTCATGAAATCATATGCCTTCTGCAATTTCTCTTTCAAAGTCCTGTTCTCGGCCTTCAGTATCATATTTTCCCGCTTTAACTGGATCATATCGTCAAACATGGCTGTTCCTCTTTCACTTGGCTCAACCCTGCGGTATTTTTCATACTGTCGCATTGCCTGTTCCTTCACAAATTCTGTCTGTTTCTGCACATCTTCAAAATCATCCACAGCCTCCTGCAACTGCATTTTCACAATATCCAGTTTTATCTCCTCTGCTTGTACTTCCTCCACTCTATCAGATTTTCTCTGTTCCAATCCCTTTATCTGTCCCTCAAGAGCATTTGTTTTCTCTACAAGCACATCGTTCTTTTCTGCATATTCCTCATAAGATTTTTTCTTTTCCTCACACCATGAATGATATAGTTCATAGCTCTCCTTTGCACTTTTCGCCATCTTTTGATAAAACTCATAGGAATCCTGCACCTTATCCTTGTCTATTTGTACCCTTTCCCAATCTTCTTTTACTTTCTCCGTCTCCTGCCGGATTTTCTCTGCCTTTGCCTCATTCTCCTCCAAAATCTGTGCTTGGGATTGCAACGTTTCCTCATTTACCTCCATGAGGGAACTCTGGCTCTCTATTTTGTCTTTCCGGTCAGAAATCTCCTGTTCCAGCTCTGCCACCTCTGCTTTCCGCATTTTCTTCTCATAATCATAGACTGACAGATGTTTTTCGTGTGTTCCCTTTTGCAGCCATTCCATCTTATAATGTTCCATAATCTCTGCAAGACACTGTTTTTCGCTTTCTACCCAGCGTTTCCACTCGGTATCGAATCGTCCTGTTCCGACAAATCCCTGTGCCTTCAATGCCCCTTTTAGAGATACTTTCGTCTCCAATCCACGCTTATTTCCAGTTGAAAATGGCACATAATCAATATGAAGATGCGGCGTTTCCTCGTCCAGGTGCATAACCGCATTGAATACTAGCAAATTAGGATTTCTCTCTTGAAATCCGTTCATATAATCTTCCAATGCCAGTTGAGCATAAACACTCTCCACCATGCCACAGTTGGTATCATCTCTGTTGCCTATCTGAACAATCAACTCATGGAACAGTTTTTCCTGCTTGCTGGTACGGATTTTTTCATAGTAATTATCGATCCTGCGGTCTGCCCTTGTCTGCTTGGCATTGTAAGCCTCCAGTGCTTCATCAAAAAGTGTGTGGTAGACCTTCTTGATACTTTCCTTCACATAAACTTTATTCCCTTTGCTTCGTTCCCTGTCTACATTCTTGGCGATAAATGTCCGGTTGTTATGATTTAACGAACCTTTTCCCACCATCATTGAAATCGTTCTCTCCATACACGCTGCCCCCTCATTTTGTTTTTACCCGTAAATGCTTTTATAAATATATCTCTGCCTATTACTCTGAAATCCCCTCTCCTGCCTTTCTGCCTGTATCATAAGGCAATCCCAAAATGAGACAAGAAAAATTTCTCACTGTCCGATTGCTAACATGCTGTAAAACATAATTACCTTTTGTCGCACAAACTGTTATACAACTTTTTTATTTTACTCACTTTTCTCTTTCTGGCAGAAAATTCCCGCTTGCTTTGTACTACAGACTGTACTACACTGTGTTACATAAAAGTCCGCCCACAGCGAATTATATTCCAGCCAAAGACGAGCCGACAGGCGAAGCCTGAGGCGGAATATGTTTTGTTACCTTTGTCAAAAGTAACGCAAAAGCATTTTTGACAGGCGAGCCCATCAAAAATGCAGCCCGCAAGCGGGTTTTGCGCCCTGCCGGGGTGTAAGACATCCGGCGGATGTCTGTTATACACCGACCGAAGCGGAGCGGAGACCTTGTTCCCGCATCCAGCCGATGAAATATTTGTCGCACAGCTCAAATATTCCACGCTGTCTGCCCGGCTGTCCTCCCTCACTTTATATCCCCGCCTGCATATATTCCAAATCTCCCCACCATCTAACCAGTCTTTTTCTCCCCTGTGACGGTTGCGTCGATTGTGACGGTATTTTTGCTATCGACACCGATATATAAAATACCGTCGCAACCGTCACTTATCGTCACACCTGCATTACTCCTATTTTTTTCCGCTGTCTCCCTCCCACAAATACTTTGCACCATCCAGCATCCGAATGACGGCTCTCAGCAAATGCAGGTAATCCGTCTGCATATCCGCAAATTCTTCCTCCGGCATTGCAATTTTCCCCTCTGCCTGAAACTGCTCTCTCAATACCTCCATCTTCTCCTGCATCTTCCGCAGTTCCTCCACCAGTGGAAAAATGGTCTCCTTTTTCCCCACCACACATACCCTGTTATAAATGCAGCTCCGTATAAAATAATCCTTCTTCAGCATTCCACTCATCTTGATATTTGCCTCAATCGCCCGTCTTTCATAATCCGAAACACGAAAGCTGATAGTTGAATTCTTGTGTTTTCCCGGCATAACTACCCCTCCTAGTATAATAATGGTGTAGTCAATCAAGACTACTTGGTTAATAAATTTCT
>CANOBT010000132.1 GCA_947564305.1 uncultured Lachnospiraceae bacterium | reverse complement strand
TCTAGAAGATGCTAGTCAGTTACATGTTTACAAACATGGTGGTGCACTTTACGAATCCGACGAAGACGACAGCAGCAGTGCAGACACTACATATGAATATGCACTTTGGAAACAACTGAGGGAATTATGCTTTTCCATGATCAAAGGAAAACGAACCCCTTTAAGCTTCAAGTTCATATTCAGTCTGTCCCCTGATAATATCACAAAACTCATAGAGCAAAAAAATCTGGATTTCCAGACTTCCGATGTACAGGGATTATATCTCAATATCCGTTTTGACGGCAGTACATTGCAATGCATCACCGGAACCTCTTTAAAGACCTTCTCTATGGACAAATCACTGGAACGGGAATGGGATGCGATGGTTCCCAGATTTTTTGATAAAAAGGGACTATCGTTTGATACAGAAGAATAGGACTTTTTCTCTATGACATTCAATCAGGCCGGGAAGTTTTTCCTCCCGGCCTGCTCTGACTTGCCTACTATTTTTGAACAATGTTATCCATCGTAGAGCGAGCTCTTTGCGATTAAAAATACTGCTTTTTCAATTTTGAAGTATACGCCATGTACCAAACCAACACAACCAGAAATGCCGCCAATCCAATATAATCGAAGACTGGAATCGGTGTCACAAACCAGTGAATAATATCAATAATTCCATACACTGTAGCCGAAATTCCAAAAACCAACACCGCCGGCAACGCCTTATTTATAAATGCTTCTTTATCTTTACACATATACTCCATATAGTTCTTTCCGAGAAGCAAAGTTTCGTTGATATGTCCGTCTTTCTTCATCTTTATATAAGCATACAGCCCATAAATCCCACACCCAAAAACCAATACACTCACAAAGCCAAATACATTATCATCCATTATCTCTTTTTCCTTCCTGCCTGCAACACACTAAAAACTACTTACTCTATATCGTAGTGTATCAGATACCTTGAAAAATTGCAATCTGCGTTTACTTTTTTTCCGGAATGAAGTATGATTGTGTTACCATACAAGACATAGATAGAGCTAAATAGCAGTACGACTATCCAATTAATTCATGGGGATATCCCCGCTGTGAGGAGGAGCTATATGGAAATTGAACGCAAATATTTAATCAAACAATCTAGTATTCCTTTTGACCCTGTACAATATCCCTGCCGGCACATTGAGCAGGGTTATCTCTGCACACACCCTGTCGTCAGAGTCCGCCGCGACAATGACGATTATTTTCTAACCTATAAGTCAAAGGGGTTTCTTGCCCGCGAAGAATATAACCTTCCGTTAACCCCGGAGGCTTATACACATCTTAAAGAAAAAATAGACGGCCATCTGATTACAAAAGACCGCTATGTGATTCCTCTGGAAAATGACCTGTATATTGAACTGGACTTTTTCTCCGGTTATCTGGCAGGGCTGATACTGGCAGAAGTGGAATTTCCGGATGAAGAAACGGCAAATGCATTTTTGCCTCCGGACTGGTTTGGAGAAGACGTAACTTATTCCTCCCAATATCATAACAGCACACTGAGCCGGCAATAACCAAATATACATGCAGCACTGTTTGACTCACTGCCTCTTTTGAATAATCTAGCGCATCGTGTCGTCATATGTTTACATTTTGAATTTATTCTTCCTTTCGTTGTATAAACGCCTGTTTAATGGAAAACTTGTTATAATGTTGAAAACATTTGTTAGCATCACGCAATAATTGCAACAAATATTTTCAGCATTACACCAAAATTTCCAGAAGTTCTCTCAGAGTACTCTCTTTTCATCGGAGGTGCGCGATGGCAAATATACAGCTTGCGGATAATTTAAAAAGATATCGGGAATATCATGGTTTTACTCAAAAGACTTTATCTAAAAAAATCAATATCTCCCGTCAGGCATACTCTAATTATGAAACAGGAAAAAGAGCGCCGGATATGGGCTTACTAACCAGATTGTGCGACATCTATTCTATTTCCCTGGATCAGTTGGTGCGGCAGCCTTTTTCCTATGAACTCAAAGAATCTGCAGCTCCCTATCGCGTCTGCTACAGACAGGACTCTGAAGACACCCTCTATCTTACCGATGAAGAGATTCGTTTTGTCTTGGAATACCGAGGCGCAGAATGGGAAAGAAAACATCTGATCGCCTATGTCCTTCGGCATACAAGCAATACGCACGGTCAGATGTCTGCTCCAACGCCACCCGAATCAGATAAAAAATGATATTTTAAAAAAACAGCCCGAAAATCGGACTGTTTTTCTTATGCCTATTTTATTCCTGCTCAAACAAATGTTTTATCAATGTATGGCCTTTTTCTACCAGAATCCCACTCTCTTGTCCCGTCGTTTCATTATAGCAAGAAAAGCGGCTGTCTAGTTCATTCGCACTGTCATACAGAAGATAGGGAACCGGATCTGACACATGAGTGCGTACCCTGATTGGAGTCGGATGGTCCGGAAGCACCAGCATACGGAAATCTATATTTTTGTCATGCATCTTCTCCACAATCGGCCCGATAATCTGCTCGTCTATCCGCTCGATGGCAGTGATTTTGTTCTTGATGCTGCCTTGATGCCCCATCTCATCCGGAGCCTCAATATGGATATAGACAAAATCATCTTCCCCGCAGAGGGCCTCCACTGCCGCATTTCCTTTTCCCGCATAGTTAGTATCCAGCCCGCCATTCGCGCCTTCCACAATAATGTTGCGCATACCGGCTCCTGCTGCGATTCCTTTCAAAAGATCCACGGCAGAAATCATAGCCCCCTTCAGATGATACTTCTCCTCAAAAGAGGACAATGCCGGTCTTGTGCCGGCTCCCCAAAACCATGCCGAATTGGCAGGATTAAGCCCCTGTTCTTTTCGCCTTTTGTTAATCGGATGCTCAGACAAAATATCATAACTCTTTACCATCATTTCCCGGAGCACTTCATCCTTTGGCAAATACTCTCCGATACGGTGTGTCAGAATATCATGGGGCGCTGTCAATTCCACCACCTGTCCATGCTTCCAGATAAGCAGATGACGGTAACTGGTTCCTGTGTAAAATTCATACCCCTCCTGTTTCAGACCTTCCTTTAATGCCTGAATCAATATCGCTGCATCCTCTGTGCTGATTTCCCCGGAACTGTGATCTATAATCTTTCGGTCTTCATAACATACTTCTTCCTCTGACAAGGTCACAATGTTGCATCGAAAAGACACATCATCACCCGCCATATCTACTCCGATACTCAGAGCTTCCAAAGGTGAACGTCCTGTATAATATTTTTGAGGGTCATATCCAATCACTGACAGGTTTGCCGTGTCGCTGCCCGGAGCCATCCCTTCCGGTACCGTCCGTACCATGCCAATCTCAGACTTCGATGCCAGAGTGTCCATATTCGGCGTCTTTGCCGCCTCTAAGGGCGTCTTCCCATCCAGTTCGTTAAGCGGTTCATCCGCCATCCCGTCACACAATACAATCAAATATTTTTTCATCTTTTATCATGTCCTTTACTGTTCTACCCTTCTATACGGATTCTATGAAGAATACCTGGAAATTCCTTTGCATTTTCCTCATATGCCCGCTCAGTAAGTACCTCAGTTAAGAATCCGAATTCCCCTTCCAGGCCTTGGGCCCTGACAATCTCTATTGGACCGAACTTACTTTCCAGATGTGCTTTTAAAGCCTCTGGCTCTCCTGAAATCCGAACGAAAAAGCGCTTGCTTGTATCTTCAAATGGAAGCAGTTCTAATTTATCGCTCTTCCACATGGTCATAATATTTCTATGGAGATGCTTTGCCTCATCCACAACATCTGCAACGACCGCACTTGCTGTTGGAAGCTTGCCCGCGCCGCTGCCATAGAACATTGCATCACCCAACACATTTCCATGAACAAAAATTGCATTAAATACATCATTGACACTGTAAAGCGGATGCTCCTGCTTCAGCAAATATGGTGCCACCATAGCCTGCAGATGATCTCCCTGACGTTTACTGGACGCCAGTAATTTTATTGTCATCCCCATAGCTTTGGCATACATCATATCTTCCTTTGTAATCTTTGTAATACCTTCCGTATAAATATCTTCAAAGTCCACCTGCTGCCCGGAAATCAGTGAAGACAGAATTGCAATCTTACGGCAGGCATCATGACCTTCCACGTCTGCCTCCGGATTGCGTTCCGCGTATCCCTTCTCCTGAGCTTCTTTGAGCACGACATCATAATCAGAGCCCTCATAGAACATCTTGGTCATCATGTAGTTGGTCGTACCGTTCAAGATTCCTGTAATTTCCTCAATCTCATCTGCTGTCATAGAGGAATTTAACGGACGGATAATCGGAATGCCGCCGCCCACGCTTGCCTCAAACAAAAAATTAATATTCTGTTCCCGTGCAATGGACAAAAGCTCAGCACCATATTTCGCCACCAATGCCTTATTTGACGTTGCCACGCTCTTTCCTGCTAAGAGACACCTTTTGACAAATGTATATGCCGGCTCAATGCCGCCCATCACCTCAACCACAATCTGCACATCAGGGTCATTCACAATGACATCAAAATCATGGACAATCTTTTCCTGCACCGGGTCTCCCGGGAAATCCCGCAGGTCCAACACATATTTGATATTGAGCTCATCACCAATCCTCTGGTTAATGCGCGCGCCATTAGTATTGATGACCTCTACCACGCCTGAACCAACCGTGCCGTATCCCATTACTGCTATATTTACCATCTTTCTTCCCTCTCCTTTACGGTGCTTTACACCATTTCTCCTGATTTATCTCCCGGCCCTGCACTTAGATATGCATTAATAAACGGGTCAATATTACCGTCCATCACACTGTTCACGTTGCTGATTTCCGCATTTGTCCGATGATCCTTGACCATCGTATAGGGCTGCATGACATAGGAACGAATCTGATTTCCAAATCCAATCTCCTTTACGTCACCGCGGATATCAGACATTTTATCCGCCTGCTCCTGCTGCTTGAGCACATACAGCTTGGATTTCAGCATCTGCATCGCCTTATCTTTGTTCATGTGCTGAGAACGCTCATTCTGACACTGTACCACAATTCCGGTAGGCAAATGCGTAATTCGGATTGCCGACGAGGTTTTGTTGATATGCTGCCCGCCTGCGCCACTGGAGCGGTAGGTATCAATTCGCAGGTCATCATCATTAATCTCAACCTCAATATCATCTTCAATGTCCGGAATCACATCACAGGAAGAAAATGAAGTCTGACGCTTTCCAGCCGCGTTAAACGGAGAAATACGCACCAGCCTGTGGACTCCTTTTTCGGAACGTAAGAATCCATAGGCATTTTCACCTGACACTTCAAAGGTCACCCCTTTGATACCTGCCACATCTCCTTCCAGATAGTCTAAAACCTCCAGAGAAAAGCCTTTCTTCTCCGCCCATCGGCTATACATTCTGTAGAGCATCCCGGTCCAGTCACAAGATTCCGTTCCGCCCGCCCCTGCATGGAGCGTTACAATGGCATTGCTTTTGTCATACTCTCCTGTCAGAAGCGTCTGAATCCGAAGTTCCTCAAATTCCGCCTTGAATCGCTCCAGGTCTTCCTGAATTTCAGCAATGGTTTCCTCCTCCGGTTCTTCCTCGCTCATCTCAATCAAAAGCCCCAGATCCTCATGATCTGTGAACAGCCTTTCAATCTGCTTCACGGAATCCTGCAGGCCCTTCAGCAGTTTCATAGTCTGTTGGGATTGTTCCGGCTGGTCCCAGAACCCTGGTTCCTCAATTCTTCTTTCTAATTCCTCGATTCTTTCCTTCTTTGACGCTAAGTCAAAGTGAATCCCTCAAATCTTTCAGCGGTTCTTCATAGGCAAGCAAGCTTGCTTTTAATTCATCTAATAAAACCACCTTAATCACCTCTTTCATTTTTTATTTGTCAGACAGAAATAATCTGTCCCCTTACTTTCTTCCGCAGCATTGTTTATATTTCTTGCCGCTTCCGCACGGACACGGGTCATTCGGATAAACCTTTTTAGTGTCACGTCGCTTCGGAGCACGAACGGCACTCTCGTCCCTGTTCGTCCCTGTCACTTTAGCCACCTGCTCCCTCTCTACCTTCTGCTCCACACGGACATGGAACAGCGTCCGAATCGTAGTTTCCGCAATGGCATTGGTCATAGAACCAAACATATCATAACCCATCATCTTATATTCTACAAGCGGGTCACGTTGTCCATATGCCTGCAGGCCGATTCCCTGACGAAGCTGGTCCATATCATCAATGTGGTCCATCCACCTTGCATCAATGACCTTCAAAAGCACAACCCGCTCTAATTCCCTTATATGTTCTGCTTCCGGGAATTCTGCTTCTTTTGCTTCGTATGCTTTCACTGCCTTTTCTTTCAATAAATGCTTCAGCTCTTTCTGCTGCATGTCGCGGATTTCATTGACAGCAGGAAGTTCAAGCTGTGGAATCACCGTATGAAGCGCAACATCCATACCGGAAATATCCCATTCCTCCGAATCCACCTCCGGAGATACATACCTGTCGGTCGTATTTTCCACATATTCCGTAATCATGTTGTAGACGGTGTCACGCATACTCTCCCCGTCTAACACACGGCGGCGTTCTCCGTAAATGATCTCTCTCTGTTCGTTCATGACCTGGTCGTATTCCAACAGATTCTTACGGATACCAAAGTTGTTGCTCTCTATCTTCTTCTGTGCCTTCTCGATGGCACCGGAAAGCATCTTATGCTCAATCTGCTCCCCGTCTTCCACTCCCAGAGTGTTGAAGATGCCCATCAACTTTTCTGAGCCAAAGAGACGCATCAAATCATCTTCCAGTGAAATGTAAAAACGGGATTCTCCCGGATCACCCTGACGTCCGGAACGGCCCCGCAGCTGATTATCAATACGTCTGGACTCATGGCGCTCTGTACCAATAATCTTCAATCCGCCTGCAGCACGCGCTTCATCATCCAGTTTGATATCCGTACCACGTCCGGCCATATTGGTAGCAATGGTCACGGCTCCATGCACACCGGCATCCGCCACGATCTCGGCCTCCATCTCGTGGAACTTTGCATTCAGGACATTGTGCTGGATGCCTTGCTTTTTCAGCATCTTGCTCAACAGCTCGGAGACTTCAATCGTAATCGTACCTACCAAAACCGGCTGGCCTGTGGCATGTGCTCTCTTGACTTCTTCTACAACTGCGCGGTATTTTTCATCCTTGGTCTTGTAAACCGCGTCGTCCAAATCGACCCTCTGCACCGGAACATTGGTCGGAATCTCAATGACATCCATCCCATAAATATCCCGGAATTCCTTTTCCTCTGTCAGCGCAGTACCGGTCATACCGCTTTTCTTCTCAAATTTATTAAACAGGTTCTGGAAGGTAATGGTCGCCAGAGTCTTGCTCTCTCTCCTGACCTTCACATGTTCTTTCGCCTCGATTGCCTGATGAAGTCCGTCAGAATACCGACGCCCCGGCATGATACGACCGGTAAACTCATCTACGATTACAACCTCTCCCTCCGGAGTCACCACATAATCCTGATCCCGGAACATCAGATTATGCGCCCGCAGTGCCAGAATGATATTGTGCTGGATTTCCAGGTTATCCGGATCTGCCAGATTTTCGAGATGGAAGAACTTTTCTACCTTCTTCACACCATCCTCTGTCAAATTGACCGACTTCTCTTTTTCATTGACAATATAGTCACCGGTCTCCTCGATATCTTCGCCCATAATCGCATTCATCTTGGAGAATTCGCCGCTTGCCTCCCCGCGCTCTAACTGTCTTGCCAGAATATCGCAGGCTTCATACAGCTTTGTGGACTTCCCGCTCTGGCCTGAAATAATCAGCGGAGTTCTGGCCTCGTCAATTAATACCGAGTCCACCTCATCAATAATTGCAAAATGCAGTCCGCGCTGTACAAGCTGTTCTTTGTAGATCACCATATTGTCACGCAGATAATCGAATCCGAGTTCGTTATTTGTCACATAAGTAATGTCACAATTGTATGCCTGACGGCGCTCGTCATTGTCCATGCCGTTCAGCACGACACCGACCGTCAGCCCCAGAAATTCATGTACCTTTCCCATCCACTCCGCATCACGCTTCGCCAGATAGTCATTGACTGTGACAATATGGACGCCCTTTCCGGGCAGTGCATTCAGATATGCCGGCAAGGTGGACACAAGCGTCTTACCTTCACCGGTTCTCATCTCAGATATACGTCCCTGATGCAAGATGATACCACCAATCAACTGCACCCGGTAATGGCGCATTCCCAAGCTTCTGACTGCGGCTTCCCGCACAGCTGCAAAAGCCTCAGGCAGAATATCATCCAATGTCTCACCATCATCCAGGCGCTGCCGAAACTCCCTGGTCTTATCCCTAAGCTCCGCATCACTGAGCGCCTGCATCTCCGGCTCCAACGCTTCTATCCGGTCTACGATTGGATAAATACGCTTCAGTTCGTTCTCACTGTGCGTACCAAAAATTTTCTCTATCAAGCCCATAGTCTGCAATTAACTCCTTCTCCTGTTTATTAGAAACTGTATAAAAATAATATATGCATGGAATTATTTTTATACAGATTCTATTCTAACACTAACTTCTTTCAAATTCAACAGGTTCATAGTTTGTTTACAAAGTTCGCGCTGATAGGCACAAGAAAAACTGGAGGAACAGCGAACCTTTCCTCCAGCTTTTCTTGCTGCCGCAAACTAAAATGGTATCGGAATCAATATTTTCACCTCAAACCAATTCTGATTCAATGCCGCCATCACGGAACCGTCGTATTTTTTCACCGTACTCTGGATACTCTTCATCCCATACCCATGAAGACGCTTATCTTTTTTCGTGGTGATCGGCATACCCTTCTTAAACTGAATCTGCTCCGTGCAATAATTTTCCGTACAGATTCTCAAAAATTGTTTTTCCCGAACTACATAGAGACGAATCAAACGCATGCGCTCATCCGGAAGTTTTTCCACCGACTCGATGGCATTATCCAGCATATTTCCGAACAAAGCGCTGACATCCATATCATCCATAAAAAAGAGCAGTTCCCCCTCTACCACAGATTTCAGCTCAATTCCCTTACCCTGGCAGGCTGTACTCTTACTTGTAAGTACCGCATCTAATACTTTGTTGCCTGTTTTATTCTGAGCCTCGTAAATCTTGATCTCCCGCTCCATCTGCTCTAAATATTCCACCGATTGCTGCGTATTCATTTCCGCTTTCAAAAGCGTAATCTGATGCTTCAGGTCATGGTATTTCTGATTCACCATATCAATATTATCCTGGGACATCTGATAGCTCTTGTACTGCATTTCCATAATATTCTGCAGGGTATCCCGTTCAAAGCGCATCTGCATGGCACGGGCCTGGATATGATACGCATATAGCAGACAGATACCGCAAAAATCTACTAACGTACGGATTATAAAAATATCCCTGCTCATGGCAGCACTGAACAGCCATTCCGGGTCCAAATAACTCATATTGCTGACACTGTATACCATGACTTCAATAATCAATACACTTAACAGCTCGCGGCCTGTAATCTGAAGTTCTTCAATGTCTTTTCTCAAATGCCGCTCGATACAATAGATTGCCGCAAACACACAGCCATAGACAAAAACTAACTCCAAAACACGCCAAAGCATCTGATATTCCATCGGAATATCAGATGCAAAGTTATAATAAATCTGCCAACATAATGATGCGCCAAATTCCGCATTGATCAAAACTGTGGCGCCGTAATATCCTGTCTCTTTGAATGTAAAATCACAATTAAACCGCACATACAAAAGTACCAGACATACAATAACCAGCATAGACGGAATAAACAGCCATTTTGCCACACCGTCTGTCAGATACATAAATGCCTGTAAAATCAGAAACGTGACTGCATCCATCACAATCTGTCTCTTTTTCCGCGGTTCCTCGTGATAAAGCCGGATAATCACGAAAGCCGACAGCCAATAAGCAAATGCATAATAATATCCCGGTGTATTCAGGATTTCCGCTTTGTTCATCCCCACTCTCCATTCATCCGTACATTCAGCGCATCCAGAAAGGCATTGCGCCTCCCCCGGCTCATTGCCAGAATATCCCCATTTACCGTAAGGTCATTTCCACGGTAATGTTCTACATAATCCAGATTCACAACATAGCTCCGGCTGCAGCTGAAAAAGCGTTCGTCCAACTGGCTCAATGTATCCTTCAATGTGCCTCTGGCTTCATAGGTTTCGTCAACAGTATGATACAAAAGAAGATGGTCCAACACCTCTACATAGCAGATGCTGGCGATATCCAGCTTCATTTTTCCGCCCTTCGTTGCAACAACCACATATTTCTTCTCAGAATTTCCAATCCGTTTCAGCGCCTTGTTCATGGTCTCTGTAAAAGAAAAATAGGAGATGGGCTTTAACAGATAATCCAATGCATTCACTTTATAACCCTGGATTGCATACTGAGGCATATTTGTGATAAAAATCAATTCCACATCCGGGTCTACTTCCCGAATCCGCTGTGCCGCACTCATCCCATTCATGAAGGTCATTTCAATATCCAGTATGATCAAATCATACTTTGCCGTATAATTTGTCGTAATATCTTCACCGTCAGAAAACTCTGTAATCTCAAACCGCTGCTGCTTTTCCTCTTCATATTTTTTGAGACATTTTTTCAACCTGGCCTTATCATGAGCGTCGTCTTCCACGATTGCAATGTGTATCATACCCCTATCCCCCATTGATTCCTATGCTAAATCAAAAGAAATAAAATCAAAACTGCCTTTTCCTTCGTATTTGAAAAATAAAGCTTGTTTCTCTCCCGGTGCTTTTAATTCTGACACAAAACCATGTACCTCTTTTGTCGGTTTCACCTCAATTTTTGCGATTGGCTGCTGATCCTCGGAGGTACGGATATACACGATTCCACTGGCATTTCCCTTGATGTTGATTCTAATCTTGGAAGTCTGCGTCAGATTGAAATATTTAAATCCAGCCACAGCCCCGTCATCCATATTTGCAATATACTGGTCATCCCCTGACTCGCGGTCTTTACCGTCCTGAGTAAAATATGGATACCCTTTTTTCGGGTGCTTGATCATACTCAGGAAACGTGTTCCTTTTTTGCCATACAGATTGCAGGCAATATAACTCGGATAATGCCCTTTTCCTTCCAATGGCTTTCCGTTCAATCCACAGGAGGTAAGCTCTGCCTGATAGAATTTTCCATCTTCAAAACGAATTTTCTCTGCGCAGGCCTGCCTTGAGGACTGCTTGCGATTGCTGTGCCGATGATAGAAAATATAGTATTCCCCATTAATCTCGATAATACTTCCATGAGTATTTCCTGTATAATTTTTTGCATGGTTCACATCGGTCACTCCCGGCATTCCGATATCGCCGTTGCTGACCAGGATTCCGCCATATGCAAAACCGCTGATGGGGTTGTCGCTTGTAGCATAGCAAAGTTCATGGCTGTTCAGGGAACTATAGATAAAATAATAGGTCCCATTGAATTTCCGCATGGAGCTTGCTTCTAAGAAAGGATGCCCCTCGTAAGGAGTTCCCGGCGCCTCTTTTTCTCCGGCAATTCCAATATACATCGGGCCTTTTTTCACAGTCAGCATATCTGACGGGTCCAGCTCAAAACACATAGGACCATGCTCTGTCGGCTTTGAGCCATCCAACAGAATCGGATTGCCCGCCAATGCAAAGCCGCTGTACATATACAGCCGTCCGTCGTCATCCATAAAGATTCCCGGATCAAACTGAAACGGCTCATTCTTTTTGCCCACCGGAACATCATCCTCATATTTTACATATCCATAAAATTCATATTTTCCTGCCGGCTCATCACAGACTGCCACGGAAATCATCTTCGTACCGCCCATAAAATAATACAGATAATATTTTCCGTCCGGTCCCTGCACCATATCCGGCGCTGCCAATCCATTGGTCAGCCGGATACGCGGTGCCGCCGGGTCCTGCTCACGTTTATAAATACAGCCCTCGTATCTCCAATTGCTCAGATCATCGATTGGAGCTGACCAGCACACATAATCACCCAGACAGAAATTCAGACCGTTGAACAAATCATGGGAACCATATATATAGATACGGTCTCCTACGATATGCGGCTCAGCGTCCGGCACATATTCATAGCTTGGAAGATACGGGTTAAAAGCTTGTTTTGTTTTCATATCAAGAACCTCCACTCCATTTTATCTGTTATTTCGTGTTTCGTCCACGTTTTGTTGTCAATTATTATAGCATTTTTTGTTTTGGCTGCACTTCTCTGACGTAAAACGTCATTTTTTTAGCGTGGATGGCAGTTAAACAATACTTTTACATATTGATACTTTTGTATCTATGCTTTTTATAAATCTTATGTTATTATATAGAAAATCAGTGGAGGAAATATCTATAAGTATTGTGAAAAATATCTAACGAATACGTAAAAATGAAAAGATTACTATTCATCTGACGAATATTCAGATGATTTAGAACACGGCTTTCCTTAGATGAATTTGGTCTGCTTCAAGACTACCATATTTTAAATGAATTAGAGAAAGATGAAGCGCGGAAACGTGTAAATGAACTGGCAGAGATACTAAATTACCAGAAAAACAGAAGAACAACCAGAGTAGAGCGGCTCCAAAACGAGGCGCCCTTCTCCACTGGCAACCATTTAGCTCCCAGTTCCGGCTCGATATCGAGCCAGACAAACTCTGAACATTGAAAATAGTATATCTGCCAAGGCAGCCGGGGGACGTGCTCCCACCCGTTCCGAGTCTTGTTGGAAAGGGTGGTGCTTATGAGTACTTATGAGGAATTTCAGTTAATCATATCAATCGCAATATTGATTGTACATATACTGGATTACGTCAAAAAGAACAATAAGAAATAGCCGTCCTGCTCACTGGTCATGACTGGACGGCTATTCTTATAGCTTATTATTAATCATTCGCCGGGGCGGGTGAGATGCATTCACCCTCCGGCTGTCTTGTCAAATATATTATAGCCAATGTCATGAGCATTGTCAATTTCAAAATCTCCAATTCTCCAATCATTTCAAAACACCGGTTACATGCCAGAAATGAAAGGAAGATAAAAAGAATGCCAGGCTATAAGGATGAAAAGACAAATACCTGGTACTGCAAATTCTATTATGTGGACTGGAACCCGCTGCCAGAAGATGAAGCACGGCTTTAAGCCGCAGCATGAAGCGAAGAAATGAGAAAGGAATTTCTTCGAGAAGTAGTTCGGAAGCCCTGATATGACCTTTCAGGCTCTCTATGACCTGTATTTGGAAGCCCAGGCATAATGTTTTGTTCAACATCCTGTATTACACTGGTATGCGTTGCGGTGAAACTCTGGCACTCACTCCGGCAGATATTGATTTAGAGAAAAAGGTTATCCATGTAAGCAAGACATTCCACCGCATTAAAAAGCGGGATGTAGTCACCACTCCAAAGAGCCCTAACAGTATCTGAGCAATCTCTATTCCGTCTTTTCTCCGCGACCAGATATGGGACCGCATAAAACGGATTTACGGTTTAAAGGAATCAGAGCGGCTCTTCCCCTTCACAAGAGGTGGTATAGAAGGCATATTCAAACGCTATCAAACAAAAACAGGTGTGAAACAAATACATATTCATGATATCAGACACCTGTATGTCAAGCCCACGACAAAAATAAATCATCTTCAAAAGCAGAACCCCAAAACTACCACTGATAATAGTTTGGGGGTTCTGTTTTTGCTTATTCGATTTGTGAAAATCTTTATAGTAAAATATCAGTTAGTGTCTATTAAATTTTCCTTGATTACATGGAAGTAAAATAAGAATTACCGGCATAACTCAATTAGCAATTCGATTGAGCATTTAAGTTCTTCTTGTGTATAATTTCGAGTGGAATCAGGGTGGTCAATCAAGTTGCGTATATAAGTGGGGAGTGTTTGGTAGTTCGTAGTTTGACCCCTCTGGTTTGTAAAAAAAGATGTTTTGGTGTGTAGCCTAGAATTGAAAAATGTGGTTTGAGCAATTATATAGTCGTCACAGCTTTTTACAGTGAGTTTTCCAGTTTTATTCTGCAAATACCCATACAGTTCAATATGGTAATCCGTTGAAAGAATTCCAAATGCCAGATAGTTCGTTTCAGCTGATGTAATGGTTGGTAAAACTGTAGGCGCAGTGATGTTCTTTGAATGAATGCTTCCATTATCATCGCTAAGCACAATAATTAAAACATTCTCTCTATCTTCTAATGCTGAACGCAGCACATATTCAGAATGTGTTGCGATAATTATCTGTGCATCTTGGGTGCCGTTTTTATTAAAAAGACTACGATAAAATCTAAACACTTTTTGCTGCCATTTAGGGTGCATACTCAATTCCGGTTCGTCAATCAAAGCAATGCCACCTGACATACTATTTATATTTTTTAATAAGTGAGCTCCTCGAAATACAATTTGCTTCTCGCCAGTACTCAAGCTATCAATAGGAATTTCTCTTCCATGTTTTTCAAAGAGGATTTTAATTTCTTCATGATTAGTATTGTCTACACCCTTAAATTTTACTGTGCCGAAGAATTCATTGAATGCCCTTTCAAATCTATACATCTTTGATGTCTGTTTGAATGTAGTGAAAGGAGTTCCCACACCAGACTTAGTCATCTTCATCCACTCAGAATTATCTTGGGCGTCAATATCAACTATTAATTGTTTGATTGATGTGAAATCATCGTTTGAATCATTTTCATATTTTTCAGAATCTAACTGCTGTATTGTTGTAGATTTTACCTTTTGTGTATTAAACCCTGATCTCGCTTTTGAATATGAAAAGCCATAGTGCCGCAAATCCGACAGGTCAGAATCTATTAATTGCGGGCTATTATTTCGATTAGTGCGGATTATTTGGGTAGTTCCGTCAGATTCGTTTTTTCGAGCATGAAATCCTAATTGAGGATTATCATCTGGTTTTGGTGTAATAGTATATGGTATACCATCAGCTATATAACTGATATACTCAAACGCTTCTATCGAACCACGGTTAAGAAAAGTCGATAATGTTTCAAGTATAGTTGTTTTTCCTAGCATCTTATTCATCAATTTTCCAATTTGCTTTGGCGTGAAGTC
>CANOBT010000131.1 GCA_947564305.1 uncultured Lachnospiraceae bacterium | reverse complement strand
GGGTGATGTTATGGCCGCAGGAAAGATTGCGGTAAGGACAATTCAGCATCAACATAAACAAATTAGATGATGAAAAAGAAAGCAAGATTAAAATGAATTCTGCCCAAAATGTGGAAGGAGATTTTGATATGAATACGCTGGTGATTTATTTTTCACAGACAGGAAGAACAAAGGCGGCTGCCGAAAAGATCGCAGAAATAAAGGACGCAGATTTAGTAGAAATAAAATGTGAAAAATCTTACAAGATGTCTTACTGGAAAACCGTATTTACATCTCTGAAAGAAATTTTTACAAAAGCACGCCCGGAACTTGCAATAGAGATTCCAGATGTGCAGAAATATGAACGAATTCTGATTGGATGCCCTATCTGGTGTGGAGTTGTACCAAATGTGATACTAACGCTGTTGGATGCGGTAAATTTAAGCGGAAAGCATGTGGCTCTATTTACAACAAGCGGTGCTTCAAAGCCTGTGAAGATTGCTGTAAAATTAAAAAAATCATATCCAGAGGCCAGATGGCACAGACCATTAAACGCAAATGGCGTAACAGAGGACGCGATTAGGAATTGGATGTAGACTTGGATAAATGTGGACGTATATCCGATGTTGAAAAACAGTGAGAAAACCATAAGATGACATATGGTTTGGAGAGGAATGAGCATAAATGGTGAAACAGATTGTGAGGGATGTTATCTTTCTGGGGCAGAAATCAGAACCGGCAGCGAAAGCTGACCTGCAGGTGGGAAGAGACTTACAAGATACATTAAAGGCCAATCGAGACCGCTGTGTTGGCATGGCTGCCAATATGATCGGAGTGAAGAAGAATATCATTATCATAAGTATGGGAGAGCTTGACATCGTGATGTTCAATCCAGTGATCGTTTCTAAAAGCGGGCTTTATGAAACTGAGGAAGGATGCCTGTCACTGGAAGGAGTACGTAAAACGAACCGTTATAAAGAAATAGAAGTCGAGTATCTCGATTTTAACTGGAAAAAACAAAAGTTGAAGTTAAAAGATTGGCCTGCCCAGATAGCGCAGCACGAGATAGATCATCTTTCAGGGAAGATCATATAGTGATGATCCAGAAAGAACAGCAGTGGGACAAGCTGTTGAAAATAAAGTCAACCGGGCGGGATGATTCCCGTTCTGACCAGAACCGGTATCCTTACGAACCAACCCCATATAGTGTTCTGGAAAGATTGGCGAATAGCGGATATATTGGGAAGAAGAACACGCTTCTTGATTATGGGACAGGAAAAGGCCGTGTGTGTTTTTATTTATCCTTCCAGACCAGATGCAGAGCAATCGGGATTGAATATGATGAGCGTATTTATGCCGGCGCTGTCAAAAATCACCTGACTGCGGTTTCCGGAAAAAGAACCAGTCTTGTGATGGAAAACGCAGAACAATATCCTGTTCCGATAGATGCGGACAGATTTTATTTTTTCAATCCGTTTTCAGCAGAGATATTGAAAACCGTTCTGGCAAAAATCATGGATTCTTATTATGAAAATCAGCGGGAGCTTCTGCTGTTTTTCTATTATCCATCAGATGAATATATCGGTTATCTGATGACGCATGAAGTATTGGCATTCGTAGATGAGATAGACTGCCGGGATTTATTCCCTGGGAATGATCCGCGGGAGAGAATTTTAATATTTGAGGTGGGATAGAAATGGGATATTTGATTTCAGAGACAACAAAGGAAGAACGGGAGAAGATTGTGGCGGATTCTCTTGGCAACATTGATGCGTCTTGTGACGGATGCATGGCAGGTCTGGCTGAAATGTATCAGGATTACATTGACGGTAAAAAGGAACTTCGCCAGATCAATATGGAATTCAACGCCAGGTATGTAAAGGCGGATAATCGGATTCAGAGAGCTGGCTGCGGTTATGAAAAATAGGAGGAAAAAACATGGGATATAGAATCCAAACGGTTCAGGGAGATATTACAAAAGTAGACGATCTGGAGGCAATCGTAAATGCGGCCAATAACAGCCTGCTTGGCGGCGGGGGCGTGGATGGAGCAATCCACCGTGCTGCCGGTCCAAAGCTTCTGGAGGAATGTAGATTGCTTCATGGCTGTAAAACCGGGGAGGCAAAGCTGACGGGTGCTTATAATCTGCCCTGCAGATATGTCATCCATACGGTAGGGCCAATCTGGATTGACGGGAAGAGCGGTGAAGCGAAGCTCTTAGAAAATGCATATCAAAATTCCCTTCAGGTAGCGGTTGACCAGGGAATCAGAAGCAGACAAATAATATAAAAAAGCTTGCTACTGTCAGTTTTTTCTGTATAACGAGGTATAAAAAGAAGGTATTAGCGAATATTTTCTGTCAATGCCTTCTTGATGGTCATATAAATCCTGTTAAAACATAATTTCCAATTTATCCAATCTGTACATGTTTATATGCTGAAATCGCATTAATTTCTTCCATGATTTGCATTTTTGTATTCCTGATATCAATATCATCTTGAATATCAAGAAAATATTTATCGGACACTCCAAAAAATTTTGCGAGCCTCAATGACGTATCAGCAGTAATTTTTCGTCTATCATGTAAAATGTCCTGAATCCTTGATACCGGTACGTGAAGCATTTGCTTTTGCACATGAAATACTTCCTGGAGAAAAAGAAATTGAAATTATCCCTATAGATGAAGGATATCTTCTTGAAGTTCTCCCCTAAAATGTATATAATATTGACAATTGAGATTTAGCAAACGGAGATTATATTCAAAAGTAATACTGGATAATATTGTATAATCCCGAATAATTATGCATGATATCAGGTTGTAAAGCTAACAGATTTTCAGAAATATAACCACAAAATCGTGCCACAGAAATTTGTCAAATATATACAAAAACAGAAAGGAATACCATGAGAAAACTAGCTTTAGCTGATGAAATATTACTAAATATCGAGAAACCGGCCCGTTATATCGGCGGAGAGGTCAATAGTGTAATGAAAGACCCTGAAAAGATAGATATCCGCTTCGCCATGTGTTTTCCGGACGTATACGAGATTGGGATGTCCCATCTTGGTCTTCAGATTCTTTACGATATGTTCAACCGCAGAGAGGACGTATGGTGTGAACGTGTTTATTCTCCTTGGGTAGATATGGATAAGGTCCTGCGTGAACGGAAAATTCCACTATTTGCACTGGAATCCCAGGAACCGGTCAGGAACTTTGATTTCCTTGGCATTACCCTGCAGTATGAGATGTGCTACACCAATATTCTGCAGATTTTGGATTTAAGCCAGATTCCTATGCACAGCAAAGAGCGAACAGACAGAGACCCCATTGTCATCGGCGGCGGTCCTTGTGCCTATAACCCGGAGCCTTTGGCAGATTTTTTTGACTTGTTTTATATCGGAGAGGGTGAGACCGTTTATGATGAACTGTTGGATGTATATAAGCAGTACAAGCTGGATGGAAGAAGCCGTCTGGAATTCCTGGAACGTGCAGCAGGGATAGAAGGCATCTATGTGCCTCAGTTCTATGAGCCCAAATATCACGAAGACGGAACCCTGTCTTCATTTCATGCCATCAATCCACATGCCCCTGCAAAGGTCAAAAAACAAGTTGTCGTAAATATGGACAATGCCGTATATCCTTTATCTCCGGTAGTTCCTTATATAAAGGCAGCACAGGACCGTGTGGTACTGGAAATCCAGCGGGGATGCATCCGTGGCTGCCGATTCTGTCAGGCCGGGATGCTTTACCGTCCTACCAGGGAACGGGATGTGGAAATTTTAAAAGAATATGCAAAAGCCATGTTGGAGAATACCGGACACGAAGAAATCTGTTTAAGCTCTCTAAGCTCCAGCGATTATTCCAAGCTCCAAGAACTAATCAACTTTTTAATTGAAGAATTCCAGGGGAGGGGCATCAACATTTCTCTACCATCCCTTCGGATTGATGCATTTTCTCTGGAGGCCATGCAAAAAGTCCAGGATATCCGCAAGAGCAGTCTCACATTTGCCCCTGAAGCAGGCTCACAGCGAATGCGGGATGTCATCAACAAAGGACTGACCGAAGAGGATATTCTGGATGGCGCAGGACAGGCATTTGAAGGTGGCTGGTCAAAAGTCAAACTTTATTTCATGCTAGGACTGCCCACAGAAGAAGAGATGGATATGAAGGAAATTGCTGTTCTGTCTGACAGAGTAGCGCGAAAATACTATGAGATTCCTAAGGACCGCCGTCAGGGAAAATGTCAAATTACAGCAAGCACCTCATTCTTTGTACCGAAACCATTTACGCCGTTTCAGTGGGCGTCTATGTGTACAGCAGAAGAATATGTGCGGCGTGCATCGGTTGTAAAACATGCATTTTCAGAACAGCTTAATCGAAAAAGCCTGAAATATAACTGGCATGATGCCGAAGTCACTGTTTTAGAAGGGGTATTTGCACGGGGTGATAGAAGAGTGGGGGCTGTTTTGGAGGAGGCCTACCGGTTAGGCTGCCTGTTCGATTCCTGGACGGAAACCTTTCATAATGAGCCCTGGATGAAAGCTTTTGAAAATACAGGAATTAATCCTGATTTCTATACTTTACGCGAACGTCAGCTAGAGGAACTCTTCCCTTGGGATTTCATCGAGATTGGTGTCAATAAAGACTTTCTCTGTAGAGAATGGAACCGCGCTATGGAAGGAACTGTGACTCCAAATTGCAGACAGCATTGTTCCGGCTGCGGTGCAGCAGTGTTTGGAGGAGGTGTGTGTTATGAAGGCAAGAATTAAATTCAGAAAATATGGTGCCCTTCGTTTTATCGGACATTTGGATGTCATGCGCTTTTTCCAGAAAGTCATGCGCAGGGCCCAGATTCCGATTGCATTTACATCCGGTTACAGCCCACACATGATTATGTCCTTCGCAAGTCCACTGGGAATCGGCCTTACCAGTGATGGGGAGTATTTTGATATTGAACTGACAAAAAGCATTTCCAGTGAAGAGGCTGTACGCAGGATGAATGCAGTCACAGTGGAAGGGATTGAAGTCCTCAGTTTTCGACAGATTGCAGAAGAAAAAAAGATGACCGGAATGGCAATCGTGGCCGCTGCAGATTATCTTGTAGGAATGGAAATAGACGGGGAACCGGATTGTTTAAAAAAATATAAATCTACGTTTACATCCTTTTTAGAGCAATCCCAGATTATCGTTCTAAAGCAGACGAAACGCAGTGAACAGGAAGTAGATATCCGTCCTCTCATCTATCAGTTCGATTTACAGGAAAATGGTATCTATATGAAGCTTGCAGCCGGCAGCGTAAAAAATCTAAAGCCAGAGCTTGTAATGTCTGCATTCTGCCATTTTGCAAAAATAGAGGAAAAAAATATTTCCTATACATGGCACCGCTTAGAAATGTATGCAGACTTGGCGCCGAATGACGAAAAAAGGAAGAGTACACGAAACCTTATATCACTGGAAGCCTTAGGCAAGAATATAGAAAGTAGTGAAATCCATGATTAGAAAGCTTCTGATTCTGAAAGAGGAGGAATGTGTGTGGACCTATCTTATCGAGGATGATGAGATTGTGGAGATACATCCAAGTCCTCTTCGCATAGAATCAAATGGCCCACAGGCAATGCTGGGCAATATTTATATTGGAAAGGTACAGAATATTGTTGCAAATATCGGTGCTGCATTTGTAGATATCGGCGGAATCAACTGCTATTATGATATGAGTCAGGCTGCACATGCTATCTTTACAGCTAAAGCCGGAAAAAAGCCGCTTTGTATCGGAGATGAACTGTTAGTCCAGATTAGTCGGGAAGCGGTGAAAACAAAGGCACCGACAGTCAGCAGCAATATCAGCTTGACCGGACGCTATGCCGTCCTAACTTCCGGCAATACAAGAATCGGTGTATCATCAAAGCTTCCGAAGGCTCTGCGTGAAAGTTATAAAGAAAAAATGCAGGACCTAAAAAGTGATGACTACGGACTCATCGTGCGGACAAATGCCAAGGAAGTGTCGATAGATGTAGTACTGCAAGAAATTACGCAGTTGAAAGAACATTTTTTCCAATTAAGAAAAATGGCATCCTCCCGGACATGCTATTCCTGTCTGTATGCAGCGGCCAAACCTTATCTTACAGATTTAAAAAATGTATATACAGAAGGGCTTTCTGAAATTTTAGTAGAAGACCATACACTATATGAAGAGATTCTAGAATATTCCCAAAGGGAGCAGCCTGAGTTTGTGGGAAAACTTCATTATTATGAAAATTCTTCTCTCTCGCTTGCCAAACTCTACAGCACGGAAACGGTTTTGGAACATGCTTTGAGAGAACATGTCTGGTTGAAGCATGGCGGCTACCTTATCATACAGCCTACGGAGGCACTCACTGTCATTGACGTAAACTCCGGAAAATGTGTTTCTAAAAAACAGAAAGCTGATGATTTCCTGCGAATGAACCTGGAGGCCGCAAGAGAAATTGCAAAGCAGATTCGGCTTCGAAATCTGTCCGGAATCATAATCGTGGATTTTATAAATCTGGAAAAAGCAGAAGAGACTCAAAAACTTTTGACAGAATTCCGAAAGCTTCTTTCCATGGACCCTATACAGACCACCCTTGTAGATGTAACGGGATTGCAGCTCGTGGAAATCACGAGAAAAAAATTGCGGAAGCCATTGCATGAATACTGGAAGAACAGAAGGGATGAGCATGAGTAAAAAAGAATTAAAAACAAATGCCATGAGAATATTGGATAAGCAAAAAGTTGTTTATGAATATCTAACCTATGAATGTGACAAGTTTGTAGATGGTATCTCCACTGCGGATAAAACCGGACTGCCACATGAATTAGTATACAAAACACTTGTAACGATTGGAAAAAGCGGTGGCTATTATGTATTTGTTATCCCCATTGAAGCCGAGCTGGACTTGAAGAAAGCAGCAAAGGCAATAGGAGAGAAGTCTGTGGAAATGATACCTGTAAAAGAGATTACAAATGTCACCGGATATGTACGAGGAGGTTGTACAGCCATTGGAATGAAGAAAAAATTTCCAACTGTCATTGATGAAAGTGCAAAAAAATTGGGTCAGATATATGTCAGCGGCGGCAAGATTGGTATGCAGCTTTGTCTGAAACCTGAGGATTTAAGAATGGTGTCTGACGCAAAATATGCGGATATAACCTTTCATTCCTAAAAAAATTGATTTACAACCTATTACGGAAGCGTTATAATAGAAACCGGTTGTGTCATGATAAAATACAAAGTTGACATATATGTACATGGAGGAAACCAGGAATGAAGAAAGTAGTGAAATTTGGGGGAAGCTCTCTAGCAAGTGCAGAGCAATTTAAAAAAGCCGCAAGGATTATCCGTGCGGACAAAACTAGGATTTATGTAGTACCCTCTGCACCTGGAAAACGTTTTTCAAATGATACAAAGGTGACAGATATGCTCTATAGCTGTTATGGCGCTGCAATCCGTGAAAAGAACTTTACAGAGCAGATGGATGCGATCAAGACCCGCTATCAGGAAATTATTGACGGGTTGAAGCTTTCCATTTCACTGGAAAATGAATTTCAAATGATAGGGGAAAATTTCGGAAAAAAAATTGGCCGGGATTATGCAGCATCAAGAGGAGAATATTTAAACGGAAAAATCATGGCAGCCTATCTTGGATTTGAATTCATTGATGCAGCAGAAGTGGTCCGTTTCCATGAAGATCGAACCTTTGACGAGGAGACTACCAATGAGCTGATTGCTGCAAGACTGACAGAATCTACAGGCGCAGTAATTCCAGGATTTTATGGTGCAATGGAGGATGGGACAATTGTCACATTTTCCAGGGGCGGTTCTGATATTACTGGTTCTCTGGTTGCATTAGCAGTCCAAGCTGATCTGTATGAAAATTGGACGGATGTATCCGGATTTTTGATTGCAGACCCCAGGATTGTCCAAAATCCGAAGGCCATCGAGACCATCACTTATAAAGAACTCCGTGAGCTTTCTTATATGGGTGCAAGTGTGCTCCATGAGGATGCCATTTTCCCAGTAAGAAAGGCTGGAATTCCCATTAATATTCGTAATACGAATCAGCCGGAAGACAAGGGAACCCTGATCGTAGAAGGGACCTGCCGTCAGCCAAGATATACAGTGACCGGAATCGCGGGAACAGATGGTTTCGTTTCGATTACCATTGAAAAAGCCATGATGAATTCCGAAGTTGGATTCTGCCGAAAAGTGCTGCAAGTCTTTGAAGAAAATGAGATTTCCATTGAACATATGCCATCAGGAATTGATACGATGACCATCTTTGTGCATAAAGATGTCTTTGAGGAAAAGGAGCAGCAGGTGATTGCAGGAATCCATAAAGCCGTGCATCCGGACCACATTGAGTTGGAATCAGACCTGGCCTTAATCGCTGTCGTAGGGAGAGGCATGAAAGCAACGCGAGGCACTGCCGGACGTATTTTCTCTTCCCTTGCCCATGCTCATATCAATGTGAAAATGATCGATCAGGGTTCCAGTGAGTTGAACATTATTGTCGGCGTCCGCCATGATGACTTCAAAAATGCAATCCGTGCATTATATGAGATTTTTGTGGAAACACGGATTTAAGGAGGGTTTGAAAGAGACTCATGATTGACTTCCATACACATATGTTTCCGGATAAGATTGCCGCAAAAACGCTTGATTTTTTAAGTGAACGGTGTAAAACCATCCCTTTTACCGATGGTACTTCAATTGGACTAACGCAGTCCACTAAAGATGCTGAATTGGAATTTTCCGTCGCCCTTCCAGTCGTGACAAATCCAACCCAGTTTGAGAGCATCAATCGTTTTGCCCAGCAGTACAGGGAAGGGAAGATTCTCTCATTTGGAGGAATACATCCTGAAAATGAAGATTATAAAGAGAAGCTTTTGGATTTGAAAAATAGAGGATTCCTCGGTATCAAACTTCATCCGGATTATCAAGAAACCTTTTTTAATGATATCCGATATAAAAGAATTATCTCTTTTGCAAGTGAATTAGGACTGATCATTTCTGTACACGCAGGGTTTGATCCTGGATATCCTGACTGTGTACATTGCACACCTGCCATGGCAAGAGAAGTGATTGAGGAAGTACAGCCGCAAAAGTTAGTTCTTGCCCACATGGGTGGATTCCTGCGCTGGGATGAAGTGGAGCAGGAATTGGTGGGGCAAAATGTATGGTTTGACACAGCGGTTGTATTTGGGAAGATTCCGGATGAACAGTTTATCCGAATCTGCAGACAGCATGGTACAGATAAAATTCTGTTTGCCACAGACTCCCCATGGTCCGGTCAAAAGGAATCTGTAGATTATTTCAATAACATGGATTTAACGGAGTCCGAGAAGCAACAGATTTTCACGGAAAATGCAAAGAAGCTCTTGACTTTATAAAAGGTTCATGGTATATTTTAATAGTATGCCGCGCAGCGAGGTTTTGTAAGTTCTGTACCCACAGACACCATAGCTGGCGAGTAATGATAATAGGAGGTGCTATATGTACGCGATCATAGCAACAGGTGGCAAACAGTACAAAGTAGCCGAAGGTGATATCATTAGAGTGGAAAAACTTGGCGCAGAGGCAGGAGAGACTTATACCTTTGACCAGGTGCTTGCAGTGAATAATGAGAGCCTTGTTGTTGGGAATCCGACTGTAGACGGCGCAACCGTAACCGCATCTGTGATTGGTGACGGCAAGGGTAAGAAGGTTATCGTCTACAAGTATAAGAGAAAAACCGGATACCATAAAAAGAACGGCCACAGACAGCAGTATACTGCAGTCAAGATTGAAAAGATCAATGCATAATTACAATGATTAAGGTAACGATTTATGTGAATGAGCATCATGCATATACAGGATTTGATGTCGAGGGACATGCCGGATTTTCAGAATCCGGGGCGGATATCGTATGTTCGGCGGTTTCCATACTTGTGCTCAATACATTGAATGCATTTGAGGCATTTACGGAAGATGAGACAAGTTATGTCAGCGACGAGGAAGAGGGAACCATCCAGTTCCGTTTTCGTAAAAGACCATCCCATGATGCAGAACTGTTGATGAAAACCATGATTCTCGGTTTTGAGAGTCTGGAAGACAACAGTGAATACGAACCATACGTGGATATAATTTTCAAGGAGGTGTAATTACGATGATGAATATGAACCTTCAGTTTTTTGCTCATAAAAAGGGAGTTGGTTCCACAAGGAACGGACGTGACTCTGAAGCAAAGAGATTAGGTGCCAAGAGAGCTGACGGCCAGTTCGTCAAAGCAGGCAACATCCTTTACAGACAGCGTGGAACAAAGATTCATCCTGGTCTGAATGTAGGACGCGGCGGTGATGATACGTTATTTGCAATGGTTGATGGAGTTGTACGTTTTGAGAGAAAAGGAAGAGATAAGAAGCAGGTTTCTATCTATCCTAAGGCTGAATAGTCGTTTGTATTTACAAGGCAGGAAAAAATTTCCTGCCTTTTTTGTAAGACAGATAGTTGTATAGACAGGAGAAGGATTTTATGTTTGCAGACAGGGCGAAAATATTGATCCGGTCAGGAAAAGGCGGCGATGGGCATTGCAGTTTCCGGCGGGAATTGTATGTTGCCAACGGAGGTCCTGACGGCGGTGATGGCGGCAAGGGCGGCGATTTGATTTTTGAAGTAGATGAAGGGTTAAATACATTGGTAGATTTTCGCCACAAAAGGAAATTTTCGGCAGAAGATGGACAGGAAGGCGGAAAACGACGCTGCCATGGGAAAAGCGGCAAGGACCTTGTCTTAAAGGTTCCGGAAGGAACGGTAGTCAAGGAGGCCGCCAGTGGAAGAGTCATTGCAGACATGTCCGGAGAGAATCGACGCCAGATTGTGCTCAAAGGCGGCAGAGGCGGTCTTGGAAACCAGCATTTTGCAACCGCTACCATGCAGGTGCCAAAGTATGCGCAGCCTGGCCGTCCGGCAATGGAACTGGAAGTATTATTAGAGCTGAAAGTAATCGCAGATGTGGGATTAGTCGGTTTTCCAAATGTAGGAAAATCTACTCTGTTGTCCAGGGTCACCAATGCAGATCCTAAGATTGCCAATTATCATTTTACTACATTGAATCCCAATCTGGGTGTTGTAGATCTGGATGACCAAAAAGGATTTGTGATGGCAGATATTCCAGGACTGATTGAGGGTGCCTCGGAAGGTGTTGGGCTTGGGCATGAATTCTTAAGGCATATCGAACGTACAAAAATGATTATTCATGTTGTGGATGCTGCCGGAACAGAGGGACGAGACCCGATTGATGATATTTACAAAATAAATGAGGAATTAAAGGCATATAATCCGGACATTGCCAAACGTCCACAAGTCATCGCGGCAAATAAAACAGATTTAATCTTTTCTGGGGATGAAAGCCCTGTGGATAGCCTAAAGAGAGAATTCGAGGAAAAAGGAATCCGTGTATTTCCGATTTCAGGTGTTACCGGCCAGGGTATTCGGGAACTGCTTTACTATGTAGCAGATGAACTTCAGAAGTTAGATACGGCGCCAATCATTTTTGAGCAGGAGTATTTTCCGGAAGATGAGCTGATGTATGATGAACTGCCATATACTGTAGAGCTTGTGGATGGAATGTATGTAGTAGAAGGTCCCAAAATTGAAAAAATGCTTGGATATACCAATCTGGATGCAGAAAAAGGATTTGCCTTCTTCCAACGCTTTTTGGAAAACACAGGGATTTTGGAGGATTTGGAAGCAGCAGGAATCCAGGACGGCGATACGGTAAAGATGTACGGCCTGCAGTTTGAGTATCTGAAACACAGCTCATAGGAAGAGGAGAAGTAATATGACAACGAAACAACGAGCATATTTAAAAAGCCTGGCAATGACAATGGACCCCATTTTCCAAATTGGAAAATCAAGTATTTCACCTGGGCTGACTCAGGCAATTGCTGAGGCATTAGATGCAAGAGAGCTCATCAAGATTAGTGTGCTCCAAAATTGTACAGATGACCCTGGAGAGCTTGCGCAGATGATTGCAGAGCGTACAAAGTCTCAGGTAGTGCAGGTCATTGGAAAAAAAATCGTATTGTACAAAGAAGGGAAAGAAGATAAGAAAAAGATTATCCTTCCGTCTGCCTCCACACGCCAGAAGACATCTTCAAGCAAGGCCAGGTGATATCCATGAAAATCGGTATTATGGGAGGCACGTTTGATCCTATCCATATCGGACATTTGCTGTTAGGAGAATTTGCATATGAAGATTTTGGGTTAGATGAAATCTGGTATCTTCCCAATGGAAATCCCCCTCACAAGCAACAGGACGAAGAAAAGGATGCCTTGAAACATCGTGTGGAAATGGTCCGAAGAGCCATCAAGAATGTGCCTTATTTCAAACTTTGTCTGCACGAGGCAAAGAAAACCGCACATTCTTATACCTATAAAACTATGAGAGAGTTGAATACTCTTTATCCTGAAAATGATTTTTATTTTATCCTGGGAGCTGATTCCCTATTTTCGATTGAAGAGTGGAAATACTTTCGTGAAATCTTTCCCACTTGTACGATTCTGGCGGCTATGAGAGATGACAAGGACGTGTCCGATATGCAGGAAAGAATCCTTGAGTTGGAACAGAAATATAGTGCGAAGATCAGGCTTCTGCAGGCGCCTTTGCTTGAGATTTCTTCTACCACACTTCGCAGACGTGCTTCTAACGGGCAGAGCATCTACTATATGGTGCCGGATGCGGTAGCTGAATATATCAAAAAAAATCATCTGTATCAATCGTAAAAAAAGTGATAGCAAAAGATATGGGAGACGAAACAAGATGACAGCAGATCTGGAGAAAATTCAAAAGAGACTTGAGAAAAAGTTAAAGAATGAACGTTTTCAGCATACCCTGGGTGTCATGTATACGGCAGGCGCCCTTGCCATGCGGTACAATGAAAATCTGGAGGAAGCTTTGACTGCCGGTCTGTTACATGACTGTGGAAAATACTGTTCTTCTAAAGAGCAGATTAAGTTGTGTCAGAAACATCACATTAAGCTGACACCGGCGGAATTGGAAGCGCCTGCATTAATCCATGCTAAGTTGGGAGCATATCTGGCTGAAAAAAAATATGGGATTGACAATCCAAGGGTCCTTGATGCAATCCGATATCATACGACAGGGCGTCCTCATATGTCCATGATGGACAAGATTATTTATCTGGCAGATTATATTGAACCCGGCCGGAAAATGATTCCCGGGCTCACGGAAATCCGTGAATTATCGTTTACAGATATTGAGCGTGCAGTGTGTAAGTGCGCTCAGTCCACATTGCAGTATCTGGAAAAATCCAAGCGCTTCATTGACCCAATGACAAAAAATACTTATGAATATTATAAATAAAGACATTGCTTTAAAATAAGCAGGAGAGGAAAGGAGAGCAGCATATGATGGAACAGCCAAAAGAAATGGCCCGGATTGCTTATCATGCCTTGGCAGATAAAAAAGGAGAAGATATTAAGATTATTGATATTTCCGGAATCTCTGTACTTGCAGATTATTTTTTGATTGCAAGCGGTTCTAATGACAGTCAGATTCGCGCAATGGTAGATAATGTTGAAGAGGAATTGTTAAAAGCAGGATATTCTGTGAAACAGAGAGAAGGCTATGGAAGCGGAAGCTGGGTATTGATGGATTTCGGTGATATCATCGTACATGTCTTTGACAAAGAAAACCGTCTGTTTTATGATCTGGAACGCATATGGCGGGATGGTAAGACGATTGATATTGAAAGTCTGTCATAAATATAATGAATATTTACTAATTTTCATACACACCAAAAAAGCCCACAATTTAAATTGCGGGCTTTTTTGGTGTGTGTATAACCTGATAAATAATAAGCCGTAATCTAATCAAAAAAACGAAATACACCGATTACTTTTCCTAATATCGTCACATCTTTAACAATGATTGGCTCCATATAATCATTCTCTGGCTGCAGCCGGATATATCCATCCTCTTTATAAAATGTCTTCACCGTAGCGCCATCATCAATTAATGCAGCTACCATATCGCCGTCTGACGCCGTATGTTCTTCCTGAATGAGTACATAATCCCCGTTGAGAATACCGGCATTGATCATACTTTCCCCCTGAACTACAAGAAGATAAGTCTGTTTATTCGGAAGCATCTCGACCGGAACCGGGAAGTAGTTCTCAATATTCTGCTGGGCAAGAAGTGGTTCCCCTGCCGCAATATGTCCAAGAATCGGCACGTTCACGACCTCTCGGCGGGTCAAATTAAAGGTATCATCTAAAATCTCAATTGCACGCGGTTTCGTCGGATCACGATGGATATAGCCGTTTTTCTCTAAGGTCTCAAGATGGGAATGAACTGAAGAGGTAGACTTCAGATTCACAGCCTCACATATCTCCCTTACAGAAGGCGGAAATCCACGAGATAAAATCTGTGATTTGATATATGTCAGAATCTCTTCCTGTTTTTTTGTAATCTTTCCCTGTGGCATAATTTACCTCCTGATGAATCGTTCTGAACAGTTTTTATTTCTATCATCATAACACACCGGGAATAAAAAAGCAAACACTTGTTGCGAAAATATGTTCGCTCTAAAATATCTGAAATTTATCAGTAAGAGTAGTAGAAACACCAAAATACATCTATACGACAAATACCGATTTTTCCAAAAGATATAGACAAAAAATAGGATTTATGCTATAATATGAATTGCGCTGATGCGCAAGCAGGTCATCAGCCTAAAGGCTGGTGACAAATATCAAATCATTTTTAAGGGGAGTTTTTTATGTCTGACACCAATACCAAAACATATCATGAACAGCTTTATATTGATGATACTTTACGTTTACGTGAAATCCTGAAGACGTTGCCGCCTTTTGCAAAGGATTATTTCCGGGCTGTTGAGCCACAGACGTCCACAAGAACGAGAATTTCTTATGCATATGATATTCGGGTATTTTTCCATTTTCTCATGGAAAATAATCCAGTGTATAGGAATTATTCTGTGGAGCAATTTACAGTACAGGATTTAGAGCGCATTGAACCCGTTGATATTGAGGAATACCAAGAATACTTGAAAGTCTACAAAAATCCTGAGGAAAAGCAATCAGGTAATCTACAATTATATTGTAGCGCTTTCTCTAGATGAT
>CANOBT010000130.1 GCA_947564305.1 uncultured Lachnospiraceae bacterium | reverse complement strand
GGTGATGCATGGCTGCTTATATGCAGAGATGGGCATATGAAGGTCCATATAATAAAACAGATATCAGGTACTCAAAGGTCTGTTGTTCATTTACAAACGAAAGTCTTTTTAATCGGTGCAATACTTATTAAAAAGTTTTATGCGGTGCGAATGCAGTATTTTTTCGCATAATAAAAAGTATGGCAGAGATTATCTCCGTCATTTTGATATAAAATGAGGTAGATAATTTGGAAATGAGGTAGATAGTATGAGGTTATTTGAATACAAGAAAGAGCTGGAGAATGTGAAAGGTATTAAATGTACACATGATTTGCTGGATAGCTTAGTTTATCTTGGTTATAATCTAAAAACGGCTGATAAAAAATCTGAATATCACCATTATCATCTACTTCACCGCCTGCGCTTATGAGATTTTCTTTCCATAAATCATTTGTCAGGCTGGTTACATACAAATCTATTCCTATCTCCCTTGTTGCCACATAGGACATTAAAAAGACTATTCTCGTAGCAATGCTCTGCCTACGGTAACTGCGGGGGATTAGAATGCTTGAAATATGGACGAAATTGCTGAATCCGGATGCAAGATCTTCACGATCCCTTACACAAAACTGCAATATCAGCAGCTCCTTTTTTTCAGTATCTCCAATATAAATTTCATAGCGGACATGTTCACCCTTCTTTTTTACAGTTCCTTTGGCAAGAAATAATTTTTCAAAGCATTCGTTCAGGATGCTAATAAACGCAAGTTCCTTCTTTTTAAAACGTCCCCGATATTCTATCATTTGTGATTCCCCTATGCATTAGTACGTGTACCCTTTTTCATGGACATTTGCGCCGGAAAGCGGCATGGCACAAGCTTGATTATTATAACAAAGAAAATGCCTACAAAAAAACAATAAAAACGTGTAAACATTTTACACAAATATGAGTAAAAATAAGCGATGGTTTTTGTATAATAATACCATTTTTGAGTTTGTTTTACCGAAATTGAAAAAGAAAAATAATAAAAAAAGGGAAAATAGTCAATTGTAGGCAGATGTACCGAATCGGGAAGCCGGTACTATTGACGGAAAAGAATCTTCTGATATGATTAAAAGAAGTAAAAGCACATGTGATTTTTATAATTTGATATGAAAAAGGAGGCTTGCACGCATGTATGACCTGGTGTGCAGGGCCGATACCCTTTTTCTTGCTGCGCAGATCAGAATGGAAGGCATTCTGCTGACAGGGAACGAGTGGGATTTTTTGATGGAAGACCCCGAGGACGGCGTATTTGCCACCCTCATTGACAAAGCGGAAGATATCGGCGCCAGCGGATATCAGCTTTTGATGACCATAGGGGTAATCGGTCTGGTATTCTCGATTATTTTTACGGCAATTTCCCTGCTCATGACATCCAACGCGCAGAAGAAGGAGGAGAAAAAATCACATGCGCTGGTTATATGCGTTGCTGGAATCTGTATTTTCAGCGTATTCAGCATAGTCGGTTTTTTCAAATCAATCGGCTCTGGATTATAGTTAGTCACTTGAGGTGGAGGCAAAAAGCTCCACCTTTCTTTTTTGCGCAAAAATTTGGGAAGGAGGAAGAAGTTGGCATCAACAGGAGTATTCAGGGTACCAAGGGAGTTTAAGGATGAAGATAAATGGTTCCGCTATTTTACCAAGAAACAGGCACTGGTATTGATACTGGTATTACTGGCGGACTACAAGCTTATTATGGCAGCTGCACCCCACGGTATGGTTATTGCGGCTGTCATTGTGTCTATTTTAATTACTCTGGTGGCAGGCGGCATGGTCATGATCGAACTGCCGGTAGATGTGATGTTTCTGACAGGGGGTGGCATTACGCTGGATCAGTGGCTTTTCAGGGTGATGTTAAGGAAATGCCGCCGGGTGTTATATACAAAGCATACACAGGAGGGAAGCTGATGTATGAAAGGAAAAAATAGAAGAAAATGCCATTCAAGGAAAAAGATATGCACAGCGGCGCTTTTTTTATGCGTACTGCTGCTGACGGGGTGCGGGGATGACGGGGAGAGCATTTACAATTTCTCAGGCGTTGAACCAAAGGAGATCGACCCGTGGGTATACCTGCAGGATACCGCACTGTCCTCGAACACACAGATACTTGGTTTCGCCTCATCCGCAAGCCGCCTTGGGATTACCGTAGGGGTTGCGGGCATCGTTTTTTCCATTCTGTATATGGCGATCCGGATTTTTTTTGCCCGGAACGCGAAAGTCAGGGAGGAAATCAAGGAGGAGGCCATGATAAAGGGAATGGTGGCAATTATGATTTTCAGCGTCCCGTTCTGGCTGGGGATTTTTAAGCTGGCAGGAGAGATGCTGATTTAAGGAGGAAGCAATGCAGACTATAGATACATTAGTCCGCTCCGTGCAGATAATCGCAGTAATTATCGTGGTTTTACTGGCAATATTCGGCGCGGTTGGATTTTATTTCATGAAGATACACAGGAGCAGGGTACAGGAGAAACATCTGGATTACAGCCAGTTTAGAAGGCTGGACTCCCTGGAATATGTGAAATTCGACGACGTGGGGGAGTACATGGTTGTTGCAGACGGGAAAAAGCGCTTTATCGGGGCAATTGCCTGCAGTGGGTGCGAGTTCCGCGATGCGGAGGACGAGGAACGCCTGCAGATTATACGGGGATACCTTTCCTTCATCAATGTACTTGATAACCAGAATATACAGTTTTGGCAGATGGCAAGGGATGTCAACCTGGATAAGATGGTAACGGATTACAAGGAGCAGCTCACGAGCCTTCAGGAGAGGCAGTATCTGATGACGCTGGATTATGAAGAAATAAAAAAGGAGTCGGAGCAGGTTCCGGAAGGTGAAGAAGAACGGTACGACCTGTATTATCAGAAACTCAGGCAGATGCAGAGGGAAATCATGTCCCTGGGCTACTGCGTGGCTCAGCTGAAAATCCAGGTGCAGTATCTGGAATCCGTCAGCGGCGAGAAAGCAGATCCGCATTTGGATCAGTTGTATATTTACGACTGGACTTATAACGCCATTGATTTTACACAGGAACTTACGGAGAGAGAGATTTACTCCAAAGCTGAGAAGCAGCTCGAGAACAGGGCGGCGGCGTATATATCCTCACTCCGCAACGCCGGGGTAAAGGCCCGGATGCTGACAGGAGTGGAAATACTGGAACAGATGCGCCGCTATACACATCCGGTCAGCGCAGCAAAGTACCGCGCTGACGAAATTCTGCAGTCCGCATATGACAGCATTGCGGTGACGAGCAGTTCCTTAAGGGAAATGGAAGAAACGGTCAGCCAGAACGCATTAAGGGAAATGGCGGCAGAGTTTGCATTCATGGAAGAGGAGGAGAATCTGTAGATGAATCGGGAAATTATAGCAATTCTGCTCATAGCGGCATCGGGAATCTTATTTTTTGTAATCATGGCGGTTGTAATAGTAAGACTGCTTAAAAACAGGGAAAAGCCGAAACCGACAGGAGAGGACGAGAAGCTGTTCAGGCGGGTATCTGCGGCGCGGGAGATAGTGGCGCCGGATGGGGTGGATCCGAATCCCCTGTCTTATTTCATTCTGAATGATGCAGGGCATGACGTGTATGTAAGGTGCTTTACCATTGATGCCCTGCCCAAACGGACTGCTTTTGCAACGACATTTCCAGCCCTGTTCAACAGCGGGCGGATGCGGGTCAGCGTTTTCATAGAGCCGCTGCCGGAGAGCCGTGCGGCACATATGCTGGATACGACAATCGTTGAAATCGAAACGAATATTATCAGTGCGGAAAAGAATTACAACCGGAATATGCTCCGCAAGCTGAACGGGAAGCTGCGGGAGACCGAAGGGTGGGCAGAGCGTATAGAAACAGGCGAAAACAGCCTTTACCATGTTTATTTCCTGTTCGTGCTCATGACATCTTCGCTGGAGGAACTCAATTATGAGTCGGATTCTTTCCGTAATCTTGCAAAAGAGAAACAGATTACGGTCAGCGCCTGTTATGGCGTGCAGCCGGAAGCCTTTCTGTCGGGAATGCCTTTAAACCGCAGGGTAAACGCAGGGATAGGACCTGTGAAAACTGCCGGATTAAAGAGACATACGATGGACAAACTCAGCATCTCCAGTATCTTTAACCATACCCAGACAGATTTCATCCATGAAAACGGCGTCGTTTTGGGAAGGAACATGTCCAGCTGGAAGCCTGTGGCGTATGACTGCTATGATACCAGCCATAACGGATATAACGTGGTTTTCTGCGGGATGACGGGTACAGGGAAGTCTGCCACGATGAAGATTCTTGCATCCCGGTACATATCCAAAAACGGATACCGTTTTGTTGCAATTGACAGTCAGGCAAGGGGAAACCGCGGGGAGTATGCGATGATGGCGGACGTGCAGTGCGGCATTAATTACCAGATAAAAGTCGGAAGCGACATTATTTTGAATCCCTTTGAGGTTCGGGAAGAAGAGGAATGGTCGGAAATGGACGGCGATTATATGGTGTTAAAGCTGAAAGATAAAGTGGAAGATGCCAGAAGCAGCCTTATGATCATGGTCCAGGGAAATAAGGGAGCTGCGGATTTTGAACTGACAACCTACCTTGAGCGTGTCATTACGGACATAATAGTGGAACTGTATGAGGAACGGGGAATCATTGACGGCCAGGTGGACAGCCTGTTTGAGGAAGGGCTGCAGGAGAAGGAGATTTTGGGAAGCGGGAAAAGGCGGAAAACGCTGCCCACGATGACGGATTTTTATAAAAAGGCTTTAAAAAAGGAGCGCGATAACGAGATCAGGGAACACAAGAAAGCCTACCGCATTCTGCTCGACAGCCTAAAGGAACGTATCCGGGAACTGTATTACTGTCCAAAGTGTCTGCGCTTCTATACAAGAAAAGAGTATGAGTCGTTAAAGCATATCTGCGGATGCGGGGAAAATGGTCATAAGATACAGGCCATACAGGGGGTAAAAAGCTACTTCGACGGACAGAGTAATGTTGTCATAGACAGGAATGTGAAATTTACCAACATAGACCTGTCGCAGCTTCCGGAAGAGGAGAGGGCGGTTGCCCGGCTGGTGGCGCTCAGCTTTGTAACGGAACATTTTATAAAGAAAAATGCAATTAACCCAAAGAAAATGGAGTATATGGGTGTGATCTGCGACGAGCTGCATGAAAATTTCAAGTCCCTGCCTGCCGTACAGAAGCTTGATTATGTTTCCAGGACGTCAAGAAAAAGGCTGGTGTCGCTGTGGACGGCAACACAGGCATTGAAGGATTACCAGAGGATGCCGGAAACGGAAGCCCTGTTAAAGCAGGCGGCAACAAAATTTGTATTCAAGCAGGACTATCAGGACCGGAGCTGGGTGAAAGAAGCGCTCAACCTTACAAATGGACAGGCAGACCGCATCCTGGAACTTGGCGGGGATCCTTCGGACAAGAGCGAGGACCGGAAAGGGGAAGTCTGCATCGTGGATAACGGAAAGGTATGCTTCTGTAAGGTGGACTACTTAAAAGCGGCGGAAGCGGTATTTGTGGAAACGGATGCCAGGACACTGCAGGCTATGTACGGAGGCGAGGCAGGATGAGGGGACTGAAAAAAGCACTGTGCCTTGCATTGCTGTGCATTCCGCTTTTGCTCTGCCGGGGAATGGTCGTGTACGCATCCCAGTCTGACAGCATAGAGAATGATGTCGATGAAGGGAACAACAACCGCTTTGATACAACATCACCCTGGCTGAAAGGTACGTCAGACGAGTCTATTTATGGGAATCCCATTGATGCAGGGGAAGAACAGCAGGATATTACCGTGGGCAAGCCCGGACGTGTGGAAAAATACATTGCAGAACTGCTAAGGAATATAGGCAGTTCCGTTATTGCACTCCTGCAGGATAACATCGGCGCATCCCTGGACAGTATCGTATACGGGAGGGTAGGAAGCGGGCAGCCCAACAAGGTTAACATCTATGCCTTTGAACTGCGTAAGGGAAATCCTTACGGCGTGACCGCATCAGTATGTTATGCGCTGCTTAGGGGAATGATGTTCATTTTCCTCGGGATTACTTTTGTGTTCCAGCTGGCGAAATCGGCATGGACAGGGCAGACCGCAAAAAGCAGGGATGAAATCAGGAGTATGTTTCCGTCCATGGCATTGAAGTTTGCCGCGCTTATCTTAATGCCGTACCTGCTGGACGTGGCGCTGTATGTGAGGGATGTCCTGCTGTACGGCATTAAGGAAGTAACTTCGCAGATGATAACCGGAGGGGCAACATTATCACTGTCGAAGGCTTTTCTGATTAATGCGGAGCGCAGCGGAACTTTTGTTGATGCCGTCATGTACCTGGGAACAGTGGTCTTAACGGTTTATTTCGTGTTTTTATATGTTGCCGTGGCCATAGATATGCTGGTCTGTTTTGTCAGTTTTCCCTTTTTGTGCGTACTTCAGAGCAGGAAGCGGGATCTGCTTGGCGGATGGGTAATGACCGTGTTTTCCAATATCATGACGCCCGTGATAGATGCCGTACTGCTCCTGATTCCATTGCTCACAAGCCTGATGCTGTCGGACACGATAAAAGGCGTGGCGGTTATCCAGCTGGTCATGTGCATGCTTCTTATTCCGGCGAGGATCCGGTTTAAGGCGCTGCTGGGAATCCAGAGCAACGAACGGAACGGCTTTTTGGGAGCGATGGCAATGATGACGCTCACAAGGGCAATCGCATCACGTATCAAACAGGGTGTTGGAAAACTCGCAGATGCTTTTTCTGATGCGAGAAAGAGCCGTATGTATGGCGAAATGGCGGATGTTGACAGGGAAGAAGAGGAGTCCTACTTGTCAGCGGCAGAAGGAAAAAGCAGTCCGAATAACAGACTATCGGAAGATGGAAATAATCTGTCGAGGGTAGATGGCGGACAGGAAAATGGCGTTTCATCTGCGGAAACAGGAAGCGAAAAACCGGAAGATCAGAATAATGCGCCAGTCCTTGACAGGGAACCAGATGATATTGCAGTCCCTCAGACGGCGGATTATGCACAGGAAGGGTTATCGTACGGAAACTTTAAAGAAAGGACGGATTTCCCATCAGATATCTCAGGTGCGGATGATGCCGGTACCGGGACTCCGTCTCAAAATAAAAACGATTTATTGCGGAGCATAGACGGTGCGATGAATCAATCACAGGAAAATCTGGATAAATTGAAGGTAGACCGCGCGGAACTGGTACAGCAGGATAAACAATTGAGGCGCCAGATGTTGAACCACAGGCGCGGCTCGGAAGAATACCGGGAGCTGGAAACGGAAAGAGCGGATATAGAAAGCCAGACAGCCCGGCTGGATAAGAGAATCGCAATGGAGAACGGGCGTCTTAACCAGCTTCGCCAGCAGTCAAGGCAGCTTCATACAGCAATGGGTGTACATGGGACCCCGACAAGCTTTGATGACAGAAGGGCGGAGATTTTACAGAAAAGGGCGACCATCTCCAATTTTGAACAACCTGAATTTAAGGGTGTTCTTAGCAATGCACAGATGCGGGATTTATACAAGAAACGCGCTGTAGCGAATGTGGTAAAGGCAGCTGCCGGGACAGGCGGCGGCGCTGCATTAGGGGCAGTTGCCGGCGGCTCAGCAGTATTTTTAGGTGCTTCGGCGGCAGCACTTTCTTCCGCAGGAGGTATTCAGGCAGGCGGAGGCGCAGGAGAGGCAGCGGTAGATGTATCTATTGAAGCCGGGCGTATTGCGGGAGCGGCTGCCAGGAGTGGGGGAAAAAGAATTTACCAGGCAGCTGATATGGCGGCATCCGCTTATCTCATGAATAAAATCAGACCTGCAGCAATGCAGGCATCTTTCCATATGGATACCGGAACCACGGTGGGCGGTACAGTGGAAGCTCCTACATTAAATAAGGAAGAAACAGAAACAGTAAGCGGCATAAATACCCGGTCCGGTAAGCAGATACAGGCAGATGTTTCCTATGCAGTGCAGGAAATCCTGAGCGTAGAAGGCACGATGAAGAACAGTACGGCGCTGCGGGCGATGCAGCAGGCCAACCTGCGTGCAGAGAAAGAGATAGCAGTCATGCGCGAGGAAGGAAAAGTAGTTCTGACCGAGGAGACAATCCGCACAAAAAGGATAGAAGCCCAGACAGCGGCGATTTCAGAGGCAGTCCTTTTGCAGATGGAAAAGAAAGCCAGATATGACCGCGGATCCGAGGACTATGAAAATGCGGCAAAAATGATTCAGGAACGGGTAAAACAGATTTTAGAGGACAAGAACCGTCCCTTGGTATAACAGGAGGACAGATGAAAAAGGGCAAATTAAAAGTATTGCTGTGCCTGCTTTTATTCTCCCTGCTTCTTTCGGGGTGCGAGGGAGATTATGGGTATTATGGAAAAGCAGACATTCCCCCGCTGGTGGAGCAGTGGAGGGAAGAGGTGGAATTTTATGCGGATATGTACGGGATTGCCGAGTACGTCGATGTGCTGCTTGCAATTATCGCACAGGAGTCCGGCGGTGATGCGGAAAAAACACCGGATATCATGCAGTGTTCGGCAAGTGCGGGACTTCCGGCAAATTCCATAACGGAACCGGTTGAGAGTATCCGGCAGGGGGTGTGGTATTTCAGTTCACTGCTCGCAGCAGGCACGGGCAAAGGCGTGGATATGGATTCCGTAATACAGGCCTACAATTTCGGCGGCGGATACATAGATTACATAGAAGCGGAACGGGACGGACACCACTCGGAAGCAGCTGCAAGGGAATTTTCCAGCAGGATGTGCGCACAGCATGGATACTCCGTATACGGAGACGTGCTGTATGTGGAGCATGTACGGTCGTGGCTGAGCGGCTCCGATGGCATGGGAGAAGGTGATTACGATACCATGCTGGCATGTATGCAGGAATATTTAGGAGTACCGTATTTGTATGGCGGAAGTGGGAAATATGGTATTGATTGTTCTGCACTCACGCAAAAAATCTTTAAGTCAGTGGGCATCACCTTGCCAAGAACGGCGCAATCACAATATGATTTTGTGACGCATATTTCGGACGCGGAAGCAGAACCGGGTGATCTGGTTTTCTTTGAGGGAACTTACGAAAGCGGCACATATATAACCCATGTGGGTATATATGTAGGAAACGGCAGGATGTTCCATGCAAGCTCCGGTAAGGGATATTGCTGTTACTCGTCAATAAACACAGCCTATTACCAAAACCATCTTGTCGGTTTTGGGAGGCCGTAAAGAAACAAGGAGGAAGAAACATGAAATATGGTAATTTCAAAAAAGCGCTGTTTTCAACACTGGTTACAATTCTGGTGGTTCTGCTTTTTCTGACGGGCACGTTTTTACTGGTTACGTCAAGAGATGGCACAGGGGAAGACAAATCGCAGACAGAGGACATGGCAGGACAAGAGGAAGTGCCTTTGGAACAGTCGGCCGGACAGGATCCGGAGCAGTTTTTACAGTCATTTGCAGAGGTTTTGTATACCTACGATACCAGGGAACGCAGGTTTTACGAAGGGACGGAAGCATTTATGACACCACAGGCATATGCGGAACTAGTGCCGTTTTCAGTAGGAGAATCAATGGAAAGCGGAGAGAAAATTCCGGCAGTGATATCTTCACTTCGGGAGGCGAAGTGCTATTATTGCTGCTTTTCAGAGACAGAGGCAGAGGTCATCATGGAGAGCTGTTTTACGCTGAACGGAAGCGGAAACGGGCAGATTATGCAGTATATCAAGCTGAATATCGAAAAGCAGAGCAATGAGTGGAAAATTACAGGTATCAATGTTTTAGATACTCTGGAACAGTGAGGTGGCAAATGAGACAAATAGAGGTGATCTGCGGCATTCCGGAAGACACCACATCAACCGGACTTGTAGAGAGGATTTGCCAGATGGCATTAGAAAGAGAAGTAAAGGTTGTTATACATCCATGCTTAAGCAAGCAGGAAGTGGAATATAAGACGTTTTCTATGGATAATCACGAGAATGTGGTTATTCTTCTACAGGAAAATATGGATATGTCGGCATCTTACCAGTCATGGGAAATTGCGGCACTCAGGGACATTAAAAGAATCCCGGTAGTTGTGTCGGTAGATAGGAAGCACTACGGTACGGATTACATGGCGGTTTTGTATGCTGCGGGGATTACGGACGCGGTTTATGAAGAAGATGCCGATGCGGAGGAATTGACGAAAAGAATCCTGTCAAGGCGCTCCAGAAGGGAATCCAGGGAATATTACGGAATCAGGTCTATGGATGAAGTTGTGTCAGTGCTGGATATTTTGGGAAAAGATACGCTTGAACGGTATGTCTATTATATCAGCGCAGGCATTGATGCCCATAATACACAGATCCGCTATCAGGAAGTCCGGGATAAATTAAGTTATGTTGAAAATTGCTGCCTGGCTGAACACCTTCCGGAAAATATCATACAGGAATTACAGTCAGATGAGGGATTTGCCTTATATCAGAATACTATGCAGAAAATGAAAAAAGGAAGGGAAAAGAAAATGGGTACAGGGAATTTAAAAGTGGGTCTCAGAATGGGGCCTTGAGAGAAAAAGGAGGAAATATTTAGTGAACGAAACACAGACAAAGGGGAATGAAGACCGCATTTCATTTATTATGGAAGAAATAGAAAAGCTTTCGACACATATTAAAACGTACAGTGTAGGTTCTTACCCTGTTTTTTACTTACAGCTTCATAGTATTTTGAAAGTACAGGATATCCTTGAGATGCGTCTGTCCGATGTCTATGAATGTGTACATGGCAATGTGTATGTAAAAGATCAGATTATATGTGATGAAAAGGAAGTGGGACTGAGCGGGGAAGACAGAAAAAATCTGGCATGGTATGCGATGCAGCGCATAAAGGTCAGGAATACGGAAGAGGAACAGATGAAAGAAATGTATCTTTGCGTTAATAAACAGGGGAAACCGCTTCAAAAGCAGGTGTATAGAAAAATGCTGGAACGCTCCAGCAGTGAACTGGATCTGAGCAGGGTATACAATTCCGGGTATCTTCGCAGTCTGTACGGCTATCTTGAAATTGCATACGGTAGAAAAACCATAGAGGATGTTGCAACAGAATATCAGGTGGAGCGGTATTATCTGCTCAACCGCATTTTTAAAGGCATGAGCATTGAATATGACAGCCAGCTCTTAAATGAGGTGGCAAATATTGATGAGGCCGATTTACAGGAGGACAGATGCAGATTACATCAATAATAAAAAAACTGAAGGAATTAGCGCAAAAGAGTCCGGCAGGGGAAGAACTGGCAATGGAGGCGGCAGCAATGCTTTCGCTTCTTATGGCAGGTCAGGACGGCAGATGCACGATTCATCTGCTAAGGGGAGATATAACCGTATTCTTCTATTCCTCCCTTCCGGATGATGAGGCAGGATTCTGGAGATGCCCCCTGCCCGCAGTAGAAGAAAGATGCCGGATTAGGAATGACAGTCGGGCATTCGTGCTGTCAGATATGGGAAAGTATGAAGGATTCCTGATATTGGAAGGATGTCAGGGAGGAAGCGGATTGGCATCAGAAGATACGGAAAATCTGTTATGGATATTTCAATTATTCTGGTGTACGTGTCTTTTGGCAGATGAGTCAGAGAAGAATTTTTTTACCGATCCGGTAACGGAGCTGCCGGGAATAGCCGTATTTAAGCAGGCGGTATCCCGGATAATCGCCTCCAGGCAGGAAGGGTATCTTGTTGTTGCCCGGGTTCCGGTGTATTTGGAAAGACCGTATTCCGAAAACAGCATGGATTGCAGGCTTCAGGAGCTTGCGGGGTATTTTAGGGAAAAGGAAGGCATAACGGCTTACCGTATTGCGGCGGATATGATAGCTGTTCTGACAGATGGCGAAAAGGGGACGGCATTGGATCATATGCAGAAGATTATGCTGTTGCTGCCAGAAACGTCCTTGTTCCTGACATCGCTGGTGCATATGGAAAAAGAAAAGGTTTTAACGAAGATTCAGGAGGAAATGGGTAAGTTAGGGGAAGGCAGTACCGGGATCGAGACTTCCTGCCCAGGTCCAAGACTGCCAATATTCATAAAGGACAGAAACAAGGGGGATGGGAATGGAAAAAATTGACAAACTGCATTGTCTGCGGATTGCTATTGCAGTGTTCTTTGGATGTATGGCTTTCTTTTTCATTCCTCCGTCCATTGCATATGGGGAAGAGGTATACATTCAGGAGGAAACAGGGGAGAGCGAGCAGGAAAACTCCATATATGATGCGTTAAGAGAACGGATACAGGATTCTTGGGAGAGCGGCATGGAAAATTTGGAGGAAGTTAATCCGATAGAAATCAGCGGCAATTTTGCTGAACGGATCCTGCGTACCATAGCGGCGGCTTGTTACAGCAATTTAAAAAGCATAAAAGCAGGGGCACTGCTGATAGGGCTTGTTTCCTTTGTTTTGGGAGCAGCTATTGCACTGTTGGCAACAAAAGACAAGAAAATGCGGAAAACGGCAATCAGCGTCGGTATGATAGCGGTGCCGGTAATCCTTTTGATTATTGTATTTGGTATTTCCTGGTTTATCAGTATTTTCCGGTAACGGATTGATAACCGGTAAAACATATTATTTTAACGGAGGTGCGATCAATGAAAGACCAGTTGTATGAAATTTCAGGAAAATTTTTAGGCGGAAGAAAAGAGAAAGAACATTCTTATGCGCCAGAAAGGACAGATGGGCATCTGGAGCGTTATAAAAAGCTGATGGATACAGGGGAATATATGCAGATGGCTTTTGAAAAGGCAGGAGCAGACGGCACCCTTTCCAAAGTGGACAAGGACATTATTATCTGCATGGCATCAGATGCAATTACGGGGGATCCGTATGATCTGCGGTACAAGTCACAGAAGCTGGCGGACGTATACTATGTAAAAGTGGTCAGGGTGGACGATGAAAGTCGTACCGTCTGGGTAAGCCACAATGAAGCGCGGAAGGATAAACGTCCGGAAATCGAAGAAGAAATCAATAACCGGCTGAAAAAGGATAACGGGAATGCAAACTTGCGTGTAAAGGGCAAGGTAATCCGTATCCAGTCTAAAACGGTAGACGGAGAGAACATAGATACGGGCGTATGGCTGGACTTATGCGGTGTCGGAATCTTAGGGTTTGTGTATATCGGCGACTGGGCAAATACATTTACGTCCGCGTTGAAGGGAACAGTATCTTACGGTGATGTTGTGGAAGTATGCATACATGAAAAAAAGATAAGAAAGCAGAAGAAACAGGACATTATCTATTATGCCTGCTCCAGAAAGGAGCTGGTAGAGGATCCGTGGGAGCAGAAATCGCTGGAAGAAAAGTATCATGTTGGCGACATTGTGCGCATTAAGTGCCTGTCACTGAAAAAGGGGCACTGGTTTGGCGAAATCAATGGCTTGGAAGATATCCAGGTATTTACCGAGTACCCGTCATCAGCAAGAGATTTTCCAATTATTCCGGGCATGGAGTATATGGGAAAGATTTATTACATGAATACAAAGGAACGCTCCTTAAAAGCAAGGGTGTTCCAGGCGCTTACGCTGGAGGGATACGAAAAGCCGGAAAATAATCAGGAGGGAGAGGAAATGTAATGGCTGATACGGAAAAGACAACAGAGAGGGCTGCCCGCGATATAGTAGGTATGATGGGGTATAAGGCACTTTTTGAGTATATGCCGGAAATGGAGATCAGTGTGCCGGATTCGGATAAAAGAAATTCTCTGGATAAAATTGCCTACTATTACCGGAATGAGGAAATTGTACTGTCCGATCTGTATATCGGGTATGTGATAGCACTGTACAAGTATACAATCCCCAAAGTAGTGGCGGAAACGATTCAGGCATTAGGCAGTTTCTGGCCACAGAAGCGCGTGCCGCGCTATATTGACAGGGATGCGCTGCTCAGCAGGATAAAGAAGATGTGCAGTATGGGGATGCTGCGCAGGTTTGTCTACACAAAGGAGGGAAACAATATCGTCTTGTATTCTACAACGCCTGAGTTCTGCAAGGTCATATATCAGGCGCTAAAGCTGAATACGGATGCCAGACACGAAAAAGACATCCTTCCACCCCTTGAAATCGTGGAAAAAGCAGCCTCGTCACTGATTACAAATGAACTGATGAAAAGTCCGCATTTAAAAGAGTTTGATTTTATGCCTTCGTATCAGGATAAGGAAAACGGGAAAATCATCTTTAACAGCAGGATTTTTCACGAAATTGCCGGAAAAAATTATGTGACAATAGTGGAACCGATGTTTACCCGCGTGGACTTGAAAAGGTTTACGGAATCTGAATGGGACAAGCATTTACAGAAAAAAGTATCTGCTTTAAAGGGGTATATGGAGCAGCTCAACAAGGATGGAAATATTGTTCAGGCGGTATTGGTATGTGAGGATTTGGAGGATTTTAAGAAGATTAGCGGTATGGTCTGTACTCTGTTTCCGGAAAGCATGTTGCAGCATATCTACTACAGTTCGGAGGGTGCAATAAAGAGTGCAGCGTATGACCTGCATAGCAGCCTTGTACGTATTACCAGTGTAAAAGATGGGGAAGATGGGAAAAAAGTGCTGGGGACTGTTACCTCCCAGCACACATACCCTTTCTTCTAAGGAGCATATATGGGAAGAAAAGAGAAGATTGCATTAATGGTTGCAGGAGGGATTATCTTCTTTATTGTAATGTGTAAGGGATACGGTATATGGGCAATTGCAGGCGCGGCGGCGCTTGGGTGGTACTGGAAACGTAAATAGAGAGGAGAAGCAAATGAAAAGGAACAAAGAACTTTTTATTGAGATTATAGGACAGATTGCACAGGAAGATTGGCGCAGAAGGCATATTTGTCTGCCGTCTATTGTTATTGCGATTGCTTTGGAAGCAATTGACTGGGAAAAGAATGAGGTTGAAATAAGCCCAAATGAATTATTTTCGCATCAGGAGGGTTTCCATGCAAACTCTCCGGTTTTGCGGCATGTCATAATGGAACATAATGATTACCTTGCCACATGGAAGGATCATTCTCAGGAAGCTCCTAATTGGGAGGAACTTATAGGAGAAAGCAATTACATAAGGGCCGTTCAATCGCTGCAGGATCCTAAGTATCCGTATTGTGAGGCGAGATATGAATATGAGGCAACCTTGGTCGGGATAATTGAAAAATATAAGTTGACAGTATATGATGAATAATACATATGGGAAATTGTAGCAGGAGAATATTATAATTTAAGCGTTCATAGTTACTTCAAGGTGTATGTAGCATAGTAGATTATAAGTCTGTAAGAGGCACTATTTTGGGATGGAATAAGGTATTAAGTTTTCACTTGCTTTTTTTGTGAACGCCCTGAAATATGGGAATAATCAAAGGAAAATAGTAACTTGCTGAAAGATACTGACGGAAAGTTATTATTAGAAAAATATATTTTGTAAAAGGTACGAGAGTGCCAAATAAACTGTGTATTTCCTTAAAACTGCCATCAGGGATTATATCAAATCCTCGAAA
>CANOBT010000129.1 GCA_947564305.1 uncultured Lachnospiraceae bacterium | reverse complement strand
TTTGTATGAAAACTAAAGTATAAACTGCAAATCTAATCGGTGTTTAGTATAACTCCGAAGAACTGGCGCTGTATATGATGAAAAAGACATATCTGTCGGCACAGGAGAGACCTCTTATGGAACTGGCCCAGCTCTGTGTGGACGCCGCAGTTTATCCAAGGACTGCAAAGGAGCGTCCGGGGACAGCAGACATTCGAAAAAGCGCCTTTGAAGATCTGCTAAGTCAGGAAGAACGTGTTTTATGTAAGACTTTTTTTGGCCAGGTCAAGGTTTTTATCATGAAAGATTATCTGGGAAGGCAATCGGGTCCGATACCGGATGCGGTCAGACAGACGGCAAAGGAGATTGCAGTTCTGGAACATGCCAAAGATACGACGGATATCATAAACAAGATTGAAAAAATCTATAATACGGTCGTTGACAGGGAATTTGAAGAGCAGCATGGAAATCTGGAAACGGTGCTTCGTGTTCCGCCAAATGCTCTGGCAAGTGCGGCATGGCAGGAATGTCTGACGGATGAACAGATGGAGGAAATCCTTAAAAAGTATCTGGCCGGACTGGGCAAGGATATGATGAGTCTGCAGATCAAGGATAAACAGCCGAAAAAGCGAACGCATACGGCCGAATCCGTAAGGCAGGAAGAGGAAGATTCCGAAATCGAAGAGGAAGCTTCGTTGCAGAAAGTGCAGGAATATGTGGCGTTAAACTACGGGAAAAATTATTTGTCTCCGTTGGAACAGGAAAAGAGGCGGAACCGGCTCTGTACCGGGATACACGCCAACTGTCTGCTGCATGATACAAAGGGGATCCTGCAGGACCCGGTAATCGTAAATAACCAGTATCGCTTCAACCAGCTTCAGTTTGAAAAAAACAAGATGTATTATTACAGCAACAGCCGGATCATCAAACGGAACATCAAGGCTTTGGCAGACACGCTGAAAAAGGCGTTGGTTCTTAGAAGCCAGGAGGACCTTTGCCGTTCCACCAGCGGACAGCTGGCACCGGCAAGACTCTGGAAGCTGGGGAGAACGGAAGATGAAAAGCTTTTTGACAAAAGGATTTCTTCCGGTTCATCGGAATTTGTAGTCGATATTCTGCTGGATTCCAGCGGTTCCCAGGCGGTAAGGCAGTCGCAGGTGGCGGTGCAGGGGTACATCCTCAGTGAGGCGTTAAGCTTTGCGGGAATCCCCCACCGGGTAGTGAGCTACTGTACCTTCTGGAATCACACCATCATGCACCGCTTTCGGGATTATGACGACGGAAAAGAAAAAAATGAGAGAATTTTTGAGTTTCGTGCATCGGGGGATAATCGGGACGGACTGGCAGTAAAAGCTGCATATGATACTCTGCTGGACCGGCCGGAGAACCACAAGATTCTGATCCTGCTTGGCGACGGAAAACCCTGTGACATCAGCGTCCGTCGTCCGGGTATCCGGCGGCCTGCGGATTACACAGGAGAAAAGGCGGTGAAAGATACAGCATTTGAGGTACGAAGGGCAAGGACGCTTGGCATCTCCGTTCTTGGTATTTTTGCAGGGAACTATGAAGATACCGCTGCGGAGAAGAAAATATTTGGAAAGGATTTCGCCTATATCAGGGATATCCGTAATTTTTCCCGTGTTGCAGGAGCCTATCTGCGCAGACAGCTGGAAGAAGAGTAGAAAAGGAGTAAATAAAATGAGTGTATTTGCAGACTGTCAGGACGAAAGAAATAAAAAAACAATTATACAAATCGACTGTCCGGAGTGTAAGGAGGAAGACGGACTGGAAGTGTTTTTAAAGGATGGGGTAACGGTAGGAGAAAGCACCTGCACCACATGCGGATATGCCATTCCGGAGGGCGTAAGTCTGAAGGGGTTTTTGGAAGGATAGGGAGCACATGGCTGTTTTTGGAAAAATGCGCCGGAGGGGAGCCAGGCTCCCAATACTCAGCAAATCTTATTGAAAGCACGGATGGATTGAGATATAATAACACAGAGGTGATAATGTTGTCAATGTGTTTGGGAATGCAGGTAATCAATGATGAATTGCAGGATATCGTTTATGAACGGCGGCTCAAGGAAAAGGCAGGAGACCTTCTTGTAAATGTGCGTATGATTACTCTTCAGGGGAATCACAGCCTGTCGCCGAAATATGTATATTTGGGATTTGAAAATGATTTTTTGCCATTCGCAAATGATCGTAACCTTTCCGCAGCAATTTGTATTGGAAAGACATCGCTTCAGGAAGAGATTTTTTTTGAAGGAACCGACCTCATATGTGTAAAAGATGGTGATATCAATCAAATATTTGAGCGTGTGCAATTGATATTTGAAAAGTATAATCAGTGGGATGAGGAACTGACGAATGCTATCATGGCACAAGCTTCCATCAATGATATTGCAGACATTGGGAACAAAGTGTTTTCTAATCCGATTGCAATATTTGATTCATCCTTTTATTGTCTGGCGACCAGCGGAGATTTGTCTCTTCAATATAAAGATCCAATCTGGGATACGCTTTCTAAAACAAAATATGTGATTAATTACGATATTCAAACCCGGTTAAAGCAGGCGCTTGGAAAGCAGCTGAGCGAAAGCAAAGAAACGATTCTGCTGAAACAATTTGACGGCGGAGCCAATAAACCCTTTGATATTTTAATACGCCATATTTTTAAGAACGGCATCCGGCTGGGAAATATCGGAATGACGGAGGTTTGGGCGCCAATCACATATGGACAGACTTTTTTGTGTGATCATTTTGCGAATAGATTAACATACTGGTTTTGCTGTTCGCGGAATATTATTGCATCGAAAGAGCCGATCAAACAATTAGTGACCAATCTGATAGATGGCAAGCCGGTTACTGAAGATGCTGTCAAATCAAGTGCCGCATGGATTGGAAAAAAGAGAGAGACTGTTTTGCATCTCATAAGCTTTAAGTTAATGTCACAAGAGCAAAACATCCCTGTGAAAAATGAGACTCGCCTGCAATACGCCGAAAAGATTCTTTCAGAAATGAAGCAACCCCAGGAGATTGTTTTATGCTATCAGGATTATATTCTGCTGATCATTCATGCGTCGGAAATATACGATTCAAACCTCGAGTATATCGATCGTATGAGGAATAAACTGCGTAGTCCCTTTGGCGATACAAAGATAGGAATAAGCGGGCCGTTCCATGAGTTCGAAGGCATCCGAACCGCATATTTCCAATCCATTGAGGCTCTGTCTATCGGGTCTCGCCTGAATCCGTCAACGGATTATTATAAATATGCGGATTATGCAGTCGAGCACATGATCGATGAGTTTTTAAAAGAGTCCTCATCAGACGTCTTTTGCCATCCTGCTGTAAAAAGACTGTATTTGTATGACTGTGCCAACGGCACTGAATACATGAAAACGTTGGAAGCTTATTTTCTCAGCATGGGAAACCGGGCACGTACGGCGGAGGAACTGCATATTCACAGAAATTCTCTGGCATACCGGATTGATAAAATGTGTGAACTGGTTCCCTTAGATGAACTCAGTAAAAATGATCTGCTGCATTGTCTGATTTCCTGCCGCCTTCTCAGATATCTGTCAAAAAATGATTGCTTAAATGTGCGCCAATAGACAACCGCTCTGTTCTTTTTGTGCATGCATGACTTAAACCCTGGCATTATGACAAGATGCCGGGGTATTTTTATGCATCTGCGCTGTTGAATATTAATGATTTTTTGAGATAATGTATATGACAACTGTATAAATGATACAAATCTGATCCATCTATCTATCATATTGTAGGAGGTGTTATGGAAAGTAAAAAATTTTCCGGGTGGAAACAGCTGCTGATGATCTCCATCATCACCGGATTGACCGCCCAGTATGGCGGTGCTGCGGTTTCCCTTTCCAATACGGTGATGCAAAACGGCGCACAGGTGGCTATGACAGCTACGGCATTTGGATTGGGATCAACCGTATATTCGCTGATGCAGGGGCCCCCGCAGATTCTCATCGGAGCCTGGATTAATAAGCAGGGCGCCCGAAAGGTATTCATGATGGGAATCCCATTTTTGATTCTGGTTACGTTAGGACTCTCTAATCTGCTCAATTCGGATATCAGTTACATATTGGTTTTCGGCGTATTTTGGGGACTCAGCTACATGCTCACTTCACAGATTGCTGCACAAACACTCATAAACAACTGGTTTATCCAGCGCCGTGGAGAGGCAATGAACCTTATGACGGCAATAACCTGTGTGTTCTCCTTTATCAGCCCTTACGTTGTACAGGGGGTAATCAACAGCGGGTTTGCGGGAGGAAGCTTTAAATTTGGATGGTACAGTATTGGCGTATTCGGAATCCTCTCGCTTCCCTTTGTTTTCTTCCTCAAGGACAGACCGGAGGATATCGGACAGCATCCGGATGGCGTGGAACCCGGGCAGATTCTTGAAACCAAAGCGTCAAGCCGAGTATCCACCATATTTAAAGTTGGTATTGACGTAGAAGCTACAACCGTGAAGCAGGCTCTGAGAAAACCTGTCTTTTGGGCTATTATGATTTGTGCCAGCCTGGGGTTTGCGGTATCAATGGTTGGATTCGCCTTTTCATCCGTTCACTTTATGGAAAAAGGTTATGAACTTTCGGTGGTAACTTCATCCATGTCCTGGAGCAGTATTGTACGCCTGGTATTTATATTGCTCATTGCAAAAGTATCTGACAGGATTGAGCCGGGATTCTTATTTGGTATAAGCCTTGCAGCATACGGAGCCGCACTGCTTTTGTCTGCCAATCCGTCCGGCAGCATTGTGATTATCTATGCTTATAGATTCCTGTCATCCATTTATTCTGCGTGCCTGATACCTGTGCTCGCCACAATGCTTGCCAACATTTTTGGACGTGAATCATTCCCGTCGCTTCAGGGTGTTGTGCTTACGGCTGCAGGTTTAGTGTCTGCCACAACAGGCACAATTGGCGGATTGCTTGCTGACGCAAACAATGGCAGTTACAGCACAGCGTTTATTGTATACGGTATCGTGTGTTTTATAGCAAGTGTTGTGGCGGTGTTTGGAGTTGGCGTACCGTGTGCAAAAAAATACAAAGCAGAGCGTATGGCCCATAAATAAAGAAATTGGTTTACATAAAAAATAAGGAGGAAATAACATGAACGAGTACAGGAACCCAACAATGGAAGGTGCAACATTAATGTTTCAGTCGGCGCCAGGAATGCTTGTGCCATATGAATATCTTGGCGTGCAGCCTGAAATCAGTGCATACCAAACCAGTGCGTGGATTGGAACAGCTTTAATGATCTCGCCTGTTTTCGATGTATACGGCCCGGATGTGATCAAATTTTTTAATTCCATTTGCACAAATGATTTTACCAGGCTTGGTATGACAGGGATTCGCCATGCGGTGATCTGTAATGAAAAGGGTCAGATTTTAACGGACGGCGTAGCATTCAAGGTTGCGGAGGATCGGATCAGAACCTATTGGCTGAATCCGCCGCTTGCTTATCTTGCCAAGCAGTCCGGAATGGATATTCAGGTAGAGAATATGACGGGAAAAGAGTATTTTATTCAGATTGACGGTGAAAAATCTCTGGAGATTCTTGAGGATGCCTTCCAGACTGATTTGCACGATATCAAATTTGCAAGACACAGAAATCAGGATGTAGACGGCAGAATCGTCAACATTGTCCGTCTTGGTATGTCCGGAAATCTTGCATACGAGATTCACGGCGATATGGCGGACTTTACATACATTTATGACAAGGTCTGGGAGAGCGGCCGGAAGTTTGGCGCGAAGAAGCTTGGTCTTCATGCCTACAATCTTTTTAATCATACGGAGGCCGGCTTTGCAAATATCAACCTGCATTATCCGCTTCCCTGGTTTGAATCCGGCGAAGGGCTTGCCAATTATCTCTATCAGAATCCGATGACCGCTTTCTATAATATCAAGCGTGAGCTTCGGGGAAGTGTTGGAGATGATCTGGAGACCAGATTTATGACTCCCTATGACGTGGGCTGGGATTTCCTTGTGAAATTCAATCATGAATTCACCGGAAAGGAAGCACTGGAGAAACTTTCAAAGGAGCGCAGACGCACGCCGGTTACCCTTGAATGGAATGCGGAGGATGTGGGGAAGGTTTTTGCCACAAGACTTTGTCCCGGCGAAGAGCCATGCGAAGACATCTCTGTACAAAGTGACGCCTTCTGGAATGAAAAGGCTGACGGCGCCGGCTTTACTTATCGGGCGGGTAAGGTTTTCTTTGGAAACGAAGTGATCGGACTGTCCTCCGGGCGTATCGTTTCATACACCTATAACAGCATGATTTCTTTAGGCTTTATTAACCCGCAATACGCCATAGAAGGAAGGGAACTGGAGGTCCTCTGGGGCACACCGGGCACCCGCCAGATGAAAATAAGGGCGAAGGTTGCCAGCTATCCGTACAATAAAGACTACATTCGTAATCAAGATAAGGATGTTGAGACGATTCCGCGTGTACTGTCCGATTAATGCTGAAAATTAAGCGATTCGCGGGTAGATGTTACGCAGAATTATGAAATAAACCGTACAAAAAGCTTCTGTTTCTGAAATGAAACGGAGGCTTTTTCTTATGGCATAAAAAGACAGGTAATGATTATGTTCTATTCCGATGATTGTGCCTATAAGAACAATCGGCGAGGTTCTGATAAACAGTCATTCAAATGAGTGAAATGCCCAGGTTAAATAGAACATATTCATGATATCTTTATATTGTAATTGCAGTTATATAAAGTACATGATATGTTATTATGGAAAGAGATATTATAATTACAGGCAGTAATAAAGAGAGAAGGTGCACATGATATGATACATATTGCTATAGTGGAAGACGAGCCATTGTATGTGCAGCAGCTTCAGCAGTTTGTCAAACATTATGAAGAAGAACGGAAGAAACAGATAAAGATAACCATCTTTTCAGACGGGGAAGACATTACAGAAAATTATAAGGGAGATTTTGATATCATTCTTATGGACATCCAGATGCGGTTTATGGATGGTATGACTGCGGCGGAGAAAATACGGGCACTGGATCATGAAGTAATCATCATGTTCATCACCAACATGACCCAATACGCAGTAAAAGGGTATGAAGTAGACGCCATGGATTATGTGTTAAAACCGGTAGAGTATTTTGCATTTTCCCAAAAGCTGGATAAAGCCATAGGACGGCTGAAAAAACAGGAGGAACCCTGCATCATGGTTCCGACCGCAGACGGGGTTCAGAAGTTAATGGTATCTGATATCTACTACATCGAAAGCCAGGGACACAATGCCAGATACCGGACGACAAAGGGGGATTTTCTGTCGAGGGCAGCGCTGAAAGAACTGGAGGGATCCGTAGAAAAACATGGATTTTTCCGCTGTGGGAAAGGCTATCTGGTCAATATGCGCCGGGTAGACGGTGTTTCCGGGAATGACTGCGTCGTATTTGGAGAGAAGATTCCCATCAGCCGGATGAAGAAAAAGGCGTTTATGGAATGTCTGATCCAGTACATGAATGAGGGGTAAGGAGATGGAATTCTATCAGGATATACCAAGGATCTGTACGGCGATTGCCGAGTGGGGAGCCTGCGCAGCGTATTTGTATCTGCTCAAAAAAGAAAAAATGAAGTCCGTTTCCTTCTGGTTGGTCAGCAGCCTTGTTCTGGCGGTTCAGATTGTATTTCTGGTGGCTACTGCCAACGTTCCGATTATTTTCTGGAATCCCTGCATGGCTGCCGCCGCAGGTATTATGTTTTTCTATCTGCTGTGGGGCGGGGAGATGTCTCTGTATGGCGCATGGTACTGTTGTGCGAGAGCTTTTCTGCTGGCGGAATTTACGGCTTCTCTGGACTGGCAGATATTCACCTTCTTTCAGGCAGGCGGCTATGGGTGTTTCTGGCTGCAGATTCTCCTGTTTGCGCTCATCTATTTTGCCTGTTTTTGGCTTACAATCCGCCTGGAACGTCCGTTTCTGACTCAGGAATATATCCGGCAGCTGACCGTAAAAGAGGGGCTGGCGGCAACGGGCATTGTGGTTTGTATTTTTGCTTTCAGCAATCTGAGCTTTGTATACAGCGGCATTCCTTTTACCAGTGATTTCCGGGCAGACATCTTTACGATCCGGACACTGGTTGATTTCGGGGGAATGATGGTCCTGTATGTGTATCAGAGCCGGATCTGTGAATATATCGCGGAGCATGAACTGTCTGCCATGAATGCAGTTCTGAAGAGCCAGTATGACCAGTACCGCAATTATCAGGACAGCCTGGATTTGATTCATCTGAAATATCATGATCTGAAACATCAGATTACCGCACTCCGGGCAGAAACGGACGAGGAACGGCGCAGGAAATGGCTGGATGCCATGGAGGAAGAGGTTCGTGCCTTTGAAACCATGAATAAAACCGGAAACCAGGTACTGGACACGATTCTTGCCGCAAAAGCCTTTCACTGCAGAAAGCACAACATACAGATTACCTGTGTCGCAGATGGAAAACTGCTGGATTTCATGCATGTAACCGATATCTGCTCCATGTTCGGCAATGCCCTGGATAATGCCATTGAGCATGTAATTATGCTTCCGGAAGAAGAAAAAAGGCTGATTCATGTGTCGGTTTCCGCAAAAAAGAGTTTTGTTTTTATAAAAATAGAAAATTATTGCGAAGAAGAAATCGTAAAAGATGAAAACCGGCTGATTGCTACCACAAAAGCAGACAGAAAAAACCATGGTTTTGGGATTCGCAGCATCTATGCCGCAGCTGAAAAATATGGAGGCAGTGCGGATATTTCACAGGAAAATAACTGGTTTGAATTAAAGATTTTAATGCCCAGAGACTGATGCAGCCTCTGGGTTTTTGTTTTCATTCGGCCTGCAGAGAAAAAGAGAGCTGCATTTCATGCCGTATATCTGCATCTTATGCCAAAGCACGCACAAAACAGGAATAAGTGATATAGTAACCTCACTGAATGAAAAGCAGCCGGGAACTGGCCAGACGGATGCGGATGAAAACGAAAAGAAATGAAATCAGGAGGAGAAGAAATGATCAGTGTTGAAATGGAAGATGTCCTTGCCGTCCTTCAGTTGTGCAAGCCCTATATCATAGGAATCATAACCGCACTGGTGGTTGGCATCGCAGCAATAGCTGTAAGCCGTAACATGTCAAAAAGCCGGAAGTTTCTGGTGAGAGGAGAAGCCGCAGTGGCCGTGCTGCTGGCCATCGTGATTTGCGTAAATATGATCTGCTTTGGGCCAATGTCTACCCTGATTGGCCTGGCCATGGGTAATGGAACTGTAAACGAGGAAACGAACGCAGAAGCTGCAAAAACAGCAGAAGAGATTATGGAAGAGGGAATCGTCCTTCTGGAAAATGACGGACTTCTTCCCCTGGACGGAGTAGAGAACCTGAACCTGTTCGGGTGGGAATCCATCAACCCGGCCTATGGGGGAGCCGGCTCCGGCGGCATCAATGACCTGTACGAAATCGTGAGTCTGACAAAGGGACTGGAAAATGCAGGATTTGCAGTGAATCAGGAACTGGTTGATTTTTATAACAGTTACGGTTCTGACAAGCCGGAGATGTCGATCCAGAAGCAGAGCTGGACACTGCCGGAGCCGACAGCGGCTTCTTACAGTGAAGAATTACTGCAGAACGCCAGAGATTTTTCCGATGTGGCAGTCATCGTTCTTTCTCGAAAAGCGGGAGAAGGCCATAATGACATTCCTATGGATGTAAGCAGGGCATCTTATGACGATAATTCAACAGAATACAAGGACTTTCCGGATGGAGAGCATTATCTGACCCTTTCTCAGACGGAAAAAGATATGGTGGAGCTTGTCTGTTCCAACTTTGAAGAGGTTGTTGTTCTCTACAACGGCGCCAACCAGTTTGAACTTGGATTTGTGGACGAATATGAATCCATCAAAGCAGTGGTGTGGTGCCCCGGAACCGGAAATGTGGGATTCAATGCCCTGGGGAAGATCTTCCGTGGAGAGATCAGTCCATCCGGAAGGACGCCGGATACCTTTATGTACGATATGACTGCAGCGCCCTGGTGGAACAATGGAGAGAAAAGAGATTATTCTAATCTGGCAGACTTGGCGGTGGAGGGCATGAACGCCGGAACGCCCCAGATATATGCACCCTCTTTCACGAATTATGTAGAAGGAATCTATGTAGGCTATCGTTTTTATGAAACTGCGGCGGAAGAAGGCATCCTGGACTACGACAAGGCTGTGCAGTATTCCTTTGGCTATGGCTTAAGTTATACTACATTTGAACAGAAGATGGGAGAACTGAAAGAACAGGACGGAGAGCTTTCCGTAGATGTAACTGTGACCAACACCGGAAATACTGCAGGCAAGGATGTGGTGGAACTTTATTACCATCCGCCTTATACCAATGGGGGAATTGAAAAGGCGTCCGTGAATCTGGCAGATTTTGCAAAGACCGATCTGCTGGAGCCGGGCGAGTCCCAGACAATAACCGTGACGGTTGCCATCGAAGATATGGCTTCCTATGATTACCAGAAAGAAAAAGCCTATGTGTTGGAAGAAGGAGAATATCTGTTGTCTGTCAACAGCGATTCCCATACCATTCTGGATCAGAAAACCTATACGGTTGACCAGACAATCGTCTATCATGGAGATAACAAAAGAGCATCTGACGAAATAGCGGCAGTGAATGTATTTGAAGATGCGGCAGGCGATGTGACCTACCTGTCCAGAGCAGATGGATTCGCAAATCTGGCAGAAGCAACGAAAGCTCCGGTTACAACAGAGTTGGAAGAACCTTATGTGTCAGAATACCATCTGAACAGCAATTTTGATAAACGGACGTATCTGAATGACAATGACACTATGCCTGTTACCGGCGCGAAAAACGGTATGAAACTGGCTGACCTTAGAGGAGCGGATTATGACGATCCAAGGTGGGAAACGCTTCTGGATCAGCTGACAGTAGACGAGATGGCGGAGATGATCGCCATGGCAGGATATCAGACCGGAGCCATGGAGTCGGTAGGGAAAGTGGGAACCCTGGATTTTGACGGACCGGCGGCCATCAACAATAATTTTACCGGTGTGGGTTCCATGGGATTCCCCATTGAGGTAGTGATTGCCTCGACCTGGAACAAGGAGATGGCGAAGGCATGGGGAGAGAGCATGGGCAAGATGAGTCAGGAAATGGGCGCCCACGGCTGGTATGCACCAGGCATGAATACCCACAGAACGCCCTTTGGCGCCCGCAATTATGAGTATTTTTCCGAGGACGGCGTACTGGCCGGACAGATGGGTGCAAACGCCGTGGCCGGAGCTATGGAATATGGAGTATATTCTTACATCAAGCATTACGCCCTGTATGAAGGCAACGGAAAAATGGTAAGCGTGTGGTCCAACGAGCAGGCTATCCGTGAGATTTACTTAAAGCCTTTTGAGATTTCTGTAAAAGAGGGCGGAGCTAATGCCGTTATGGTTTCCTGGAGTTTTCTGGGACATAAGTGGACCGGAGAAAACAGCGGCCTTTTAAATACGGTTCTCCGGGATGAATGGGGATTCCGCGGAATGGCGCTGACCGATTTCTTCCGCAACAACGGACATGGTTTTATGAACGCAGATGCTGCTTTGGCAAACGGCGTGGATGCCATGCTCTCTACCTTTGACGGAGAGGAAAACAATGTGGCAGACCCCAGCCATCCCACTTCGGTTCTTCAGATGCGAGGCGCCTGCAAAAATGTCATGTATACGGTAGTAAGCAGCTGGGCCTATGACGGCGATAACGTAAATGTGAGCATGGAAGGCTGGAAAAAGGCGGCAATCGCTGTGGATGCAGTTCTGGCTCTGGGACTGCTGGCTCTGGAAATTGTTATCATAAAAGGATATCAAAAACGGAAAAAAGAAATGTAACATGGATTCTGCGGGCGGGTACGCCTGCCCGCAGTCTCAGGTGATGAGAGAAGGGGAGAGGAAGATGAAACACAAAGAGCTTATCGATCAGATGACACTGGAAGAAAAAGCTGCAATTTTAAGCGGCCGGACGGTCTGGGAAACACGGGAAGTGAAACGTCTTGGAATCCCTTCCATTTTCCTGTCTGACGGGCCGCACGGAATCCGCAAGCAGGCGGGAGCCGGCGATCACCTGGGGCTGAATGCTTCTCTGGAAGCAACCTGTTTTCCCACGGCGGCGACGGTGGCCAACAGTTGGAATGAACAGCTGGGAGAAGAGATCGGGGAAGCTCTGGGAGAGGAGGCCCAAGCCATGGAGGTGAATGTACTTCTTGGTCCGGGATTAAATATCAAAAGAAGTCCTTTGTGCGGACGTAATTTTGAGTATTTTTCCGAAGATCCTTATCTGTCCGGCAAGATGGCAGCCGCCTATGTAAGAGGAATCCAGAAAAAGGGCGTCTATGCCTGCCTGAAGCATTTTGCGGCCAACAGCCAGGAACTGCGGCGTATGTCCATGGATTCTGTGGTGGATGAGCGGGCGCTGCGGGAGATTTATCTCACCGGATTTGAGATTGCTGTCAAAGAAGGCCATGCCAAATCCATTATGAGCAGTTACAATAAGATCAACGGCGTCTATGCCAATGAAGACCGGCATCTGCTGAAAGAGATCCTTCGTGACGAGTGGGGATTTGACGGTTTCGTGGTGACAGACTGGGGCGGGAGCAATGACCATGTAAAAGGTGTGGAAGCCGGCTCCAATCTGGAGATGCCCGCCCCCGGCCTGGACTCCGCCAGGGAGATTCTGCGGGCAGTGGAGAATCAAACACTGGATACGGAAGAATTGGATGCGTGTGTGGACGATCTGCTGGACGCCATTCTGACGTTGAAAAAATCGGCTCTGCCGGATGCCGGTTTTGACCAGGAAGCTCATCACAGACTGGCAAAAAAAGCAGCCGTGGAAAGTGCGGTGCTTCTGAAGAATGAGGGGAATATTCTTCCTTTGAAATCAAAGACAAAGACAGCTCTGATTGGCGACTTTGTATTTACGCCCAGATACCAGGGCGCCGGTTCTTCTATGGTGAATCCTACGAAAGTAGAGGCACTGGCACAGACTGTAGAGAATTATCATCTGCAGGTGGTCGGCATGGCCAGGGGCTGCCAGCGAAACGGCGAACCGGATGAAGAACAGTTGAAAGAAGCGGTAGAGCTGGCAAAAAAGGCGGATGTGGTCATTTATGCCTTTGGGCTGGATGAGCTCAGCGAATCCGAGGGACTGGACCGGAGCCATATGCGAATACCGGAAAATCAGATCCGGCTTTTAAAAGAACTGTATCAGGTAAATCCCAATATTGTGGGGATTTTAAGCGGAGGTTCCGCAGTAGAAATGCCCTGGCATACCTGCTGTAAAGCAATCCTGCACGGATATCTCACCGGTCAGGCAGGCGCAGGCGCTCTTTTGGATCTGCTGACAGGAAAAGCCAATCCATCCGGGCGCTTAAATGAAACCTATCCGCTGCGCTATGAAGATACGCCGGCTTTCCACTATTTCCCCAGTAAGGAGCGTACTGCGGAGTACAGGGAAAGTATCTATGTGGGATATCGTTATTACGATACGGCAAAGGCAGCGGTACAATATCCCTTTGGTCATGGACTTTCTTATACAGAATTTGCATATTCCAATCTGAAGGTAACGGCAGAAGGCGTCACGCTCACTGTCACAAATACCGGGGAGATGGACGGAGCCGAGGTGGTACAGGTGTATGTGGGACTGCCGGGGGCAGAAGTATTCCGCCCGGAGAAGGAATTGAAGGGATTTGTCAAGATCTTTTTGAAAAAGGGAGAAAGCCGGGAAGTTTCCATCTCCTTTGATAACAAAACCTTTCGTTACTGGAATGAGAAGACCGGCGGATGGGAGACGGAGGGCGGTTCTTACCGCATTATGGTGGGAGCCAGCGTAATGGATATCCGTCTGACCGGGAGCGTCAGCATAACAGGCACAACTAAAACGAACCCATGCACAAAGGAAGAACTGCCTTCTTACTATACCGGAAAAATTCGTCAGGTAGAAGATGCAGAATATACAAAGCTCTTAGGGCATTCCATTCCGGACGGAAGCTGGAGCGGAGAACTGGGACGAAATGACGCCATCTGTCAGATGTATTACGCAAAAAGCTGGCTGGCCAGAGCGATATACCGTCGGTTGACTGCCATGAAGAAAAAAAGTGAAGCAAAGGGAAAGCCGGATCTGAATATCCTGTTTATTTACAATATGCCTTTTAGGGGCATCGCAAAGATGACAAACGGAGCGGTCAGCATGGAAATGGTGGATGGAATGGTACTGGCAGTCAACGGGCATTTTTTCCGGGGACTTGGAAAAATCATAGGCGGTTATTTCCGAAATGCCAGAGCCAACAGAGCATATGAGAAAAAGTTAATGACAGAATAGAGGAAAAGCAGAAGGCGGGTGAAAAAATGGAAGGAATTGCAGGAAAATGGAACAGTATCTGGGGCGGTTTTGCAGGTAAGCATCCAGGACTGGCAAAATGGCTGTATCAGATTTTTTATTTTCTTATATTCAGTACGGGAGTGACGGTATTTCAGTATCTGGTATTTACTTTTATGCCGGGAATTTTGGGAATGAAATTTGCTGCCATGAAATTTATGTGGCCCCGGATACCAGTGAAAATTTTGGGAGTGGAATTTACCTGGAGCCTTCTGGGATATCAGGTATTGAAAGATGCTGCAGGGGCAGTGAAGATCGGAGGCGGCCTGGGCTATTTTATCAGCTATGAAACAGGCTCCTTCCTGGCTCAGTGCATCAATTTTCCTTTACAGAGAAATATCACGTTCAAAAGTCACGGAAATGTGGTGTATCAGGCGGTGTGGTATCTGATTGCCTGGGTAGTCATCTCCCTGATCTGCAATGGATTTAATAATCTGTGGATGCCCATTGCGGTGGCCTATGTTGGGCCGGCTGTCTATAACATCCTGGTAACAGTCATCACAGGCGGCGTATCCATGGTCATTTTCTTCTTTGTATTCAAGATTATTTTCCCGGAAGAATGAAATCCGGATAAGCCACAGCCAGGGACCGGCAGAAAGTCAGTCTCTGGCTTTGGCAATTTTGTAGCGTTTTTATGCAGGAGGTTTTCCTTTGAGTCCTTCTGAATCTGTGCATAAAAGTCTGATAAAGCAAGCCGGATGTTGACACCGACTCCGCATTCCGGGTTGGTGTGGGTATCCAGGTGCAATAGCGGCTTTTCTTTTTCCACGGCTTTATAGACCTCTGGCAGAGTGATTTCCGAAGTTGCTTTTGCAAGCTGCGGGGTTGCCTGCCCTTTGGAGCTTAGGAGTATACAGGCAGCTTTTAGCTGCGCCATAATCTGGCGCACGTAGGATGGATTTGTCTGGATGCTTTTTGCAATATCAGCGCTCGTAATCGTACTACTGTCATGCTGGTGGATAAAGATCATAATGTGTACAGCGTCGCTCGATCGTGTGGAATATTTCATTTTGCCTCCTTTTTCTGAATTAACGCTCCTGCAATCTCCCCTAAAAATATATTGATTTTTCAATGTGAGAATCCCTTTTTTGATGTGGGAAGTTTGAGTAAGATAACTTTTGGTATCATGCGAATAGATATGTTCCCCAAATGAAACTAACATAAAAGTAAATTGTTGATATGTTCCTGTATACGAAGAAAAGCAGGAAAAGGGAAAGTCAGGTAAGTTGAACGC
>CANOBT010000128.1 GCA_947564305.1 uncultured Lachnospiraceae bacterium | reverse complement strand
CAAAGGATGATGTCTTATAGAAAACAGTATATACCATTCAGAGTTACTTTACAACTGCTTTAAAAAATTAAGTTTATGCCGCCTCTTTACACAAACGACCATCAAACATATCATGGCCATTCTGATATCCGTCTTTTCTCTTGGATATCATGGGAAAACCATTAATTTTGAAAAATACAGCCCCTGCCACCGTACTACGGTTGCCCATTTCCTTAATAAAGGAAAATGGGACGATTCCAAGTTGGAAGACATACTCAAAACTACTGTCATCCAGCTTATCTATAAGGAAGCCCGGCAGTCTGGCAAACCCGTCTTCTGCATTGTGGATGATACCATCTCTTCTAAAACAAAGCCTTCGTCACAGGCTCTGCACCCGATTGAAGATGCGTATTTTCACCAGTCCCATCTCAAGGGAAAGCAGGATTATGGACATCAGGCTGTGGCTGTCATGCTCTCCTGCAATGGCATTGTCCTTAATTATGCCATCGTCATGTACGACAAGTCCAGATCAAAGGTAAAGATTGTGCAGGAGATTGCCGATGAACTGCCCGTGCCGCCAGTGGTTTCATATTTCCTTTGCGACAGCTGGTATACATGTGGCGATATCATGGGTGCCTTTATCAAAAAGGGCTTCTATTCCATTGGGGCACTGAAGACAAACCGGGTATTGTATCCCTGCGGCATTAAGCAGAAAGTCAGTGAGTTTGCTCTTCATTTGCGGAAGACAGATGCGAGTGTCATCCTCGTGACAGTTGGCAGTCGGAGTTATTATGTCTATCGATATGAAGGAAGCCTCAACGGTATTGAAAACGCAGTGGTACTGATCAGCTACCCGAAGGAGGCGTTCCATGCTCCCAAAGCCCTGCGTGCTTTTATCAGCACAGACGTTTCTTTAAGCACTCAGGAGATTCTGGACAACTATGTGGAAAGGTGGCCGGTTGAGGTGTTCTTCCGTCAGTCAAAGGACAAACTGGCATTTGACAGATACCAGATCCGTTCCTCAAAAGGAATCAGGAGGTACTGGCTGCTGATGTCGCTGGCACATTTGATCGCGTGTACTGGCTGTGGTGAAGCCATGTCTTTCGAAGATGGCTATGCATATATCTATAGTCATATCCAGGAAGAACGGTTGCGTTTCATCTACCAGTGCGGAGCAAGGCATATCCTTTTTGAGGAAGTATTGACTTTAGTTGCGTAGGTTCATTGTGCAATTTTTTAAATTTGCTCATTTATAGCTATTATTATATTTCACACAGTAAGGTAATTCAATACTTTAGAACATGATTCCATATAATAAAAGCCTCGTTACAGTGCACAACTTTCTTTGCTGTGTACTGTAACAAAGCTTCCCTCACTCGCTTCTCACACCAAAGCCTTCCTTCTCCAATGCCCCTTAAAATATCGAATCCAAAAGCAAACTGCACGAAACGCCCAGTCAATCACCATTGCCACCCAGATACCAAATACGCCCATCCGCATATATTTTCCCAACAGGAAACTGAACGCCACACGAAATACCCACATCGAAATCATGGAAATGTACATACACGCTTTCACATCTCCGGAAGCCCGGAAGGTCGTCGGCAATGTAAATGAGGATGGCCAGATTAAAATCGCACTGATTCCGTGGAAATAGATAATCTGCCGGGTCGCCTCTGCTGTCACATCCGACAGATGATATGCGCGTAAAATCAACGGGAGGAATGCAAACACACACAGACTCATAACTGCCATTCCGGCATGTGTAATCAATATCAGTTTCTTATTGTAATACCGTACCTGCTCATAATCTCCCGCCCCGACGCATCTGGAAATGACAGTCGTAACAGACAGGTTAATCGCTATTCCCGGAAGAATCTGGAACATTGCAATCGCATTTCCCACGGCATTTGCTGCAATCGCATAGGTTCCAAAAGAGGATACCAAACTTAATACCAGAATCTTCCCTAATTGGAACATGCTGTTTTCCAAGCCGTTCGGCACCCCGACCATTAAAATTTTCTTTACATGCCCCCAGTTCATCCGATAACGCCATGTTCTTTTTATATGAATCTCCTGATTTTGGTTGCACAGCAGTACAATGATAATCACTGCTGCCACCATTCTTGATACCAGCGTCGGGATTGCAACACCTTCCGTTCCCATGTGAAGCCCATAAATCAGAATAGCATTTCCGCCCACATTGATGATATTCATGATAATGGATACCCCCATAGAAACCTTGGAATTTCCCATCGTGCGAAAGACTGCTGCCCCTGCGTTGTACATGGCGATAAATGGAATTGACATGGCCACAATCATCAGATATACATCCGCATGGTGCATGACATCTGCCTCAATCTGTCCAAACACACCGTGCAAAATGACATATTTCCCCGCATACACGATTACTGTAATCACAATCGCACATAATGTAACGAACCAGACCAGTTGATTCGCTGACTCACATGCTGATTCCTTCCTTTTATGTCCCAGATACTGTCCGGCAATCACCGCTCCGCCTGTAGCAAGCGCTGAAAATATATTGATAAGCAGAACCATGATCTGGTCTACCAGAGATACTCCCGACACAGCCGCCTCCCCGACACTGGCAATCATAATCGAATCTGCCATACCGACAAGCACTGCCAGTAATTGCTCGATAACCAACGGAATGATTAAAACTACCAGTTCCTTATTATCAAATAATAATTGATTTTTGTTTATGCTTTTCATAACTTCCTTCTTTCATTTTGCAGCCAATCTGCTTTGCAGATTTCTTACCGGCTTTCCCGTAATCTGTGTAAGCTCTCCCTTTTAGAAATCTTACTACTAAGTTTGTTCTCCAGATATTTTGGCATATAGAAAACCTGCCGCTGGCAGGTTTTCTATATCACTTTTTTGTTATCTGCTTGTTATTATCATTATATGCAGGGTTATGCTTTTATGTCAATTGCAATTTTGCTACAAAAATACAGGGAATACATTGCTATTTCACATCACTTTTTCTATAATAAATAGCATATAATCAATCTAAACTTTTTCAAGTTAGGAGGCCACAACATGAAAGATGTTTTTCTTTTATACAATACAAGCTGTTTTTATGAAATTGCTATTTTGAATTATTTTATGAGTCTGACTGAGTGCGAAATGATTTTTTGCTCTCTGGACGGAAACCCCATCCAAGCAGCGGAAGGGTATTCTGTAAATGTAGATATGTCATTAAAGGATGTCAACCCTGAGAAAATACGAAGTTTCATTATCCCAGGCGGAGATATTTCCCATATTGATACATACGAAACGAAAGTCTACCTACAGAAGCTGAAACAAAGGCAGGTCCTGATCGGCGGAATCTGCGGCGGTACAGAACTGCTGGACCATGCCGGGATACTAACTGGAATAAAATCAACACACTCCACTGATCTGGATATTGTAAACGACCGTCATGTAGTCACTGCCTTACCAAATGCTTATGTAGATTTTGCAATCGAAATTGCAAAAGAATTGGACCTTTTTGAGGATGAAGCCGACCTGCAGGAAACCATTGATTTCTGGAAATATCACAAGAGAGCTCCTCAGTAGAGCTCTCTGTTTATCAAAATTCCCATTATCACACAAAATCCATCCACAACAGACGTATATTGGAGAAACTTTATATTTCCCGAATCACATTCTCCTCTTCCACAAACTTGCCCCCGTCCATTCGTTCTCTTACAAATGGAACGCCTTTTCTCTTAATAAAAGTATTATGATGGAGATAAGCATCCGGATTCATGGACGGACTGATGGTTCCCCCCAGATCATCCTGGCTTACATTATAGCGAAACGTATTGTGGACCGCCTCCTCCAGGCAAAACATCACACATCCGCCTTCATTTAACCGGCTGTAATTATATTGATAAATGGTCCCGTCACCGGAATCCGCATCCCAAGCCATGCCATCCTGATTGAGCCGGGTGTCCACCACCTCATTATATTGAAATAAGGCATCCTTGCATTTCCACGGCCAGATTCCCGCTGCAACCTTTCCCATACGTTCCAGAGGATATTTGTAAACACGGTCGTTCATCTCACCCGCACAGGAATCCGCCGTATTATGCTCCACCAGAGGCCGCAGGGCATACATGACCGTAATGCCGTCCCCTCCTGCCTCTTTCACATAATTATCCGCAATCTGGATGTTCCGATGTCCATACTTTTCAAAAAGTTCTTCCTCCAGTTCCGCCTTCATAAATTCCTTACATTTATAACTGTAACCGACAGCAATTCCCCAGCGGCTCACCCGCTGTACCAGACATCCCGTAACACTGACCCCTTCATACCTGGCAGCGCCTGTCACTTCCTCTTTGTCTGGTCTCAGACAGGTAAAATAAATCCCGCCATTGTTCATATGCTTGTCATAAACATTTCCATTGACGTCTCGTATCTCCAATCCTGCGAGATGGAGCTCCCGCAAAGTTCCCCTGTTTTTTGCCACCACCGCAACACCGGTACGATTCATTTTGTGGGGAGCCTCATAACATTCCCCTGTTATCTCCCCTTGATTGGTTATGGCAATGTCCTGTACGGTAAGATAAGCACAGTCATAGAGAAGTACTGCGGAAGAAACATAGCCCGCCCTGGTATGTGTCGGCGAATCCAATTCTGTCCCATAATCCTGATACCAGATTCCTTGTCCCATGGCTTCAATTCTCGGAAGTTGCCCATCTCCATAAGCTCCAATCAAAATCGGTTCTTTTACGGTTCCACATGCCGACAGATGCAGAAACTGCCCACGGAATACAGAACCTCTTTCCAAGAGCACCTGGTCCCCTGGCTGCAGTTGTATCTGATTGATTGCCAAAAGCGTCGCCAAAGGTTTCTCCCTGCTCCCGTCGTTCTTGTCATCTCCATTTACTGAACTAACATAATAACTCCTGGATAATGTTCTCATCATATCTTTTTTACAGTTCCTCAATAAACTGTACTCCTTTCTCATGAGCCAGCACTTCAATAATCTCCGCATGGGTACGATGTGTCTGGCTGGAAACTGTCACTGTATAGCTGAGCGTCCTAGGCTTTCCATCTCGTTCATACCCGAAGAACCCTTTATTTACCCGAATGTTCCCTACCTCCATCTGATGCTCTTTGGCATACTGCAGAAATTCGCCAAAGGCACCTTTTTCCACATTGTATTCAATATACAAATCCAGATATCTCGATTTTTTTCGAATCCAGATATCAAACCTTAACAGACCAGACACGGTGAATGCAATGGCCAGACCGCCTAAAACCGCACCCTCATAAAATCCAATTCCAATTGCCAGACCACAGCAAGCCGCTGTCCAAAGCCCTGCCGCAGTGGTGATTCCCATAATCTTATTTCTTCCGGTCAATACAATGGTTCCTGCACCTAGAAAACCGATCCCGCTGATGACCTGCGCCCCCAGACGCACCGGATCGCCAGTCTGGTATGTAATATATACATACTGGTTTGTCATCATCACCAGGGCAGAACCCAGGCACACAAGAATATACGTCCGAAGTCCTGCAGGGCGGTTCTTTGTTCCCCGCTCGATGCCAAGAACTCCTCCTATAAGAACGGACAGAATAATTCGAAGCATTATTGATACAAAATTCAAATCACGCAGATATTCCATCATGATTCCCAATATCCCCATCCTCCTATTCCGTTTTCACCATTTTTCTCCATCATTTGTAACCAATCTGCCTTGGAGATTAATTGCCTGCTTACCCGCATCTTTTTTCATACGATACTTTACACTGCCGTCACATCACATAGCTCGCAAATCAAATCTTCATACTCCTGTTCTCTCAATCTCTTTTCAATGATCATGCTCACTTCCCTGTATTCAAAGCTGTCACCAAAATATCTGGTAAATAAATCCCGATTTTCCTCATAAAAAACCTGTTTTTGCGCCTCTGTGATTTCCCGATAAGGATAGTTCCCTACCTGTTTTCCCGTATAAACCGTATACTCCAATTTAAAGCGAGTCAGTTCATACTGCAGATACATAGCAGGTGAATAATGTGTCAGGCCAAATACCACTTCTCCTTTTGCAAGCTGCCTGTCTATCTCCTCGTTTTTCTGCTTTCTTCGCTCTTCCACTGCATCCAGATTCGAGGAAGAAATCAGCCCCATCCATGCGGCAATCTGAAGCTGCGCCAGAACCCGCTTCTTCTCTTCCTCAGATGATAGTCCGTAAAATATTATTTCATTCATGGTATTTTCTCCCCTGCCCTTCTACAATTCCGGAAATTGCTTTTTCATCTCATTATTCAATCCCACAGCCAATACGTTTCTAATATTTTATCGAATCTTATTACGATAAGCAATATAAATCCGCATTTTCCGGCAAAAGATTTTACCAGAGTCCTAGAAAGTATTTGCTTAAAATATACGAATTTTTTCCATAAGTATGCACGAATTGTAAAAAAACGACACAAGCTGTACCTTGAAAATCCTATTTTTTCTATCATCTTATGCTATGATATAGTATGGAATATTAAATACAATTCATGGCCTGCTGTAAACAGCAGCAACTATTGAGTGAAGGAGGGCATTTCCATGCGGATTGCCATTATAGAAGATATTGCATCAGAACGGGAAATCTTAAAGGGCAGGCTGAGTTCACAGCTTAACCGAATTTCCCTTGATGCCAGAATTTTTGATTTTGCATCCGGTGCTGCCTTCCTTTTTGCTGCCCAAATAGAAAAGTTTGATCTGGTATTCCTTGATATTTATATGCAAAATGAGAATGGGGTAGATACAGCCAAAGCTCTACGCCGCTTCGATACGGACTGCCTGCTGATCTTCACCACCACGTCCACAGATCATGCCCTGGATGGTTTTCGTGTCCGAGCATTCCACTATCTGGTAAAGCCATATACAGACGATGAGCTTACTGCCCTGTTTGACGAAATCGCAAAACTGCTTCCCTCACAAGACAGATATATCGAACTGAAAGCTATTGGCGGAACAATCCGTCTCCGTTTTCGGGAGATTCTCTATGCTGAGCATTTTCAGCACCAGATACACATTCACCGGACAAGCGGAGAAAAAATTATAACACGTCAGACATTTCATGAGTTTACCGCCAATCTTACGGACGGACGTTTCTTCGTATGCTATCGCGGCATCATTGTCAATCTGGAACATGTGGAAGATTTTGACGGCATTGATTTTATACTGAAAAATGGAAAGCGAATCCCCGTCAGCCGCAACCATGCCAAATCTGCACGGTTGGCTTTCGGTGACTTTCTTTTTGGAAGGAGGACTTAAAGCATGATGGAATTCCTTATCCCTACACTGGAACTTATGATTTTTCTGCCAGGCATGCTGCTTGCCTACTTACCCATGCAGCAATATCTGCGGATACATCCTGCGAAACTGACAGCGATAACGGTTCCGCTAACCATCCTCCTCTGTCTTACAGGTGGTGCTGTAAGCTACTTTTTTCATTTCAAAATTATCTTTTTATTCTTTCCTGCTGCTGCCATAATGGGTATCTTCTATATCTGCACTCTTAAAATCACGCGTTGGAAATCTGTCAGCGTTTTTCTTGCCATATGCGGCACTTTTTCCTGCTTGGGCAGTACTGCCATTGGTGTAACCAGTATCATTTGCCCCGGAGAGTCTGCACCGCCTCTTCCATTGCGTGCAGCTATATTCTGGTTCCTGATATGCTGCGCATCTGTAACAGCATTATGGTATCCTGCCACCCATGCTGTAAGGAAACTCTTAGAGCAGGAAGCCTTTGCCCAAACCTGGTATGTCTTTTGGGCTCTGCCGCTTTTATTTATCGGTCTGAACCTTGCCATGATACCAAGGGACCCAGACATTTTGGAACAGGGGCGACTCCGTCAGCTTTATATCCTCTTTAGCCTGGTGCTCTTGTTACTGCTCCTTTTATTCTATGCGCTTTTCTACCTCATGGCATCCAGCTTAAATCGTAACAACCAGCTCCGTCAGGAGAATCAATTCCTCTCCATGCAGCAGACGCGGTACGACAGCCTCCGTACTGCCATTGCACAGACCCGTGAAGCTCGCCATGATATGCGCCACCACTTCAATACCTTACAAACCCTTGCCGCGCAGGAAGCGTGGGACAGCTTAACGAAATACCTAGCAGACGCACAGGACAGCCTTCCGGATGCGGAACTCGGCCTGTGTGATAACACAGCAGTGGACAGCGTAGCCGGCCACTATGGGCTCCTATATCGAAAACAGGATATTCCATTTACTTTTGAGCTTGACCTTCCCCATAGGCTTCCGGTACCGGAAATCGACTTATGCCTCGTACTCTCCAATCTCCTTGAAAATGCACTGGAAGCAAGCATCAAAATTGATCCTGAAAAAAGGCAGGTCAAGGTACAGGCTCACCTGCATTCCAATCATATGGTCTTGCTGTCTGTAGAAAATGCCTTTAATGGTGAGATTAAAGAGAAAGATGGTGTGTTCCTCTCTTCCAAACGCCGCGGCGAAGGCATAGGCCTTCAATCGGTACGCCATATTGCAGAAAAAAACGGTGGCTATAGCCGATTCCTTTACGGGAACGGGATATTCTGCGCCAATGTTATACTGCGGGGAGGGAAATAGGCGTGTTTCTATATTTCCGTCTATTCGTACTCCCTGCTCCATTCTTCTGCAGATTCATATAATGCATCATTTAAAACAAACGCCATGATCAGGCTGTATAGTCCTCTGTCATCCGCCTTTACACGAACCATTGGATAATAACGTTCATAAGACTCCGGATGTTGCTCTATATCTGAAAAAATCCCCATCCAGTCCTTGTCCCAAAGCAAAAGCTGCCCATTCTGTTCAATCAAAAATATGCATCTCCCATCATGCGAGCCTTCCATCAGTTCCGTATATCGTTTTTCTTCTGTCATCTTATGATAAAATTGAAATGATTTTCCAACTGCTTCTTTCAATGCCGGAGCACTCGTACTGCCTTTTTCGTAGTTAAGCAAATCGTCATATTCTAAATTATCATATTGTTTCCGCCGATTCTGCATCTCCTCCATCTTCTTGTTCATCAACTGAGTAAATACTTCTGCTGCATCTGCGTCCGCCATTTTCTCTAGTTCCTTTTCTGTAATATTTTCTTTATAGACATTAATCTCAGGAACTATCGCTTCCTTCTCAAGATACTGATCTATATATTGATCGGTATCGCATTTATCACCTATCCCGCGCCTCAATGTCTGTCTGATTTCCTCAATCGGAACATAGCGCTCCACCTTTCGGTTATGCGCAGAACCATATGCAAAATCTGCCATCAGCGTCCATATACCGTATGGCTGCTCTCCCTGCTGTTGTATATCCAGATAATCTTCGGTATTTTTTTGTTTTATATAAAGTTTGGAATCCATAATTGCATAAATAAACTTTTCATACTGGGGATTTTCCTCCTTATCTTCCATGCTCACAATGCCGCAAAGTTCCTCTAGTCCCGCTCCTGATAACAGGTATTCTTTTAAATCCTTTACAAATCCCCTCGTCCCGATTCTGCTGTCTGCAAATTTGTTTTCCCAATATGCTCGTATGACATGTGTGTGAAAATGATTTTGCATAAAATTATAAAATGCTTTGTCCTTCTCGCCTAGATAAAAGTGTTCAAATACCTTCATTTTATCGTTTTCCTCAATCGGCAATTGCTGAATACGTCTATATAGCCGTTCCATGTCACAACGCGAAGGAATCCGAATCGGTTTTTTCAAGTATTGGTTCGCCATTTCTACTGCCTTCCGGCACTGTCCCTGTGTAATATCCCCGTAAGTAAACGCTTTTTCTCTCAACCGGTCTTCAATCATACAGGCAATCGACAACAGATACATATGATAAGGTTCACCCTGTGTTTTCGCTCCCCACAGTGAATATGTACGATTGAATTTTTCCTGTTTCCAGTCATAATTTGTGCAGTTCGGCACCACCCCCATCATTGCATCGCCAGCATCACTATCTATGTCTCCGCTGTCAACAAAATCTTTCAACAAACAATACTCTTCTGCCCAATTTAACGTGTCATAATCCATCTCTGTGCACCAGCCGCGTTTTGTACCGTTGCGATAGCGCACTTCCCGTTCCTCTGTCCGCACTGCACACGTGACCTGCTGCCCGGCATAAGAAATTGTCCCCCTTTCCGCAAGCGGAAAAGTTTTCACAAGTTCTAACGATTCCTCATATACCCTGCTCCACTCTTCCTCCGTTACGCTTTTTGAGACCTCCAAATGGATAAATATTCCCATAGTGTTCTCCTTTCCATGATGTGTTAAATGCTCTTATAGGCTGCTATTTTATCGAAAAACAGCCTGTTTCGAAAATATTATACATTAGTTTCCCATAGATATCATTGAACGGTTAATTCAATTTTTCCGGGTATATGCTCTTAATCTACATAAGTAATCTCAATACACAAAAAACAGAGAGCTTCTATACTCTCTGTCGTTTTCTCATTATTCTACAGTATATCACCACAACCACCGTACTGAAGAATGCCACCAGAATCGCGGGCGAAATCACCGCAGTTGGACTCGTGCTCCCATACTGGCTGCGGTAAGCAATCATATTAACCGGTATCAACTGCAGCGATGAAATATTCAATATCAAAAACGTACACATCTCATTACTTGCAATCCGTTCTTTCTTTCCTCCTGCCACTCCTATCCCGGAACCGCCGCCAGATACATAAGCCGGATTCCCTCTCTCTACTTCCAGCTTCTCCAATTCCTCCATCGCCTTCAATCCCGCCGGAGTAGCCGCCCACCCCAGCCCTAGAAAATTGGCTGGTGTCAATATAGGACTAAAAAATTCTTGGTTTTTTTACAAAATTCTATCTTAGCATCCATTACACATTACTTTCGTCTAGACCAAATGTCACTTTAGCGTCTGAAAGATATCTTAAATATTGAAATTCGCCTGTAGAAATAGCCAAATACATCTCTTGTTCAAAATCTGTTGTCTGTGTAATATACTTTCGATAATACAAGCCATGCTGAATTTCTGAACTATATGGCTCACCATCTGTTGGTTTCATAATTCCTATAATTTGCCCACTTCCTTTTTCTCGAAGCATTATAATCTGATATGGAGAATTATAAACATCAATTCGCCTTTCATCTGACGATTTCCTCGACATATGATCGTACACAAGCATAACTTGATATTCCTTTAGAATATTTGTAGAATCTACTTCGATATAATAATAATGAATTGTAGGCATTTTGCCATTCTTAAAGTCAGCTTTACATTCAAATCCTAAATATGTTTTTGGATTATAAATCCTATGTGAGGTATACAAACAATCCGATGATTTATAATATACCTCTACAAATTGCTGAGAATCATACAATAACTTTTCGCAAAATTTCAAGCTTGATCCAATTACAGACAAAACTTCCATTTTATTATGTGGATTCCCATCCTTCTCGAATTGTGGAATTGCTACACTTCCTTCTGCTGTAAACAGATTAATACTATTCTGAACATATATTTGCGTTCTGTGTTTTAGGATATTATTAAAATCGGCAATATACTGATACTCTGAGTGACTGGTAATTTCACAAAAATCAGAGATAAATTTACTCGAATATTCTGGATATCTTTTAATTTCTTTCTCTACACGCTTTAAATTTACCTTATTTATCTCTAATGCATTTTCACCAAGCAAGCCTGCATTAATCCACTGAGCAAAAGTGTCAAAAAAGTTATGTAACAAACTAAGAATTTCCATTGTTAGTTTATTTATTGCCGTTGAAACTCCAATATCAATGCCACAAAAATTTACAGTGTCACTATGTATAATATTTTTTTCTGACACTAACATATCGGAAAAGAATGTTTCATTAAACTTCTTTCCCATTTCAAAAAAATCATTTACTATTTTATCTAAAGCATCAAAACTGATTCTGGCTAATGCTAATTTATATCTACTAGAATCAAAATACTGATACGCATCTGCAACTTTTTTATCTTTTAATAATTTTAAAAATTCTTGATCTGTCATTATATTTTCTCCCTTTTCTTACAAACATTATCTATAATATTTTGGGCTGATGAATAATAATATATATCTGCTTGTCCTTTATCTTTTCTTCATAGGTTTTCTTAAAATTATAAGGATTTTCAATCAGCTTCACCTTATCATATATAAAAAAATAAATATTTTTTGCGCTGTAATGCACCATATCCGCCTCTATTTCCTCAATCAGTTTCTTTATGCGCATCCCTTTTCTTGTACATTTTACTTCAATAGTATTTTCTGAATCCAATAATATATCTGTCCTGACTGTACCATATCCAGTATCCTCATTTACCTCTGCCCTTGCCATTGGATAGAGCGGCTTCAGGTATGCATACAGCAAATACTGCACATCGTACTCGTTTTTTATTTTCAAACCTTCTAGCTGTTCTTTTTGAATACCACCGCTCTTATGAGGCATCCTCTCCAGAAGATTTTCCAGAAACAGATAAAAATTCTCCAGCACACTCAGCACCAGTTTGCTATTTTCATCTACATCCATAATCTCATTGACATATTCTATTACTCTTCTTTTAGCCTCCACAATCTTTGCCTTTGTATCCCTATCAGAATATTCATTTGGAAGATAATATGCTCTTTTTTCTAAACCAATTAAATACTTCGAATCCATTCCTATTCTTTTCATTTGCTCACTCAAAGCACTTACCGCATACCGAAACGACTGACTGTCTTGCGCACCTTCTAATCGTTCCATAGCCCCCGATATACTGCCAGAATTACTAAACATCTTTATTTCCTGCCTCTCCCCATCGTAAATAAAATAAAAACAAAGGATCTAAAATATACAGCACTCCTTCTTTCCAATCAAGAACTTTGAATATATCCTCCCGGCCATCCAATAACTCCTGCAGCTTAGCCAGGCTTTCTTTGATGGCCTGCGGAGTAGGTTTTTTACAATCATTTGCAATCAAACGGTAAATACGCTCTTTGACATCCTCAAATTCCAATTTCATAATAGGCGGATTCTCTGCAATAGATTTTACAATCAATTCGTAAAGATCATATTCCTTCCCGTTATCTGCCCGGAACCTGTTTCTGCTTTTTCCTCTCATGTTCGGCCCCTTTCGCATCAGGGAAACCACATCGCCATATTCAAAGTTAGCAGTCGTATACCGGTATGCCGTTTTCAAAATCTCTGGTTTCACACACCAGTCATTTGTCCCGGACATTTCCAAAATCGTACATATGTTTAAACAAATATACTGCATCAGCTGTGGAGAAGATAAACTTTCTACCGCAATTTGTATTGCCACATCCTCTTCAATCTGTATATTCAGCTTTTCAAACCCCACCTTTGCAATTTCTTTCAGATCATTTACCTCCCATGCTTCCATGTTGATCATACTTAACCGCCCTGAAAGATCTGCATTCCGCCGGATTGCCTCATCAGCCCTATGGGGCAGGGAAACAACAATCGCCTTAAATCCTCTCCTGATTGCATCCTTAAGCTGCTGTGCAATCTGCATCCGTTTTTCTTCTGGAGCATAATGAAAATCATCTATGACCAGAATCAGATTTTCGCTTATGTAATATTCGATAATTTTATCCTTTGTCAAAGAATATGTCTCTTTTTTCGAATATTTATCTTTTGTATCAGCTATCATTTTTTCTGAAGAAAACTGTCCCTCATAAGCCAATCCCGCTTTTGCGGCAACCACTTTCCAAAAATCTGTCTCTAAACCAAAATCCGCTCCTGAAACTTCCACAATATTTTCAAATCCTATCACCTTTTCGCACAAAATCGTCTTTCCCATCTTGGAAGGACCCACTAATGAAGTTAGAAACCCAGACACTTTTATTGCCTGCATCAAACGGAATTCATATGGTAAATCTGAAACTGCGGATTTTCGTGATATATAGGTATATTCAGGAAATGCACCTGGTCTGAATACATCTTCTGCTTTTAATCCCATTTAACTTCTCCTTTCCCATTTTTATCTATTATAACACTTATATATTATAATTAAACCTTTTTTATTCTATTTAATCCATTTTTACAAATTTTAGAAATATTAACAATATTCTTATAATACAGAAAATACGCCACCGAAGCTTTTTCTACATACTTTGGTACAAAAAAGCGAAGAACCTCTCACACTCTCCGCTTCCATTCCCTTACAAAACATCACCGCCGTCACCGTACTCACCGCCGTAGCCACGATCGCTGTCGGATTCACACTCCCATACTGCGACCGATAGGCTGGCGTCAAGTTAGGACTAAAAAATTTACTGTTACGTAAGAGGAGGTTCCGGAAATTCATCAAATATTTCCTTTTCATTTTTTTCTAATTTCTGACACGATATCCTATTGCCAAAATCATTTGGAGGTTATATATTTTTAAAGTTCGTTGTACATGTCTTGCACCTTCGTTTTGAACTTGTAAGTAATTCTTACAAGTTGCTTCTTCCTGCAATTCACCGTCTTTATAGATATTTTTTATATGCATTGTAATATTTTGTGATGATGTCTGGTACAGCTCGGCTATACTCCTTCGTGACATCCATACAGATTCGCCGTTAAAATAAACATCTACTTTTGTATCGCCTTTTTCATTTTGATAAATCAAAATCTTTCCATTATCATGATCCATATTGTATGCGTCACGAATTTTCTTAATAGTACTGCTCAATATAGCTATAAGCTTTATCAAACACCTCTTTGTCTTTAATCTTATATTTAACCCACACTACACTGCGAAGTGCTTTCTTTACTTCCTGACGGCCGCCAGTCGTATTCTGCCATCCATCAAAACGTACAATTTTAACTATATCATCAATATCAGTTACAATACGTTCTACGATAATTGGAGTACTACTATTCTTTATTCCATTGAAAAGCTCAGTCAACGCGGCTTTTCCCTTATCAATTTCTTCTTCTGGTACAACGTCTTTCTCTGCCTGTGCCGCTTCCTTTGCAAGCTCCAACAACATCTTCAGAAATTCAATGCTGTTGATAAGTCCCTGTTCATGTTTTTCACGCAGCATCTCCAATTTATCACCCAATCGTATAAATTTCGGATCATCAGAATGTTTGCGAATTCTTGCAACCAGGTCAATTTCAACTTTCCTGGCAGCATTTTTACTACCTTTATGTTTTTCAATAAAGGCATCAATCAGGTCCGCTTCCAGTGAAAGAATTTCTTCATCCTCATGAACGGCTCCTACATCCATATTCGTGTTGACGATCTCCATCGTCTTTGCACCAAGTGCCGCCCAAATAAGTCCACCACTGCCGTTAGTAGGCTTCACGGATTCGTAAACCTTAGTCAACCAAATATAATCTATCTGGATAGCTTTTAACATCGGATCAGGAGATACCGCGTTCCATGCACGATTTAATACCTGATAGTCTGCCGCGAATTTATCTTTCTCCGCATTCGTAGAAATGCACTCCTGTGCTGCCATCAGTCCTTCCCATCCATCAATCGTACGATCAACGCCCATAAAATAACTGAGACATTTACGGAGCAGTGCTGGTATTTGCTTCTTGACTTCTTCAATATTGGAAATAACCTTCTTCATACTCCCTTCATCAAAGTCCAGTGCTTTTGCGACATTATCAAAGATCCCAATATAATCTACGATCAATCCAAACGTCTTTCCTTCATCGTATGTACGATTTGTACGACAGATTGCCTGGAGTAATGTAT